>NZ_PJAS01000076.1 GCF_002836735.1 Psychrobacter sp. 4Bb | reverse complement strand
ATAAGTAAGTCACTATTCATTTAAGTTCACTATTCTAGTATTCTGAAGGCTATAACTGCTCTAATACGGTTCTTTGTATTTGGCATTGTAGGTTCTGCTTTGTTGTTTACAAAAATAGTTCTAAATTACTTATATTCTTATAATATTTCCTTTTCTTGTAAGAATGATTATAAAAAAATTATAGCGATTCAGCTGATGTACGAAATATTTCTTCTATATACCATGTTCTTATTTTCTTCGCTTATCACTATTATTATAGTGGGTACTTTTTTAGTCGATGCATTTGTCTATTTATTTGGAGAGAAAATCAACTTTAAGATTGTTTCATATAATATATCTCCTGTTGGTAGAGAGTTTTGCTTAGGACATTGGCACTCTATAAATATAGTCTACGAATATGAGGTATCAGAAGAGAACTATAGTAGTAATTTACTTAATTCTACGAATTCTGTGATGAAGCTTAGCTATGAAAGTGCTAATGCGAGACTGTTAAAGTGTCTGAATGAAAGTAAAGTTTACGTTGTTAAATCATTTCCTAAAATATCGATGATAATGCCTTTCAATCAAGATCTTAGATATTATTTAGGATTGATATTTAGCGTCTCATGTATGCTTTTTTCAGGACTAAAAATTCTATAGGTGAAATAAAGTTATTAAATGGTAGGTAGTGGGGCTGAGGACAGACGGCACATGGCTATTTATCCTTGGCAGCGCACAACTACTCATCAAACCATTGATTAAACTAATCAGCTTGATTCATGTTGGTAGGGTATTTAAACGCGCAAAAAAATAATAAGTTGCCGGGGCAGGTAATATTATATCAAGCCATAGCATCAAATTATTTAATACTATCCCTATCCAGTCTTATTTCCGAAACTGATAATTTCTAATACTTAAAATGCATTGCTTATCATAGTTTGACTCGTCGTGCCATGATCAGTAATGCCTGATGTCTCTAGGAAATAATAACCTTGTTCAAAACATATTGAACTATTTTTAATATGTCTGTATTATTGGACATATGGAAATAACTAATGCTATTGCAAGCTTTGCTGCGCTCTCTCAAGATACTCGTTTAAAGGCTTTTAAGCTGCTCGTCAGCCATGAGCCTGAAGGCCTACCTGCGGGAGAAATAGCCCGTCAGCTCTCTGTTCCTCATAACACAATGTCAGCCCACCTATCGGTGCTGGCACGGGCAGGGTGGGTGGTCTCACAGCGTCATAGCCGACAGATTATCTATCGTGCTTCGCTATCACATATGGATAACGTCATCCAGTTTCTGTTGCAAGATTGCTGTGCGGGACATCCAGAATTATGTGCGTCACTCATGGATAGTTTGAGTGGCTGCAGAGTAAATGAGTCTGCTGAGCAAAGTAATGATTAAACCAATTATCAATTCAATAAATACATAAAATAGGTGTAAACACTATGAAACCATTAATTTTTCATAATCCTAAATGCGGTACCTCTCGTAACACGCTTGCCATTATTCAAGCATCAGGTGAAGAGCCAGAAGTGGTGGAATATCTGAAAAATACACCAACGCGCGACCGCTTAGTTGAGCTATTGGCACAAATGCAGATTTCGCCTAGAGAGCTATTAAGAAGCAAAGAAGCTATCAATGATGAGCTTGGTCTAGATAATCCTGAGTTGTCTGACGACCAAATTATCGACGCCATGATTGCGCATCCTATTTTAATCAACCGTCCTATCGTGGTGACTGATAAAGGCGCTGCTCTATGCCGTCCGTCAGAGCGTGTGTTTGAATTACTAGCCAATCCAGTAAGTAGCTTCACAAAAGAAGACGGCGAGGTTATTACTCATGATAAACACTGAGGTTGACCAAGTATTGGAAGCCGAATCTACTGCTTCGTCAGAATTTAACTTAGACGATTTGCCCAATATTGATATAGATAATCTTCAACCTATCGACATTGAGTCTCTGGTTGCGCCAAATGACTCACGTCATCCGCCGAAAATATTAGTGCTATACGGTTCTGTCCGTGCACGCTCGTTTTCTAGATTGGCCGCTGAAGAGTCTAGCCGGTTGCTACGTTGGTATGGTTGTGAAGTAAAAATGTTTGATCCATCCGGCTTGCCGTTGCCTGACGATGTAGACTCAGACCATCCCAAAGTGCAAGAATTGCGGGAGCTGGCGCAGTGGTCAGAAGGCATGCTGTGGGTGAGTCCAGAGCGTCACGGCAGTATTACCAGTATTATGAAAGCGCAAATCGACTGGATACCGCTGTCACTAGGTGGCGTGCGTCCAACTCAAGGTAAAACCCTAGCACTGATGCAAGTCAGCGGCGGTAGTCAGAGCTTTAATACAGTTAATCAAATGCGTATTCTCGGGCGCTGGATGCGGATGATTACTATCCCCAACCAATCTTCGATACCCAAAGCGTTCTTAGAGTTCAACGACGACAATCGCATGGATATGTCTCCGTTATATCTGCGTCTTGTTGATGTCTGTGAAGAGCTAGTAAAGTTTACTTGGCTCACACGCGGACGTTCAGATTATCTTACTGATCGTTATTCAGAACGCGTCGAGAGTGCTGAAGAACTATCGAGCCGCGTCAATCAAAAATCGATCTAACCCCCTAATCGATCTAACTCCCTATATGAAATCGGCTGAATAAAATCAGCTTAAGTAAGGTTGTACAATGCTTGCATTTGCTATTTTTGTGGTCACTTTAGTCTTAGTTATCTGGCAACCTAAAGGATTGGGTATCGGCTGGAGCGCCATGGGTGGTGCCTTAGTCGCGTTAGCGCTTGGCGTCGTGCAGCTATCAGATGTGGGTATCGTCTGGGATATTGTCTGGGATGCGACCTTTACTTTTGTGGCGCTGATTATCATCTCCCTTATCTTAGATCGAGCAGGGTTCTTTGGCTGGGCAGCATTACACGTGGCACGCCTTGGCAATGGACAAGGGCGCTTGTTGTTTCCGATGATTGTCGTGCTCGGCGCCTTTATTTCTGCCTTTTTTGCCAATGATGGTGCTGCGCTACTACTGACTCCGATCGTCATCGCTATCTTGCTACGTCTGAAATTTTCGCCACCATCAGCTCTGGCATTTATTATAGCGACTGGTTTTATCGCTGATACGGCAAGTCTGCCATTGGTCACCTCAAATTTAGTCAACATCGTCAGTGCCAATTATTTCGATATTGGTTTCGGTCGTTATGCGGCGGTGATGGTACCGGTCAATATCGTGTCTGTATTAGCGACGCTACTGGTATTATGGGTTGTCTATGCACGTCATATTCCAAAAACCTACTCGACTAGCGAGTTAAGCGCTCCAGAGTCTGCTATTACCGATCCATTGGTCTTTCGAGCTGCTTTTCCACTATTGGGCTCACTACTGGTCGCCTATTTTGCAACGGAGCCGTTAGGACTACCTATTTCACTGGTCACGGGTATCGCTGCTGTCGCGTTAATGGCAATCGCTGGTCGTATATGGCAAGGGGGGCATGGTGCGGTAGTCTCTGTAAGCGATGTAGTACGTAAAGCACCTTGGCAAATCGTACTATTTTCAATTGGTATGTATTTGGTGGTATATGGTTTGGGTAATGCAGGACTTACTGCTTATGGGGCGCAAGTACTCAACTGGTTGGGACAACAAGGCGCAGTCATTGCTACGGTTGGAACTGGGTTCTTGTCTGCTATAGTTGCTTCTATTATGAATAATATGCCAGCAACCCTAGTCGGCGCGCTTGCGATTGATCAAGCACAAGTACCTGCTGCAACGCGAGAGCTAATGATTTATGCCAACGTCATCGGTAATGATTTGGGCCCTAAATTTACGCCGATTGGTAGTCTGGCTACTTTACTATGGCTACATGTATTGGCAGAGAAGGACTACAAGATCAGCTGGGGACAGTATATAAAGATTGGTCTATTGGTCACGCCACCTGTGTTGTTAGTGACACTGTTGGCATTGGTATTCTGGTTGCCAATGCTAACAATGTTGCCAAGCTAAGCTAACCAATAGATAACTTGCTACAGTAATATCCTATCGTGACAATGATATTCATTTTTAAATATTATGGTCATAATCAAGTATGAGACAAAGTAGTGATTAGCGCTTATCAAAGCGGCAAAATAGATAAACAATATTAGGGTCTGTTGAACATTCAAATATTAGGACTGCTGATCGCGAAAATCGCATCAAATTAGGCGTAAACCGACGATAATGTCGAGACCTTAACTAGGCTTACAACAACGTTTGAGGTGATTTTAGCATCAGCCTTGAGAACGGATCGAGTAAAGCACTGCTTTGCCCGTTTGCAAGACGAGAGCTGTGCTCGAGTGGAGGACAGGGCTGTTTTTTGCCAATATATGGCGAAATTGTCTAACCTAGAACGACTAGGCGTCAAAAATTTCACTGCGTATTGTCTAAAAAATAGTCACTGCCAGTACCACATTTGAATGTTCAACAGACCCTAAATGATACGCATAAAAAAACCCTCATCAAATTGATGAGGGTTTTGGCAAATGCCATAATTGAATCAAAGTTGACTCAAGAAATTTACTACTAAAATGTGGCTCTCCAACCTGGGCTCGAACCAGGGACACACGGATTAACAGTCCGTTGCTCTACCAACTGAGCTATTGGAGAATAGGCTGTAAGTGTTTAATCGCTTACAACGAGCCTTAGAAGTCTCTAACGAGTTCTTGCTAAGTGGGGCGTATTCTAGCAAAGTTAAAAAATACGTCAAGCCTTTTTTTGCATAATTAGTAAAAATTGTCAGTTTAATGATGAGATAGCGTGTTTTTCCTAGTTATGCCCAAGACTCGCGTAAAAAAAGACGCCCTATAGAATGTATATGGCGTCTTTTTTATGAACAGCGGTAAGACTCGTTGCTTTTTACGATTTATTCAGCAACGTCTAAGTCAGCCACTGCTTTTTCGATACGCGATAGGGCATCTTTCAATGTTGCCTCATCAGTAGCGTACGAGATACGCATATAGCCGCCAAGACCGAACGCATCACCAGGTACGACTGCTACGCCTACTTTGTCCAATAACCATGCTGAGAATTCAGTACATGATGACAGGCCAGCCGCTTTGATGAGCGGTACGATATTTGGGTATACATAGAATGCGCCATCAGGGCGTAGGCAGGTAATGCCTTTAATGGCATTTAGACCATCTACGACTAGGTCACAGCGTTTCTCAAAAGCGGCTACCATCGGCTCTAGTACGCTCTGATCACCACTGATAGCAACTTCGGCAGCCACTTGGCTGATTGATGTCGGGCATGAAGTAGACTGTGACTGTACCTTTTTCATCGCGCCAATTAGCTTAGCAGGGCCACCCGCATAGCCGATGCGCCAGCCCGTCATCGCATACGCTTTAGACACACCGTTCAAGATAATGGCGCGATCTTTTAGCTCAGGTGCCGCGTTTAAGATATTGTAGAACTTATCGCCTGTCCAGCGGATGTGCTCGTACATATCGTCTGAAGCTACATAGACTTGTGGATGCTTTTTCAATACTTCAGCGATGGCCTTTAGCTCATCTAACGTATAAATCATACCCGTTGGGTTAGATGGGCTATTTAATACCAACAATTTAGTTTTATCAGTGATGGCTTCTTCCAACTGCTCAGGAGTAATTTTGAAATCTTGTTCAGCTGGGCATTTGACGATGACTGGCACGCCTTCTGCGATGATAACCATGTCAGGATAGCTGACCCAATATGGTGCTGGGATGATGACTTCGTCGCCAGGATTGATAAATGCTTGAGCAAGGTTAAAGAATGACTGCTTACCACCGACCGATACTAGGATTTCGTTTGGCTCATAGCTGATGTCGTTGTCACGCTTGAATTTTTCGATAATGGCTGTTTTTAGCTCTGGCGTACCATCGACAGCTGTATATTTAGTAAAGCCATCATTGATTGCGTCGATTGCTGCTTTTTTGATGTGTTCAGGGGTATCAAAATCAGGTTCACCAGCGCCCAAACCGATAATATCTTTACCAGCTGCTTTTAGCTCTTTGGCTTTATTGGTAATCGCTAGCGTAGGTGATGGTTGGATGTTGTTGACGCGGTCAGACAGTTGCAACTCGCTCATGAGAGATCCTTTTTTATATGAGGGTGGGGTTGGTGAAAATCTGATATTAATTATATAACGTTTTCATTGCTATCAGGACAAGATGTCATGCAGTTTGAAAAAAGATAGTGTTATCTTACCTTGATACGGCGGTCATTCGATTATAGATGATGGTGATGATGCATCGGCAAACGACGCGATTGCTAGTTTTTGCATTATAGCATGCTGATATTGAGCTGTCTTATGATGCTAGTAACAGAATCTTGTGTTGTTGCTTGTGATAGCAGGGTACTTGTAAAAATGACAAATAACACGCTGAGCTTAAGCTTAAGCCCATATGATTGCGAAGACACAACAATAAACCTGTAGCCGACCACTATAATTATTTAGATTTGTTAAATAAAATGGCTTATAGCTTAATGAAATGCGACCAATGATATCTGCGAAGAATAACAATAATAGCTAGCTGTTATCAAAAATCTAAGGTTTTATTAGGTAATCAGTTTAAGAGCATTAATTCCATATTATGAAAATACTTAAAAAGATAAGAATACTCAAAAAGGATGTTTACGATGACAGATTCTACTGAAAAATTACATATTCTCATTACTGGGGCGACGTCAGGCATTGGTAAGCAGTTGGCAAAAGACTATCTGCTAGCGGATCATCATGTATATGCAGTTGGCCGTGACGACGAAGCGTTGGCTGAGCTTAAGGCGTTAGGCGCAGAAACGATTGATTTAGACCTCATGGATCGAGAAAAGGTCATCAAAGCTTTTGAAAAAATCGACAATATCGATCTAGCAATTTGCGGTGCTGGCATGTGCGAGTACTTAGATATGCCGAACTTTGATAGCAGTGTGTTTATGAAAGTAATGTCGGTCAACATGGGTACCTTGTCCCATGCGATCGAAGGGGTATTGCCAAAGCTAATCGCTTCAAAAGGTCGCTTGGTCGGTATCGGTTCAGCGTCTGCTTATGTGCCTTTTGCGCGCGCTGAAGCTTATGGTAGCTCAAAAGCTGCTATCCATTATCTGATGAAGACCTTACAGATTAGCCTTGCTCCGCATGATGTGTCAGTTAGCTTAGTCGTACCTGGTTTTGTCGAAACACCGATGACCAAACAGAATGACTTTCCGATGCCGTTTATTCAGACGCCAGCGCAGGCCAGTCAAGCCATACGCGACGGTATCGAAAGTGGGCATGAGGTGATTGAATTTCCAAAAAAACTAACCATGCCTTTAAAAGCATTGGGCACGTTGCCTGATTTGGTCTGGCAGCAAGTTAGTGAAAAACTTAATAAAAAATAATCTACTATCAGTAGAACTCTCAGCCATCATATCGACAGAAAAATACAGAAGGGAATGCTTTTATGCCGTTTACTCGTTTCAAGCGTGCAAGTAACCAAAAGATTGCTACCGATGCTACAACAGATTCTGACCATCAGACTACCCCAAAACGTATTGCTATCATCGGCTCAGGTGTGTCAGGACTGACATGCGCTCATTATCTAGGTACGCAACATGATGTGACGGTATTTGAAGCCAATGATTATATCGGCGGGCATGTAAATACGATTGATGTGGCACTACAAGACGGTAAAAAAGCAAAGAGCAGCAATGTAGAGAGTAGTGCGATAGATACAGGGTTTATTGTTTTTAACGAGCGTACATACCCGAACTTCTTTCGTTTGCTTCATGAGTTGCAGGTGCCGTTTCAGGCAACGGATATGAGCTTTTCTGTCAAAAATACTGCACGTCATTTTGAATACAATGGTCATACGCTCAATACTTTATTGTCACAACGTAAAAATGTACTTAATCCAAAATTCTGGCAATTTATCAAAGATATCTTACAGTTTAATAAGCATATTAAGCAGCTACGCCAAGATTACGACAGCGCACGCTCTCAAGGACAAGATGTCAGTAGCTTTGCAGAACAAACGCTCGGCGGTTATTTAGCACAAAAGAAATATGGTCAGCTATTTACTGATAATTATCTACTGCCAATGGTCTCGGCCATTTGGTCAACCAGTCTAGACGAAGTACAAGAATTTCCACTGGTGTTTTTTGCACAATTCTTTGACAACCACGGTTTGCTCGATGTGGTCAATCGTCCGCAGTGGTTTACGATAAAAGGCGGCTCAAAGCAGTACGTCAATAAACTGATTCCGCGCTTTATTAAAGCGGGTGGCAAGATACGAGTCAATAGCCCAGTACAGTCTGTAGTTCGTGATGGTGAGCAAGTGACTTTGACAGTGCAGGACAAAGATAGCACTGACAATCGTAGTGAAAATCTTGTATTCGATGAAGTTGTTTTTGCTTGTCATGCAGATACTGCGCTAAAGATTTTAAAGGATGCCAGCACCGATGAATCTGAAGTATTAGGTCATTTCCGCTTTACCAAAAACACGGCTGTACTGCACACCGATACCAGTGTTTTACCTAAGAAACCACTGGCATGGGCAAGCTGGAATTACTTAATAGATGAAACAACTTCAGGTAATGCTAAGGATGAGCAAGCGGCTGGAAACGCACAGATACCTGCAAAGCCAGTGCTGACTTATCACATGAATATCCTGCAACGCTTGACCAAAAAACACAATTATTTGGTCACATTAAATCCAGCTGTAGACAACAAAAGCGTCGATGATAAGCAGATAATTAAGAGCATCGATTACAGTCATCCAGTGTTCGATCTTGCGATGATTGAGGCGCAGACTAAATGGTCGAGTATCTCTGGTAACGGTTCGCACACACATTTCTGCGGGGCTTATTGGTTTAATGGCTTTCATGAAGATGGCGTACGCAGTGGCCTACGTGTCTGTCAGGCGCTCGGTCTTGATATTGATATAAAAGACGAGGTTGACCCAGCCCATTTACCTGACGCTGATAGCGCGCATACGCCGTTTCGTTATAAAGACTTACCTATAAAAGCGGATACCAAGTTACGTAGGTTGAATAAGCGCGAAATCACCATAGCGACAACCAACCAGGAGCTGGTTGAGTATGCTGATCGTTTGCAGAATGAAACTACTGATACGAGCCAATATAAGAAACGTGGCTTATTCGGTCGCCGTAAAACCAAATAATATGACGATTAATTCTGTTATGTATTCTAAGTGTTTTGAAAGATTTGCCATATAAAAAGTACGCCGTTACACAAGAGACTATTTATGACCATGTCCGCTCAAGATACCAATGCTATGCCAAGTCATGAGTCTTCTTATGATACCACTGCTTTACCGCATCAATTGCTTGAGGGCACGACATGGCACAGTCGGCTGCTACCTAGTGTGAATAAATTCGTTTACCCTTATCGCTATTGGGGCGTCAATATTAGTGCGCTTGCGAGAGGAAAGGAACTTCCTGAAATTAACACGGCAGCATTTGATGAGAGTAAGTTTTTAGAAAAATTACCATTACGCACAGTGTTACCAAAAAAGCTACTAGCAAAAGGTCTACCTCTATTTTCAGCAAAGAAAAAGGCGCTACAACGTTTCTGTGCTGATGACTATCTACAGCATATTGATCTACAGAGTAATAATAGCCTAAGCGATGATAGAAAACCTGATAGTAATGGACAGTCTGTTCAAGCACTAGAAAAACGCCTAAGCCGAGCATTCGAGAAATATGCGGGGAGCGCACCTGAAGGCGATATGTTGGGACTGCTTATCTGCCGTAATGCGGGCATGTACTTTAGCCCAGTTAATTTTTACTTAGGGTTTGATGCGCAGCAAACGCCAACTCATCTATTGGCTGAAGTGTCTAATACGCCATGGGACAAGCGCCATTACTACGGGTTTTTGTTAGAAGGAGAGGATACTGATTTTTGTCATGACAAGGACTTTCACGTATCACCTTTTAACCCTATCGATCAGCTGTACCGCTGGCAAGTTACGGTAAAACCTACTAAAACGGATGAGCAATCTAATACTGGATTACAAGTGCGTATCGCTATCAATATCAGTGATGAGCGCGGTGAAGTGCTAAAAACTGGTATAAAGATATCAGGGGTGCCAATGACAGAAGATGCCGTTCGTCATAGCTTGCGAAAAAACCCTCTGATGAATATGACGTCATTAACCCGTATTTATTGGCATGCGTTTAAGCTCTATGCGATTAAAAAGGTGCCGTATATCAACTACGATGAAAAATTGGCCGAAAGTCAACAGAAAAGTAGACAGTAGAAAAGCAGCCAGCAGTATCGAGCGCAAAAAATATCTTATATTTACAGCAATTTTTAAATATCAACAATCCAAAAATTTTGTCAATGTACTACTGAAAATGAACCACTAAAAATAAAGCATTTAAACAAGGATAAATACACGATGCCAGCACGACCGACCGATCGAGCACCAGTCACAAAACTAGAAAAGTTAACTGCTCGTGTGAGCAAAGTGGTTAATGAAAGCGCTGTACTACAGCCAGTCAGCAATAGTGTGAATAACTTAGCGAGAAAGCTTATCTTTCGTGCGTTACAGCACGTTCAGTTTGGTAGCCTCACCCTGATTGAAACATTTGACGAGCAGGAACCTAAGACAAGTAGCTTTGGCAAAGTAGCTACTAATGACGCTAGTAGCTCGGCAGTTGGTCGCCATTCGCTACATGTGACGCTACAGATTCATGATCCTGCTGTCTATCGTCAGCTATTACTTGGTGGCTCTATCGCGCTAGCAGACAGTTATATCGATGGTGAGTGGGATACGGATGATCTGACAGGTTTGATTCGTTTGGCGGCTCGCAATTTAGCAGTGCTCAATAAACTAGAGAATCGTTTTGCTGGTATTAGTAAAGCATTTGAGAAAGCAAAGCATCAGCTGCGTGGCAATGATAAATCTGGCTCTAAATCTAATATCCTAGCGCATTATGATTTGGGCAATGATATGTATCAGCGTTTTTTGGACGATACCATGATGTACTCATCAGCAGTATATCCGACGCCTGATGTGACGCTTAGCGATGCTCAGCAGCACAAGCTATCGCTCATATGTCAGCGATTACAGCTGAGTGCTGATGATAGTGTCATTGAGATTGGTACAGGCTGGGGTGGTTTTGCTATCTTTGCGGCCAAGCATTACGGCTGTCATGTGACTACTACTACGATATCTGATGCGCAATATGACGAGGCGCAGAGACGAGTCGAAGCGGCAGGATTGTCTGATAAGATCACGCTTCTTAAGCAAGACTATCGTGAGCTGACGGGAGAGTACGATAAGCTGGTCAGCATTGAGATGATTGAGGCGGTGGGACATGAATATTTACCGACATTCTTTGCTAAATGTAATAGCTTGCTAAAACCGACGGGTCTCATGGTGCTGCAAGCGATTACCTTTAATGATCAAAACTATCAAGACTATATCGATTCAGTTGATTTTATCCAAACGCATATTTTCCCAGGTGGTTGTCTGCTCTCAAACCAAGAACTGACGACACAATTTACTGAACAAACCGATATGGTCGTCAAACAATTGCATGATTATGGCTTCGATTATGCGTACACGCTGCGTGATTGGCGTGCTGCGTTTATGGCGCAGCGTGCAGAGATTCAAGCGCTTGGCTATGACGATGCCTTTATCCGACTATGGGAGTTTTATTTCTGTTATTGCGAAGGGGGATTCTTGGAGCGCACGATCGGTGTGGTACAAGTCACTGCGGTGAAGCCTAACAATATCGATACGCTACATTTTTCTGATTTGCCATCTGCTATCTTAAATCATAAAACGGTTTTGAACGATGAGACATTTAGTGAAGAAGATAGAACAGAAACCGCATCAGTATAAGTCTGATGATATAGATATGGTTTGTTCATAACATTCATAGGGTCTCATACTGTATAGACAGTTTGAGACCCTTATGTTGAGAGGTTGTATATTGAAAAGTTTTACATTGAAAGGTTCTATGATGTTTGCAGGGCACGCTTATCAAGTAGACCTGAATAGCGTGTTACCGCTAATGCCATTAAAGAGATAACAGCACCGATCCAAGCTGTATCTTGCAGTGACATATTTTCAACCACGCTACCACCGATGACTGAGCCCAGTGCAATACCGATATTAAATGCATCAATGTTCAATCCAGAAGCGACATCGACAGCGTTCGGTGTATATTTTTCAGCTTGTTTGACCACGTAGATTTGTAGGCCCGGTACATTACCAAAGGCAAAAGCACCCCATACCAAAATAGTGAGTACAGCAGCGATCTTGGATTGCATAGTAAAGGTGAATAATAAAAGAATGACACTTAAGGCGCTAAATATAATGCTAAGCGCACTAATAGGGCCACGTTTATCTGCAAGTTTGCCGCCCCAGATATTACCGATCGCAACGGACACGCCATATACGAGCATAATGAGACCAATGGCTGATGGCGCAAATTTGGTTTGCTGTTCTAAGATAGGTGCTAGGTAGGTAAATGCCGTAAACGTACCGCCATAGCCGAGAATAGTCATTAGATAGACCAGCAGTAATTGCGGTTTTACAATGACTTGTAATTGCTCTTTGAAGGTTGCAGGGATAGATTTTTTTAGGTTTTTTGGTACTAATATCGCGCTACCAATTAAAGCGATTAAGCCCAGTACTGAGACGACCAAAAACGTAGCGCGCCAACCGAAATGCTGTCCAATCCATGTGCCAAGAGGTACGCCAGTTACGAGCGCCACGGTAAGTCCGGTAAACATAATGGCAATTGCGCTGGCTTCTTTTTCTTTACTGACGAGACTGGTAGCAATCATGGAACCAATAGAGAAAAACACACCATGCGCCAGACCGGTCAAGATACGGGCAAGTATTAAGGTTTCATAACTGGGTGCTTGCCAAGCCAGCAAGTTGCCGATGACAAACAGACACATTAGGCTCATCAGTACTATTTTGCGATTCCAGCGGCCAGTGAGTGCGGTAAGTATAGGGGCACCGATGGCAACGCCGACAGCATATAGGCTGACGAGCAACCCTGCTGAAGGTAAGCTCACGCCTAGATCTGCGGCAATAGTTGGTACCAATCCAACAATGACAAATTCGGTTGTCCCAATTGCAAATGCGCTTAGAGTAAGCGCCCATAAAGCGAGTGGCATAACGACATCCTAATAATTAAATGATGCGCGTAGTTTGACCGATTTATAGTTTGCAAAAAACAGCACAAATGACAAAATACCTTTGTCAATTTTGTAAAGGTCATCATGATGATGGGACATGCTAAAACAGAAGATATAGAGATATTTTTGACGGTAGTAGACACGGGCAGCTTTACTGGCGCTGCCAACTTACTGAATCAGCAGGTTGCCAAAGTATCCTCGTGCGGTGTCCAGACTCGAAGACACGCTGCAATGCACGCTGCTAAATAGAACGACACGGCGCTTGGAGCTGACGGAGGAAGGGCATGTCTTTATAAGATATGCGCGTGAGAGTTTAAATACGTTATATACCGGTGAAGAAGCGATTAAGCTGTTAAAACAAGCGCCGAGTGGGCATTTACGGATTGACGCCGCGAGCCCGTTTGTCTTTCATCAACTGACGCCTTTGGTTGGTGATTTTGTGGCGCAGTATCCACACATTACTCTCGACCTTACCTCGCATGACAATATTATTGATTTGCTTGAGCATAAGACGGATCTAGCTATCAGAATTGGCGACTTAAAAGACTCAAATTTGCATGCACGTCTATTAGGTAAAAGTAAGCTGCGGCTAGTAGCCAGTCCTGAATACTTACACCAGCATAATGAAGTGACTCATATTGATAATTTGAATGTTGATGATTTAAGCACTCATAAATTAATTGGCTTTAACGATGCGTCAAAACTAAATAGCTGGCCACTAAAAACACCAGTTAAACTGAATTTCCACATGACAGCCAGTAGCGGCGAGACCCTGCGTCAGCTATGTTTAAGCCACCAAGGTATCGCTTTATTGTCACATTTTATGATTGGTGAAGATTTGAAATCTGGACGATTGGTTGAGGTATTGCCCGAGGCGATAGTCAGACCAAATAACCGCGAAGCCATACAGGCGGTATATTACAAAAACAGTGCCGTATCTTCGCGTATTCTGGCATTTTTAGACTTTATTCAACCAAGACTGACACTATAAATTTTATCCGTTTTTATTCATTTTATAAGAGGTAATATCATGGGTTACGTTTTTATTTATCTCGCTGCTGTGGTTATATTTTTGGGTGTCGATGCTGTCTGGCTAACGACCATGAAAGGCGCCTTTTATGAGTCGCGTATCGGGCATCTATTGGCTGATGAGCCGAACATGATGGCGGCTGGCGTGTTTTATATGTTTTATATATTAGCGCTTTGTATTTTGGTTCTATATCCGCAAATCAAAGCTGGCGCATCCGTGGGTCATATCTTCTTACTCGGCGGGCTGATTGGCTTGATGGCTTATGGAACATACGACTTTACCAATTTAGCACTGTATAAGGGCTTTACGCTAGATACAGCGTTGGTAGATTTTGTTTGGGGTGGTATTTTGACCGGTTCGGTTAGCGCCATAGTAGCGTGGCTTGCGTATCGCTTTCATTGGTTGAGCTAGCGCTTATATCTTGGCTTATCTAGGGCGTGTCCTCATTTTAAAAATGGTGATAAAAATGAGATAAATCGCAGTCAAACAAGGAAAATAGCGCAGATAATATCGAGATATTAGTCAGCTATTTGACGCCATTTGGCAAGATTTAGCCATTTTTAACCCATTTAGATGACTATCGATTGAATTGAAGACACGCCCTAATACTGTTTAAATAGCCCTGATTTACACAATTTAGACTGTCTAATGACAGAGGTCTGTTTGTGCTATACAGCGACCTGCTGTATAAATGGTAGACATAATAAATAAGTGTCAAACCATTAAGGAATATTATGCCGCAATACAATACCAGCTCCACTGCCAAAAAAGCCCCATTAAACCATGAGCTATACATGTCAGTACTGATGACGCCTGATATGGCGAATTTCATTGGCAATGTGCATGGTGGGGATTTGCTCAAGATGCTTGATCAGGTCGCTTATGCTTGTGCCAGTCGCTATAGTGGTAATTATGTGGTGACACTGTCTGTCGATCAAGTGATGTTCCGTGAGCCGATATATGTGGGCGAGTTGGTTACTTTTGCAGCCAGTGTCAATTATGTTGGTAATACCTCAATGGAAGTAGGTATCCGCGTCGAAGCAGAAGATGTGCGTGGTCGTACCGTCCGTCATACCAACAGCTGTTACTTTACGATGGTGGCTATCGATGACAACGGTAAACCGACATCTGCACCGCCACTCGATATCAAAAACAAGATGCAGCAGTGTCGAGCTGATGCAGCAAAAGAACGAAAAAAGCTGCGTATGGAAAGCTCACATCGTCCAAGTTGTGATTTCGAATAGATTAACAAGCAGTTTAGCGAACACGAAGTAGATGACAAAAAATAGCCTAAGTTATTTAAAGCTATCTAAAATTGTATAAAGTTATCTAGGTTTATTGAGTTAATAATTCATACAACGACTCACTAAAAAGACACTGAGATTGTAGAGCGCTTATTTTAAGCTGATGTATGTTTCAAGCCATTTATCTACGGCGAAAAATTCTACTATCAATACCTTATTTCAGTGAGTCTAGCATGAGTCTAAAGCCATCTATTGCTAATCCCCAGCGCCATTTACCAGCCGCTCCTAAAGCGCAAACACCTCGTGCACGTGGGGCAGGTAATCCTAAAATTTTAAATGACCCTGAACTAAAACATACCCTTAACCAAAGCCCTGAAACCAACGACGAGCATTCAGGCTCACTTATCACTGTGTTAATTGCAGTTGGGGCCAATCTGGTTATTGCAATCGCAAAAACAGTTGCCGCTTTTATGACAGGCTCAGCCTCCATGATTGCAGAAGCAGCTCACTCATGGGCAGATGCTGGTAATGGTACATTGCTCATCGTTGCAGAAAAAAAATCCATCAAACCTGCTGATAAAAGCCATCCGTTAGGCTACGGCAAAGAGTCTTATGTTTGGTCGATGATTGCGGCTTTTGGTGTATTTACGGCAGGTTCGATTGTCTCTATCTATACCGGTATCAAAGAATGGAACGCTACTGAGTCTGAAGCTAACTATACGATTGGCTTTATCGTATTGGCAGTGGCGTTTGTGCTCGAAGGAATCTCATTGATTCAGGCTTACAGACAAAGCAAAAAGCATGGTGAAGCGCTCGATATCAGTGCACTTGGCTATGTTGTAGATACGTCTAACCCAACGTTGCGCGGTGTATTCTTTGAAGATTTAGCAGCGGTCACCGGTTTGGTGATTGCCGCTGCTGCTATGGGTATGCATGCTTATACGGGCGAACCGTATTGGGATGCGTTAGGGTCTATCATCGTCGGTCTACTACTGGGCGTCGTCGCCATATTCTTGATCAGTCGCAACCGAGATTTCTTAGTCGGGCATAGAGTCACTGACCGTATGCATGAATATGTTTTAAGCGAGCTGCTAAATCATCCAGATATCGATAGTGTGTCCTATCTGCACCTAGAGTGGGTCGGTCCAAAGAAGATATTTATGGTGGCGGCAGTAGATATCGCAGGCAATCAAAAAGAAGAGCATATCGCACAGAAGTTTGAAGAGATTGAAAATCTATTCAGAGGTAATCCAGTCTTTCAAGAGGCTATCTTGACACTGTCCGAACCTAACGCTGAGCTGCTAAGTTTAGAGAATATTTAATTTAAAAGCTTAGTAGATTAAGTATGTGGTAGAGAAATCCTATTGAATACTTTTAAGTACACTTTCTAAATTCAAAAATCAAAACACAAAAAAGCCGTCATGAGTGACGGCTTTTCTTATAACTCTAGTACTTAGTAATTTTTTAACTTAAACGGTACTATTTCTTTGGTGCGTTTGCACCGATGAACCATGCATCTTTATCAACAATACGGCTAGCTTCTGTAAACAAGTCAGCGGTGTCTTCATCACCTGCATCACCAGCGGTAGCAATCGCTTCACGCAATGTCTCTGCGACTTTCTTGTAGCGGCTAGTTAACTCACGTACATGCTGATCTACTTCAGTGATGTCGGTTGGGTAGTCATCTAGGATAGACTCTTTTACTACGCGACTTGCCAAACCATTTGGTTGACCACCTAGGATTACAATACGCTCTGCGATAGTATCTGATACTTCAAGGATACGATCTGATGTCTCATCTAATAATTGATGTACACCGATAAAGCCAGTGCCTTGTAGATTCCAATGGCACTGTTTGCCATCTAATGTTAAATCGATAACGTTTGCTAGGTTAGCGTTTAATAAATCAATCATTTTTTTCGCAGTTTCGTCTGAAATACCACTTGCGTAACGTTCTCTCATATTTTACTCCGTCATTTATTTAAAATTATTATATTGAATGAAAGTTCAATGTATTTTTATTGGTCTTCTATTCGATGACAATTAAGTTAAAGCTAACAATATGAATTGCTATAAATCTTTCAATTCATCAATACTGCTCACTAGTACTGAAAAGTCATCAACTTGTTAATTCAAGAATGATAATAGCAGCTTAACTCAGTGTTGGAACCCTTGAGTGTTAGGCTTTGTTGAGTGGTCGTGTAACGAGTTTGTTAACCGTGAAAAGCTTTGTAAATTTATCGAATACTGTGTGCGTTTTTTATAACGATGTAAGTTTTATCCGCTAATATTAAGCTTTAATTTCTGATAAACCGTACATTTATACACTCATATTTTTGGGCAGCGAGACAGTGTTTTAACTATAGGATGAGACTCCTTATTCTCCTTTAAAAACCGCTGCTCAGACCCCATATTGTTATAAACCTTAAGAAGAAGAAAGCCATTATGCGAATGCCTGAACCGCGCTCATCGCGTCAGTTAAATCAATTGGCCACTCAGCTCCAAGGCGAAGCTGAAATTAGTGGTGTTAATGCGTCAGGGACGCAAATATCAAGTCGTGCCTTTGAGATGGTTACTGACTTTGAGCCAGCAGGCGACCAGCCGCAAGCCATCAAAAAGCTAGTTAACGGTATCAATTCGGACATGGACGAGCAGTTGCTATTGGGTGTGACTGGTTCTGGTAAGACCTATACCATGGCAAAGGTCATCGCTGAAACTCAGCGCCCAACCATTATTATGGCGCACAACAAAACGCTAGCGGCTCAGCTATATGGTGAGTTCAAATCGTTTTTCCCTAATAATGCGGTCGAATATTTTGTCAGTTACTATGACTATTATCAGCCAGAAGCGTATGTTGCTGCTAGTGATACCTTTATCGAAAAAGACAGCGCTATTAACGATCATATTGATCAGATGCGCCTTTCCGCCACGCGTGCCTTGTTAGAGCGTCGCGATGCGATTATCGTCGCTTCGGTATCTTGTATCTATGGTTTGGGTGATCCAGAGAGCTATCTAAAAATGCTATTGCATGTCGTTGTGGGCGATAACATCGATCGTACGGCAACCATCAAGCGTTTGGTTGAGATGCAATACACGCGTAACGAGCTAGATTTTGGCCGTGGTACGTATCGCTTGCGTGGAGAGCTGTTAGATATCTATCCTGCTGAGTCTGAGCAGCTAGCCGTACGTGTGCATTTATTCGATAACGAGGTTGAGAAGATTACGTGGTTTGATCCTTTAACGGGTAAGACGGTGCGCAGCGTGCCACGTATTACCATTTATCCAAAGTCGCACTATGTGACGCCGCGTAATAAGTTAGAAGCTGCCAGCCATACGATTCGTGCTGAGTTAGAGCCGCGTTTAGAATACTTCCGTGACAACAATAAGTTGATTGAAGCACAACGTCTCAAAGAGCGTACTCAGTATGACTTGGAGATGATTCAGCAGCTTGGTTACTGTAACGGTATCGAAAACTACTCACAGCATCTCTCTGGCCGTCCATCAGGGGAAGCGCCGCCAACGTTATTTGATTATATTCCAGAAGATGCCTTATTGTTCCTTGATGAGTCACATGTGACGGTTTCACAGATTGGCGCGATGTATAAAGGCGATAGATCACGTAAAGAAAACTTGGTCAATTATGGTTTTAGATTACCCAGTGCGATGAATAACCGTCCGATGAAGTTTGAAGAATGGGAACGTATCAAACCCAAAACCATTTATGTGAGTGCCACGCCAGCATTGTATGAGCTCGAGCATAGCGAGCAAGTTGTTGAGCAGGTTGTCCGTCCTACAGGTCTGATTGACCCTGAGATTGAGATACGTCCTGTCTTGACGCAAGTTGATGATGTGCTATCAGAGATTACCAAACGCCGTGAAAAGGACGAGCGTGTACTGATTACTACATTGACCAAGCGTATGTCAGAAGATTTGACCAGTTACCTCAAAGAGTATGATGTAAAAGTCGCCTATCTACATTCGGACATTGATACTGTTGAGCGTATGCAGATTATTCATGAGCTCCGTACTGGCGTGCATGATGTGCTGGTCGGTATCAACTTATTACGTGAAGGCTTGGATATGCCAGAGGTATCATTGGTAGCGATATTTGATGCCGATAAAGAAGGATTTTTGCGTTCAGAGCGTTCGCTTATTCAGACCATTGGTCGTGCAGCGCGTCACTTAAACGGTAAAGCCATTCTCTATGCCGATCGCATTACGCCAAGTATGCAAAAGGCGATAGATGAGACGGATCGTCGCCGTGATAAGCAGATTGCCTTTAACCTTGAGCATAATATCACGCCAAAAGGTGCTCGCCGTAGTATCACGGACAGGATTGATACGGGTGAAAGCTTGGATGCCAATGACAATCAAGCTATCCCAGTTAAGAGTAATTTGCCAGATGTGGATATCAATATCTTGCGTAGCCCTGATCTGCTTGCCAAAGAAATCAAACGTCTAGAGAAGCAAATGCAGCAAATGTCGCGTGATTTGAAGTTTGAAGAAGCAGCAAAAACGCGTGATAAAGTGTTAGAGTTAAAAGCACATTTAATCTGATAGCGTAGGTCGAATATTGAAGCTAAAAAGAGGCTAAGTAATATCGAAGGTGGGGTGCTTTTTGAGTACCCCACTTTTTTATGGTTTATTCAATATCGGAATGTGTAGAAGGCTTGTAATACTGCGCATTGCCACTTACCATATCCGCATAAATCTCACCATCCATATAATATTTCAAAAATTTAAGTCACATGCTAACAAGCCGAGTACGTGTAATGCTCTATTTGGGCTAGGCTTATTGTTCTTATAGGTCACATTGTCAACATAGACTGAATTTTTGGAATGGACATAATCTAGGCGTATTATTCACTGTGCTTACCAACAACTTAATAGAATTAAACTCTAACGAAAATTCACTCGGCATGTCAGATGCTGCCAAACAAGCCGTTATCGACTCTCTAGACATCGGCTTTCGTTATCCCGATGACCAACGTGCGGCGCTGATTACCAAAGTCGCTGAGATAAACGGTGTAGCAGAGCGCCAAATTTCTCTAGGCAGTGGATCTAGTGAAAATATTCGTACTGTCGTCCAAATGCTACAAAATCAAGCATTAGTAGCAGGCAAAAAACTCCAAGTTATCGTGCCGCATCCAACCTTTGCCTATGCTGAATTATATGCGACATCCATTGATGTGCCTGTGGTAAAAGTGCCGCTGACCACTGAAAATTACGCTTTTGACTTGCAAAGTATGCAAAAAGTGGCTGATGACTTTGACGGTATTAGCTTGTTTTATCTGTGCAATCCAAACAACCCAACGTCGACTATTACTGACACAGTAAAGCTCAAAGAATGGGTAGGGCATGCACCAAGTAACCATTACTTTTTATTAGATGAAGCTTATTCAGAGTATGTGACTGATCCAAGTTTTGAGAGTGGTGTTACATGGATACGAGAGGAGTACTCTGAAAATATCGTTGTGGTGCGTACCTTTTCAAAACTATGTGCACTCGCTGGCATGCGTGTCGGCTATGCAGTTGCTAGCCCGCAAATGATAGCCAAACTAGAGGCTTTTATCTCGATTGATAATACCAACTTAGCAGGTGCTGTAGCTGCGTTAACGACTCTTGATGATGAAGATTTTTTGGCATTGAGCTTATGTACGGCCAATCAATCGCGTCAGTTGGTTGAGCAAACATTAGATGAGCTTGGCTTACGCTACTTGCCATCACAGGCAAGCTTTATATTCCATGAGATAAAAGGCGATGTACAAACCTATATCGATAGAATGCGTGAGCATGGTATTGCTGTTGGGCGTGAGTTTGCACCTATCACTGGCTTTAATCGATTAACACTTGGCAGACCTGATGAAATGGCAGTATTTGTAAAGGTACTCAAATCATTTCGTGAGAAAGGCTGGGTCTAACTCAGTTAGTCAATGCAGTTCGATAATAAATAAGGGAAGTTGCTTATTGGCAGCTTTTTTTTGTTGTGTTTATTTCGGTTGTTGGAACTGTATTGAAGCCAGAGTTAAGCGCACATTTTTACCAACATCAAACGCAGTTTTACATATCGCACCTTAAATAATCTAACGCTATCTTATAGGATAACTGAGTAAAGCATGACCCGTTAATCACGCAGATAAATACTGGGTAACAGTCACAGTGCTCGGCATGCTCACGTATCTTATAATTATAAAGTTAGGGATGTACCTATGTTTGATATCAAATCATTTTTTAAACGAGAAGTAGAAAAGAAGCTTATCAATGTAGATGACTATATTTTTATGCCAGAACGCGTAGAGATGGAAATTGAAGGTGGACTATTAAATTGTGTGTTGAATAGTGATGGTCGCGTAGATATTTTTTATAGTAAAGACGGTGTCACTGAGGTGGGTTCAGCGTCGCGCAAACACCCATTTACAGCATTTGAAAAAGAGCTATATCATGGTATTTACGATGACGTGATTAATGATTTAATTAAGGAAGTAGATAAAATTATTGATAGCACCTCGAAGTATTTCCGTCGTAGCCAATCATTACCTTTTACGGCCTCTATAACTTCTCAAGCATCTGACACAAATAAATTTTAGGCTAATTAGTTGAACTAATCTATTAGGGCGTGTCTTCATTTCAAAAATGGTGATAAAAATGAGATAAGTTGCCGTCAAACGAGGAAAATGGTGCAGATAATATCGGGATATTAACCAACGATTTGACGATGTTTGGCAAAATTTAGCTATTTTTAGCCCATTTAGATAACTATCGAGTGAATTGAAGACACGCCCTAGCAATAAAAAGGGTGCATTATGTATAACGCACCCTCTTTATTATTTTTTATTCTAATAAATAACTTAATTGTTCTATTGAACAAAGCTTGTATAGCAGCTCTGTAGAGATTTGGCGACGACTTGTGCGACTAACTGAGTACGGTACTGAGAGTCAATCGCGGCATTGCCCAGCTCAACAATCGTCACTTGCTGTGGCGCTTGCTCACTCACACAGCCACAAACATTGGTTTTAACAGATTCTTGCTGTGCTTCTGTCATAGCGACGCTTGCAACACGCCATGCGTTTTGTTTTTCAATTTGGCTACGGCATTGGTTGTCGATCGCAGCTCTAAAAACATTCATGCCGATCTCGTTTGCGGTACCGATTGCTGTACCTGTACCGTTGTTTGTAGTACCTGTTGAGGTACATCCCGCCAAGGCAAAAGTCGCTAGCATCATCGTTGAAGCCAAGATTTTTTTCATAAGTTAGTCCTTTAAGGTGTCTGTCATAAATAAAGCTGTATATTATCAGTAAAACCTAGCAATGACATCATTAACCACAAGCGCATGTTATTTTAGAACTCTATGACCTATTTGTATAAACCACAAAAAAGCCAGCTAAGTAATCACTTAACTGGCTTGATATAGGCTAAGCTATTTGGCTTATTTATACGTTTTTGCCGTGTTCTTTTTGCTGGATATCTTTTGCCAATTTATAGCATTCGTTGATATGGTCATTAGCGATTTTCTTAAAAATCGTGTAACCCATAGTTGCAGCAACCAATTGGCCACCAAGTGGAATAAACTTAGTCACTTGTTTGGCAGCGATACGACCACCAAAACCTTGGATGGTTTTTTTGACGATACCGCGTGTTGCCATTAGACCAGCGAAATCTACGGTACGGTCTTTTACTGCGCTCCAATGCACTTCGCGAGATTCCAAATTAATGGCTGACTGACGGTCTTCAATGAGACCAAAACGCTCACTAATCTCTGGAATCAATTGTGTCAACATCCCCGCATCAACTGCCACATCAAAAAATGGTACTGGCACAACCGCTACACCAGCAGAAACTCTAGCGCGTCTTTTTACCATTCCCTGACATTCTTTCTTAACCTTATCAAGGTCTAGGTTAGGGTCGATAGTATTTGGAAGTTTTTCAGCAAGTGGCGTGGTTTTCATAAAGTGTCCTTATAAATAATTAAAATATAAATGATAAAAAGTTCAATAGATAACAAATCCTTCAGTTGCTTACTATTTTATGGATTTATGCGTGGCTTACAATCATTGCTTTGTAGCAAAATGAATGAAATTGCTCACACTGTGCACCTTTTTTGTAAGTGATTAAATGAAGGTGGTTTGTATAAGCTATAAAAATGGCAGTCTCAATTATCACTAATATATGGGCATTATTCATCAAGTTGTACAATGCCTAATGATATACAGAGGTAGTATAAATTGTCATTGTGACCCTCTACTAAAGCCAGTAGAATACGCTCATGCTAAATTTAACCCCCCGTTATACCAGCACTCGCATCGACGAGTTGCCCGCCGCGCTGCAACCATTTGCCGCTCAATCATTCACGCTTGCCCGTCTGTATGCAGGGCGAGGTATCACTGCGCCTGATGAGCTGGAGACTAGCCTATCAGGTCTATTGCCTGCTGAGGCCCTGCACGGTGTCACAGAAGCCGTGCGCTTATTAGATGTGGCCATTGATGAGCATCAGCGCATCCTGATCGTTGGTGACTTTGACTGTGATGGTGCCACCAGTACGGCCTTAATGATGCGAGCGCTCACAAAGATGGGTGCGGTCGTTGATTTCCTAGTGCCAGATCGTTTTAAGTACGGTTATGGCCTGACGCCAGAGATTGTCGAGTTAGGCATTGAGACTTTTCAGCCAGATATGATAGTGACGGTTGATAATGGCATCTCAAGTCATGAAGGGGTAGCGCGAGCCCAAGCTGATGGTATCACGGTGATTATCACTGACCATCATCTCACGACCAAAGAGACGCCACCTGCGGAAGCGGTAGTCAATCCCAATCAGCTAGGTTGTGACTTTGCCAGTAAAGCACTGGTCGGAGTTGGAGTCGCGTTTTATGTGCTCGGACGCTTAGCAAAGCTGCGCCGCGAAGCTGGCAAGTCTACCGTACAGGTTAGCCAATATTTGGATTTGGTCGCACTTGGGACGATTGCAGACGTTGGGGTACTCGATAAAAACAACCGTATCTTGGTACATCATGGATTATCGGCTATTCATCAAGGCCGCTGCTGTATGGGAATATTAGCATTGCTTGAGCAAGCGGGCCGTAATCCCAAGCAGCTTCATGCTCAGGATTTTGGTTTTGTATTAGGCCCACGTATCAATGCAGCTGGGCGCATGGACAATATGCGCATCGGTATCGAATGCTTATTAACCGAAGACTGGAGCACCGCACAACGTTTGGCACAAGAGCTTGAACAGCTGAACCGTACGCGTCGTCATGTAGAGGGCGAGATGCGTGCGCAAGCTGATAGTATCGTACAAGCATTGGCTAATAAAGATAATAGCGATGAGAGTGTGAGTGGTGATGGCAATGATAATGCCAGTAACGATGACATAATTACTCAGGCTGTCTCTACTGCTAAAGCCAGCAATGCAGGCGCGCGTAGTATTATTTTATACCAAGACGACTGGCATCAAGGAGTCATCGGCATTGTCGCTGGTCGTCTAAAAGAAAGCTATTATTTACCCAGTATCGTATTTGCGCCAGCAGATACTGAACAAACGGATGAAGATAGTGCCATTAAAGGCTCTGCACGTTCTATCGCTGGCGTACATATTCGTGATGCGATTGAACAAGTTGCTGAGCGTTATCCAGACTTAATAAGTCATTTCGGCGGGCACGCGATGGCAGCAGGCCTGACCCTCAAGCGCCGCAACTTTGAGGCATTTGTCACAGCTTTTAATGAAGTGATGGCTCAGATGGATGATGAGGTATTTGCAGAGCAAAAATTCACCGATGGACCTTTGCAAGCGAGTGACTTTAGCTTATGGTTTGCTGAGCATTTAGCCGATGCCAGTATCTGGGGTCATGGGTTTGCGCCACCGATATTTGACGGTGTGTTTGAGGTATTAAGCTTCAAGATTTTAAAAGACAAACATCTTAAATTATCGCTGCGCTATCCAGACGTTCAATATCCGATAGAGGCCATTTGCTTTAACTTCGATAATGAGGCGTGGGATTACCGTGCTAAGCAAGTCCATTTGTTGTTTCAGCTAGACATCAATGAATGGAATGGCAAGCAAAGCTTACAGCTGATGGTTAAAGATTTGGCTGTGGTAGAGCACGGCTAAAGTAGCAATGTCAAACCGATAATACTAAACGCGCTCAAATATGGGCGCGTTGGTATTTTTGAAATGAAGACACGCCCTAGTATTAGTATTTCCACTCTAATGTGGGGAACTGCCAATCGTAACGAATAGCCAGCATACGCAAAGTAAAAATCGTACTCATCGTAGAGATGTCAGCTACCCAATCTGTCACGCCTAAATTCTTTAGAGCAAAGTACAGCACCCCACCTGTCAACGCTGCGGTGATATAAATCTCTTGCTGTAGTACCAATGGAATCTCATTGCAAATCATATCGCGAATGATGCCACCAACCACGATAGTAATTACACCTAATAATAGCGCTACAGGCACATTGGCGCCCATACTGTCAGCGACTTTGATACCGATCAGTGTAAATGCTGACAGACCAATGGTGTCAGAAAGCTTGAGGAACTTATCCACTCGTCTAGAGTTTGGATGAAAAAATATCTGCATCGCTAGCGATGAAATCGTAATAAGGGTCAGATAGCTCATATCTACCATCCAAAATAACGGATGGCGATCGAGAATGACATCACGTACCGTGCCGCCGCCGATAGCAGTGACAATAGACACGAGAAGACAGCCGAAGACGTCGAAGTTTTTGTGCTTGGCAAGTATCGTGCCCGAAACGCTACAGGCGATAATGCCAATCATATCGAAGAAATATATCAAAGAGCGCGGGTCAAAAGTAGTGATCAGTACGGTAGGGTCCAATACGATAGCCAACATGGGCAGTTCTCACTATTTTCAATTATTGTCAGTCAAACAAAGGCTATCTCAGCAGAGTCTTGCTCAATTAATCAGTTTACGAGTCGAATAGAAGGCAGATGCCAGTCGAATCTGAGCGCGAGCATACGTACTGCAAAGATGACAAACAGCATAATAAATTCGTTGAGACTGGCACCGACTCCAAAATACTGTAAGCATAAATAGGTCACCGACCCTGCGATACTGGCAGTAATATAAATCTCACGCTGTAACACTAGCGGAATCTCATTACAAATGATATCACGTAGCAAACCACCGATAATGGCGGTCCAAACACCCATCATAATAGCAATAAGGGGAGACATGTCTAGGGTTAAGGCCACCTTAAAACCAATGACACTAAAAGCGGCCAGCCCAATGGCATCAAAGAGTTTCAACGCATTATCAATCTTATTATAAAGGTGAAAGAATATTTGTAAGATAAGAGATGTCACCGTGATAACGATCACGTAATTAAGATCAGTCATCCAAAATAGAGGATGACGGTCGAGAGCCATATCACGTAAAGTACCACCGCCGATGGCATTGACCATCGCTACCAAGATACAACCAGCAATATCAAAGCCTTTATGCTGCGCAAGCAAAGTCCCTGCAATCGCGCAGGCAATAATGCCAACCATGTCCAATAAATATAATAGAATATCAGGAAAAATCAAAGCATTACCCATGGTTATATTGCCAAATCGAGATCATCAAAGTGATAGGTGTTTTTTAGGTGGCTATTCAATGCATAAATTTGACGAAAGAGGTGTAGTGTTACAGTGCCATTTAGCCATCTTTTGCAAATAATATCAGTCCTACAATAATCAGCCCTATACCGACCAGTCCCATCGCCGAAGGTATGGCGTTATCTAATAATAATATACCCCCAATCAAAGCAAAGATAACTTCACTGGCTTGGGTTGAGTCAACGCCTGCAACCTCGCTTGAAGTAACAGCTTGCTCGCGCGCATACAAAAATATAGTGGTCGCTGCCACGCCTGCTAATAGAGCAACGAGCAACGTATTGATTATTTGTGAGGCGTGGGGCTGGTCAGGGCGCACTATAATGCCCAAAAACAGCCAAAATGGCAAACACCCAAGAGTCATTAGCCACACTTTGTTAAAGGCATTTTGCAGTAGCGTGGTTTCGATAGAAGGAATACGAGCAATTAGATTTTGTAGGGATGAGGTTGCCGCAGTGTTGTTACTTTGAAGTACGCTATCAATATCGGTAGCATCATATGTCGTAGCTGGCAAATCATAAGCTTCGGATATGAGTGGTTCATTCTGCTCACTGATATCAATACCAATACTGATGCTAGCTCGTTGATCGTTAAACTCTGCTGCCTTCTGCAATTCAGTATTGCGCTGGCGGGCATTATGAGAAGCCTGCCAAACCAGCTGGTTACCAATTGGGTAGCTAAAAGCGGCGATAAGAGCGGGTAGCGCACCGTACAGCAGCATGTCAGACATGGGGACGGTGTCGGTTATAGAAGCAGCATGCAGACCTTCACTGATATTGACGAGCGCCACACCGATAAAGACAATGACAGCATATACGATGAATTTTTTGTCAAAACGTTGACCAAATGCCAATAGCACAAGCAAACTGGTGACGACGGTAAACATAAAGGTAGCTGCTACTACCCATCCCGCAACATGATCTGCGGCATAGCAAATACCAGTATAAAACAGTCCAAACCCAATACTGCCAGTAATGCACCAAAAGCCCCAATGCTGAAGAAAAATTCTCATTAGCGCTTTAACACGACTAAAGCCATGTTGCATCGCAATAATGGCAGTAATAATCAACAGCATAAAGACATAGCGTAGACTCGCTGACCAAAACCAATGTCCACCTGCGCTACTCATAAGCTCATTTAAGATAAATGTCGAGCTAAAAAATGCACCTGCTAACAAGCCCAATAAAATGAGTTTGATCATACCGCTACCTTATCCATGGCACTCAACGTGTTCACACTTTCTGTTTGTTACTTGCTGATAGTTACTTGCCTTTGGCATCTGCCCAAATGATTTTGTGCAATTGCAGCTGAAAGCGAACTGGCAAGGCATCAGCCAACATCCATTCTGCTAGCTCGCGCGCCAATACAGGTACTTCAGGGCTGAGCTGTTCATCGACATCATCTGCGACGTTAAACATTGGAGAGAACCACACCGTGCCGACCAGTTCGTTTAGCTTATACTCGGTCAATTTAGCTTTTGCCCAGTCGTAATCTGTACGATTCATAATGACAAACTTGATTTGGTCATGCTGAGTGAGATAGTCGAGGTTTGACCATAGATTTTTATCGACTTCGCCTGAGCTTGGCGTTTTGAGATCCATTACCTTACTGACTGCTGCTGGCACGTTTTCTACCGTGAGTGCGCCTGCGGTCTCAAGGGATATCTCATACCCATCGCTCAGCAAACGTTTCATCAACTCAATGGCATTTGGCTGTGCTAATGGTTCACCACCAGTCAGACAGATGCGCTTGCACGGATAACCTTTGATGGTTTCTATGATGGTTTCTAATGATTGACGTTCGCCGCCAGTAAAAGCATATTCGGTATCACAATAGACGCAGCGCAGCGGACAGCCTGTTAGACGTACAAATATCGTCGGCAAGCCTGAGGTGATTGCCTCACCTTGTAAGGAATAAAAAATCTCAGTCAGACGCAACCCTGCTTCAGGGTCAGTGACAGGGATAGTGGCGGTGCGTAATGATGATTCACTCATAATATTTCAAATACAGTTGAAGGTCGATAAGGCGATGAAGCGCTTATCAATCGTAATAAAAAGGCAGAGGATGATACGAATGATTTTGTGTTTGTATAAAGACAAACTAAAAGAGGATTATAACGTAACGCGTTATATTAAGCTGCAAAAAAGATGCTGGAGTCATCCCCCAGCATCTTCATATAAAACAATATTATTCAATAAACAACGGTACTTGCCAAATATTTAGGCTAGGCGTAATAGCTCGTTTACTGATGTTTTTGCACGAGTTTGCGCGTCAACTTTTTTCACGATGATGGCAGCGTACAAGCTGTGCGTGCCATCTTCTGACGGTAAGCTACCTGGTACGACAACAGAACCTGCTGGTACACGGCCACGATGAATCTCGCCAGTTTCGCGATCATAGATGCGCGTCGATTGACCGATATAGACACCCATAGAGATGACAGCGCCTTCTTCAACGATAACGCCTTCAACGATTTCAGAGCGTGCACCGATGAAGCAGTTGTCTTCGATGATAGTAGGGTTTGCTTGCAATGGCTCTAATACACCGCCGATGCCAACGCCGCCTGATAGATGCACGTTTTTACCGATTTGAGCACATGAACCAACAGTCGCCCAGGTATCAACCATCGCGCCTTGATCGACATAGGCACCGATGTTGACGTATGACGGCATCAATACTGCGCCTGCTGCGATGAATGAACCTCTACGAGCAACAGCTGGTGGTACAACGCGTACGCCTGCTTCTTTAAACTGTGCTTCAGTCCAGTTAGCAAATTTAGTCGGTACTTTGTCATAGAACTGTACGTGTTCGCCAGCAGCTTGGACGTAGTTGTCGTTTAGACGGAAAGACAATAGTACGGCTTTTTTGGCCCACTGATTGACAACCCATTCGCCATCTTTCTTTTCTGCTACGCGCAGGCTACCGTTATCTAGTTGCTCAAGTACTTGGTTGATAGCATCGCGCACGTCTTGTGGCATATTGGCTGGGCTGTATTCGTTGCGATTTTCAAATGCTTGTTCGATGGTTTGTTGTAATGACATAAAGGTTCCTAAAATGAATGAAAGGGAGGGTGATCTTAATGTTATGGTTAAAGACTTATATGACCCAGCCTAAAGAAAATTCAAAGTATGGCTTGGTCCAAAAACTTGCTTGCCGTATTGTCGCTAATTTGACCACTTTTAGCAAACACGTTGAGGGTCTTATTGTGACAATATTGAATGAGTTGTTTTCAGGTATCCTCTCAAAACAACTCATTTATCATGATTTAATCGTCTGTCGTGTTGGTCTCTATCCACTCTAAAATATCTTGATAAACGGTCTGCTTATCCTTTTCGTGCAGCACTTCATGGCGCATATTAGGATACAGCTGAATATCGACATGACTGAAATGACGCTTGTCCAGACGCGTGACAACCCTACGTATACCGCGACCCATTTCACCAATCGGATCATCTTCACCGCTGATAAACAGCATCGGGAAGTTTTTGGCAATAGTGGTAGCCCAATTTTTGTTTAGTCCAGTATCCATGAGCGTAAACAATGTCATAAAGCCATTATTGGTAAAGTCAAAACCAGTCTTAGGATCGGCTTCATAGGCTTCAATGTTTGCGGTATTTTCACTGAGCCATGCAAACTGTGAGGACGAATTGCGATCAGATAGTTGGCTGTTAAGGACTTTATTCATCACCTTGGCAAAAACAGTATTCGGTTGTCTTGGGGCGACTCTGGCCAGTAGCTTGTTAATAGGTAATAAAACCTTGGCCAGTGGGTTGGCGTCTGCTGAACCCATTAGGATAGCACCTGTGAAATTATGCGCATGATGCTTGAGTACATTGCGCACGATAAACGAGCCCATCGAGTGACCCATCACAAAATGCGGAACGTCTGGATGACGGTCTTTTAAGCTATCGGCCATGACTATCACGTCTTTTAGTAGCGACTGTACCGGATGCTCTTCACCAAAAAACCCAAGATCGGCCTCAGTCTTGATAGTCTGTCCATGACCCAAATGATCGTAAGTCGCCACAGCGATACCATTGTCTGCCAAAAACTGTGCAAAATCGCTATAGCGACCGCTGTGCTCTGCCATGCCATGCACAATCAGTAAAGTTGCGCTAATCTCGACGTCTTTGCTACTTGGTTCAAAAAAGTCATGGTGCAAGTAGTGAATATTGTCAGAAGACAAAATGTGATCGTTACTGGTATCGATATTGGTACTCATGTAATGTTCCTTGATTACTTATAATTTTCATTAACGGTTTTGACGATATTTCTCAAATAATGAGTCAAGTAGCGCAATTTATCCTGCGGCTCTTATACTGTCCTATTGTACTGGGCGATGATAAATAATTTCACCTTATTTTATGATTTTAATTCAGTTATACAAGGTATCGCTCTAACAATAACGGTTAAAGCAGTGACTATCGCTGAGTCTGTATAAACCACATAAGCCATTTACGCTCTTACTGTTTGCCCGCAACAGACTGGTCTTATTTATATGATACTTTTAAATGAGTTTTTAAAGTCATTTATATCAATCAATATTCCATCAAATATTAACAGCAACTAACCGCCTTGATAAAATCATCTATGACGAAATTTTCATCGAAAAAGACACTACTATTGGCAGGCGCAGGTCATGCTCATATTGGTATGTTGCGTCGACTTAGCGCCGCGCGTTTAAAGGACGCCGATACGATAGAGGCAGACATTCATTTAATTAGTGAACAACCGCAAACCATCTATTCTGGCATGTTACCAGGTTGGATGGCAGGGCATTATCAGTTACATGATATCAGTATCGATATCAAATCGCTTTGTGTGCGAGCAGGTGTGAGATTCATTCAGCAGTCGCTTGTAAAAGTAAACGCAGCGTCAAACAAGGTGGTTACGACTGGCGATGAACAAACGGATTTTGACTACGATGTGTTGTCTCTAAATACGGGCGCAGATACAGACATGCGTTGGCAACCTGACCACAATAGCTACAACGAGTACAGAAGCGATAATGACGATAACAATACTGGCGCTGCTAATACTAACGTGATTGCCATACGACCATTATCAACATTTATCACTCAATGGCAGCGGATTCTAAAGGCCGCTCAGCAGTCTGAAAAGTATCAATTGGCTATTATCGGAGCAGGTGCTGCGGCCATAGAATTGGTGATGGCAGCCCAAGTCGCGCTACGGAACATCAATCGTAATCATCAGGTGACATTAGTATGCGGTGAGAATCTATTGTCAGGGTTTAACTCAGGCTTTCGTCACCGAGTTGTTCAGCAGTTACATCGCCATGGCATTACGATAATTCGAGAACGAGCGACCGATTATCGTGATGGCAAATTATCGACCACCCATAAATCATTGCCCATCAATGCTGTCATCGCTGCGACTGGCGTCATAGGGTCGGCATGGACAGCTTCTACGGATTTGGATATAGAAGGTGATGGGTTTGTCGCGGTAAACGATAAGCAACAGAGCGTCTCTCATTCTAATGTGTTTGCGGTTGGTGATGTAGCGACACGAATCGATAAATACGTGGCGCACTCGGGGGTTCACTCGGTGCATGGTGGTGCTGTCGAAGCCGATAATCTATTGGCCTATCTGGGTGACAACGTAATGAGGAGTTATCAGCCAAAATCACGCACGCTATATCTGCTGTCTTGCGGTGACAAATACGCCATTGGTAGTTGGGGTAATGTAAACCTACAAGGCCGCTGGGTATGGCATCTCAAGAAGTATATCGATAAGCGTTTTATCGAAGTTAATAAGAATTGACGAAGCTGATAAGAACTAACGAAGGTTAATGCTCATTTAGAATAAACCATAAAATCCATATGATTAGTCATCAATGCGTATTCATAATCAGGTATGATTGATTAGATAAACCGTAAAGTAAGCAATCAGGTTTTACGTTGTAAATATTAAAAATAAACAGTAAAAGCAATGCGCTATCTGTGTTTTCTAATCTTTAATTTTACGTTGCTATCCTTTTTTAGTTGTACTGCTAACAGGATTTTAGACCACCATGAAATCAACTATCGAGCTACTTGAGCATACGGATTTTCCAGCGATAAAACGTCGTCAACTGACCATATTGCAAGTTAATATGGGCTACTTATGCAATATGTCCTGCGTACATTGTCATGTGGCTGCCAGCCCTTATCGTACCGAGATGATGTCGCGTGAATTGGTTGAGCTGATACCAGAAGTATTGCAAGCACAAAATATCGATACGCTTGATTTGACGGGCGGTGCGCCTGAGATGCATGAGGATTTTAAGTATTTGGTCAAGGCCGCTCGGGCATTAGGCGTCAAAGTGATAGACCGCTGTAACCTGACCATTCTTATGGAAGAGGGTTATGAGGATATGGCGCAGTTTTTAGCAGACAACCAAGTGGAAGTGGTGGCTTCTTTGCCTTGCTATTCCCTAGAAAATGTAGATAAGCAGCGCGGTAAAGGCGCGTTTGACGACAGTATATTGGGATTGCAGAAGCTCAATCAGTTGGGGTACGGCAAGCCTGATTCAAATTTAACATTAAACTTGGTCTACAACCCACAAGGTGCGACGCTGCCGCCCAATCAACAGCAGCTTGAAGCAGATTACAAGCGTGAGCTAAAAGTACACTTTGATATCGAGTTTAATCATTTATTTGCCCTAACAAACATGCCGATTCAGCGGTTTGGTGCGGTGCTATTGGCAAAAAAACAGTTCCACCCGTATATGGATTTGCTCAAAGCTAATTATATGGCTGCCAATTTAGCCGAGGTCATGTGCCGTTCGACCATTAGTGTCAATTGGTTGGGTGAGTTATTTGATTGTGATTTCAATCAGCAGTTAGAGATTCCTGTCCCAAACAAGTCACGGCGACACCTAAGTGATTTGTTAACGCAAAACCCTTCTGGTGATGACATCGCCATTGCTGACCACTGCTATGGCTGTACAGCAGGACAGGGCAGTAGTTGTGGCGGCGCGTTAGAAGAAGAGGCAGTAGAGCCAGTGCTAGCAGACACGCCTTAGCCGTTCTAATGTAAGTGCTTTTAATATAAGTACGTTCAATATAAGTACTTTTGGTATAGATAAAAAACAATCAGTATAAACGGAGTAAGCCTTATGTCAGTATCTAACTTTTCAGCGAAGACATTTTTCGCCCAACCAGTGATTGCTACGACTATTTTATTAGCAAGCGTGGCTGCTCATGCTGACTTCAACCATCAGAGCTGGGATAGCTTATTAAATAAGCATGTGACCATGACCAACGGTGGCAAAGCTTCAGTAGTCAATTATGCTGGTATGAAAGCAGATCAAAGTAAGCTGACAAGCTATCTAGAAGCGACGAGCAAGGTATCTCAATCAGAGTTTAATCGTTGGAGTAAAAATGAGCAGTTGGCATTTTTAATCAACGTTTATAACGCTGGTACGGTAGATTTGGTATTGACGAAATATCCAAACGTTAAATCTATCAAAGATATTGGCGGACTGTTTGGGTCACCATGGAAGCAAGAGTTTGTTTCGCTACTTGGTAAGACGCGCTCACTTGATGATATCGAGCATAACCTGATTCGTGGTTCTAAACGCTACAACGATCCGCGCATTCACTTTGCAGTCAATTGTGCCAGTATCGGTTGCCCTGCATTGCAAGATGATGCCTTTACCGGCAAGCGATTAGACAATCAATTAGAGCAAGCAACGTCTAAGTTTTTAGCAGACAGTAGCCGCAACAGTCTCAAAGGCGATACGCTAAGAGTGTCACCAATTTTTAAATGGTATAAAGAAGACTTTGCAACCAATTGGCGTGGCACAAAAGATTTAGCAGGGTTTCTAGGTCGTTATAGCTCGTCATTAGGATTGAGTAAAGCTCAGACAGCGGATCTCAAACAAGGCAAGATAAAAATAAGCTATACCGATTACAACTGGAATTTGAATAAGAAATAAGCCAGTTTTTAATCTTACTAGTTGATTGACGTGACGGTATATCCATTGAACCTATCAATTATTGTTCCATTATTAAATGAAGCGAACAACTTGCCTGAGCTTATTGCTCATATTGTCCATCTCGATCCGGCACCGCAGCAAGTGATATTGGTCGATGGTGGCTCAGTGGATGGTTCGGTTACTGTCGCCAAAGAGATGCTCACAAGTACAGAGATTGCTCAATCAGTTATTGATTGGCATGTTATCGAATCTACGGTAGGGCGTGCACAGCAGATGAATGCGGGCGCTATGTTGGCAACAGGTGATGTGTTGCTATTTTTACATGCTGATACCGAGCTGCCAGCTGACGCGATAGATAACGTTCAGCAGGCAGTAGCTCAGTACGATTGGGGACGTTTTGATGTCCGTTTAGACAGCCATAATCCATTGTTAAGCATGGTCGGGTTAATGATAAACCAGCGCTCACGTCTAGTCAGTATAGCCACTGGTGATCAAGCAATATTTATCAAAAAGTCCGTGTTCGAGCAGATTGGTGGCTATCCTGATCAGCCATTGATGGAAGATGTTGAGCTCTGTAAACGGCTAAAGAAAATTTCTCGTCCAGCTTGTCTAAAAAGTAAAGTCATAACATCTGCGCGGCGTTGGCAGCAGCATGGTACATGGCGGACGATTTTCTTGATGTGGCACTTACGCTTTGATTATTGGCGCGGCGTATCGCATAGCGTCTTAAAGCAACGCTACTATAACTAGTGAGATTGTTTGGTTTATAAATATGATAGACAAAATAAGAAAGGGTTCGTCCTTGTACATTTGACTAATTGAGAGACCATTAAGTGACAGCTGATTCATCTGCAAAACAGCAAGATACCTGCATCATTCTGTTTGCAAAATATCCAGCACCCAATAAGGCAAAAACCCGCTTACAGCCAGCACTGGGTATAGATGGCGCTGCACGTATGGCAAGGCAACTATTACTGCATAGTATTGAGCAGACCATTGATACGGGCTTTTCCGTTGAGCTATGTGTGAGTCCAACACCAACAGATCCATGCTGGCAGGCGCTTAATTTGCCCAACCCACTGCGTTGGTCTACGCAGGCCGACGGAGATTTGGGTTTTCGTATGTTGATAGCCAGTCAGTGCGCATTGGAGCGTTTTGATAAGGTTGTGTTAATTGGTACGGATTGCCCTAGTCTTACGACAGAACGTATTCAGACAGCGGTACAGCAGCTAAACCAGCACGATGCGGTTATGATTCCAGCGACTGATGGTGGTTATGTGCTGTTAGGGTTTAGACAAGTTGATGACAGCCTGTTTTCGGACATTGTTTGGAGTACGGTTAGTGTAGCCGCTGTCACCAAGCAGCGCATGGCGGCATTAGGTTGGACACTGGCACTATTTGACCCTTTACATGATATTGATGAGCCTACAGATCTAAAGCATTTGCCATCAAGCTGGCTAGATTCTCACGTCAATATTTAGGTCGATAATAGCTGATAACGGATAATTGATAACTAGGTCAGTAAATTCACTAACGTAGTTGCATATTCTAAGATGATTTACTAAGACTTTTAACTGGATGGCACATTCAATAAGGATATTGTTATGCATGACGTTGTGCAAAATTACTATGGCAAAGAGTTACAGAGTACCGATGATTTAAAGACTTCAGCGTGTTGTGATATCAGCAATATGCCTGAGTGGCTCAAGCCATTACTCGCAAATATTCACGATGAAGTATTGAATCGCTATTATGGCTGTGGTCTGGTATGTCCAGCACTGCTTGAAGGCTGCCGAATTTTAGACTTGGGTAGTGGCTCAGGCCGAGATGTCTATGCACTAGCACAACTGGTTGGTGAGAGTGGGCACGTAGTCGGTGTTGATATGACCGATGAGCAGCTAGCCGTTGCCAAACAGCATCAAGCCTATCATGTCGATAAGTTTGGCTATGATAATGTGACATTTTTGCACGGCTATATCGAGAAACTAGATGAACTAGACCTTGAGGCTAATAGCTTTGATATTATCGTCTCCAATTGCGTTATCAATTTATCACCAGATAAAGCCGCGGTTATGGCCAGTGTACAGCGTTTGCTGAAACCTGGTGGGGAGTTTTATTTTTCTGATGTCTATGCCGATCGCCGTATCCCGCAACACTTAATCGATGACCCAGTCTTATATGGAGAGTGTTTGAGCGGTGCATTGTATTGGAAGGATTTTAACCGTTTGTCACGAGATGCAGGTTTCTTAGACGTACGTTTGGTTGAAGATCGTCCACTTGAGATTACAGATCCTACTTTGGCGGCCAAAATTGGTGATATCCAGTTTTTCTCTGCAACTTACCGCTTATTTAAAATCGACTCGCTTGAGGATGCTTGCGAAGATCACGGACAAGCGGTGATATATAAAGGAACTATCGAGCAGTCCCCGCATCGGTTTGATTTAGATAAACATCATGCTATCGAAGCTGGTCGGGTATTCCCAGTATGTGGCAATACGTTTCGCATGCTGCAAGAATCACGCTTTGCGCCGCATTTTGAGTTTATCGGTGATTACAGTCGTCACTACGGTATTTTTGCGGGCTGCGGTGAGTTAATGCCATTTACTCAACCTATGGTGCTGGCAACTGGCTTGGGCGGTTGTTGCTGATATCAAAGTGATGTATTTAGTATAAATTTCGAATATACATGCTAAATTATAGAAAAGGCCATTATTTTAGTTAATGGCCTTTTTTGACTTGATTGAAGTCAGATTAAGACTAAACCGATTAGCAGCAGTCAGTTTAAGATGGAGAGTAAGTATCAAGATTACGCTAGCAAGGCGGCCAGTCTGATCTTGGTATGTTCGTCCATCGCATCTATAGGTGTGACTAATGCTTGTGCAAGAGCATTGTGAGCGATTGACTCAGGCAGCTCAGCGGCAATCAAAGCAACAGCTTCCCGTATCACTTTTTGAGCATTATCCGCATTTTTCATTAGGTTTTTTATCGCATAGTCGGCACTGACGGCTTCTTCCGTCGGATGCCAACAATCAAAATCCGTCACCAGAGCTAAGGTGGCATAAGCAATACTGGCTTCACGAGCCAACTTGGCTTCTGGCATATTGGTCATGCCAATGATATCTGCCTGCATCTGACGATACCATTCTGACTCTGCCCGAGTTGAGAATTGAGGCCCTTCGATGCAGACATAAGTTGCTTTAGAATGGTTGGTACCTTCTACAATATTTGCTTGGTCACAAGCGCGCGTCAAGATGTCTGCTAGGACAGGGCATAGTGGGTCTGCCATCGACACATGAGCGACGGCACCTTCGCCAAAGAAAGTACTCGCTCGCTGCTTAGTCATATCAATCATTTGATCTGGAATGACCATGTCTAATGGCTTAAGATGCGCTTGCAATGAGCCAACTGCTGATACGGATACGATATAGCGTACCCCAAGCGTTTTTAGCGCATAGATATTGGCTCGATAAGGCACTTCAGACGGGGTCAGTCTGTGGCCCTGACCATGCCGTGTCAGAAATGCGACTGTCACTCCCTCAAGCTCACCTAAGACAATATCATCAGATGGACTGCCATAAGGCGTCTGTATTGTCACACTGCGTTTGTTGGTCAGTGATGACATTTGGTAGAGACCGCTACCACCGATGATAGCAATATCAGCAGATAACGTTGCCAGTACTTCCGTGTGGGGTATTGTCATAAGGACTATCCGAATGGGTTAATAAAAGAGAGACACAGACTAGTGCCATGTAATATCCTGAACCAAAAAATAGCTCAGATAAAATATAGCAGAACTTTTGCCCTTATAGTTATAAATCGAGATAGTTATAAATAGAGAATTCTCATTAATTTGCTATATCTAAAAATTCCTAAGAAATAATGCGATATGACAATATTTTCCAGATATCGATAAAGGTTTACAATAGCGACAATTTTTGTTTTAATATTTATTAAATGGAACTTTGTTTCGCATAGCAAAACATAAATATATATTAGTACAATTAATGAATAGCCTATATTTTCTCTAATAGCTTTAAATATAAGGTATTGAAAGAAAAAGAGAAAGTAAGCTAAGGTTTATTTATTGACAGAATTACTATATTATTACTCGTCTGTAACGTATTTATGTATAAATACGGATATTGTTAAACGTATAAAACCGATTACTTCAAGGATGAATTCAATGCTTAATTCTTTAAAATCCCCATTACTTTTGTCAGCTATGTTGAGTGCTGCGTTAGGTCTAACTGCATGCTCATCTCCAAGCTCAGAGGGCAGTGATACTGCATCTGCAGATAGCGCGGCAACAGATACTGCAGCAGATAAGCTTGATACTAAGTTTTTGACCATCGCTACTGGCGGTGCGTCTGGCCCTTATAACATCATTGGTACTTCATTGTCTGAAGTCTATGTCAAAACCTTTGGCGTAAACTCAAAAACGCAAACCACTGGTGCATCAGTCGAAAACGTCAATCTATTGACCCAAGGCAAGGTCGACATGGTCTTGGCACTAAGTGACGTGGTGACGGATGCTGTCGAAGGTAAAAACAACTTTGAGCAGCCAATCACTAACATTCAGCAGATTGCTGTTTTGTACCCTAATGTGGTGCAAATCGTGACCTCGAAAAAATCTGGTATCAAAAACATTGAAGATTTACGAGGCAAGCGTATTGCTGTAGGCGATCAAGGTTCTGGTACAGAAGTGAATGCTCGTACTTTACTTGAAGGGTTTGGTATCACATATGATGATGTCACCGTTGATTATCTAGGCTTTGCTGAAGCTGCTGATGGTATGAAAGCAGGTAAGATTGAAGCGGCATTCTTTAGTAGTGGCCTACCAAACTCATCTTTGATGGAGTTAGAGCAAGGTTTAGATTTACAGATTGTCACTATCAACCAAGACAAGCTAAAAGAAATCATCGCGACCAAGCCTTACTTCAAAACCTTTGAGATTCCTGCTGGCACTTATGGCAACGAAACAGCTGTACCAACTGCAGCGATCATGAATGCATTACTAGTTAGCTCTGACCTCTCTGAAGCGGATGGTTATAAACTAACAAAAGCATTATTTGATAATTTAGATGGTCTAAAAACAGCTCACCAAGCGGCCAATGATATCAGTCTAGAAACCGCTCGTGATGGCATGGTAGCCCCAATCCATCCTGGAGCTAAAAAATACTATGACGAACAAGCAGCCAAGTAATTCATTATGGTTATCAACTGGCGCGGCATTTATTGCAGCGCTGGTTTTTTTTACGCTATGGTTAGGCTCTACGCTTCAGTCTGTCGTTGAAGTGCGAGTCGCAGGCGTAGACGGTGCTGATGATAAGGTTTGTTATTTCACTGAGCCTGATTTTCAGCTACGTTGGATACATTCTGTAGAAAAACAGTGGTGGGAAGAACAGTATCAACGCATAGACGGCAGCAGTACAGCAGGTGCGGAGCTGTTACTGACCACGACCTATTTTGAAGCGTTCGGTGCAGGGACGCCCTCCACCGAAATGCTCGCTCCTATACAAAAGCCTGGCTATCTGGGTTATCAAATCAACGAAAAACTGCCTCGCCTTAATTGGGTCGTATCTAGACTGACCAAAGGTGAAATGGATTATGGTGGTCATCGTTTCTTGATTCACCAGTGGGTGCCAGACTATTCTGAAGTGGTGATCATGCCTAAGACGTATGATTTAATTGATAGATTTAAAAAGGACTTTTGTCATGAACTCCCAAGTGACGGATCAAGGTAGTGTGACTACCATGCCAGATGCTCAAGTTGATAACGATGCTGAGGCGGATGCGGTCAACCGAGCAGTATTGGAAAAATATGACCGAGAGTCAATCACGCGTCATATCACTCAAGGACCAGTAAAATATTTTATTGCTGGCATTTGTATACTCTATTCACTGTTTCATTTATATATCACTTTTAATCCAATGCCAGCACTGTTACAGCGCTCTGTACACGTAGGTGTTGGTTTTGCATTGATATTCCTAATTTTTCCAGCCAGCAAAAAAAGTAGCCGCAAGCGAGTGGCATGGTATGACTGGATTTGGTTTGCCTTGTCTCTATCCGGTATGGGCTATCTCATCTATGAATATCAAGATATCGTGACCTCGCGTGGCGGTATGGCCAATCAGGTCGATGTGATATTTTCCCTGATTACGGTGGTCTGTGTACTAGAAGGCAGTCGCCGTATCACTGGTTGGATTTTACCAATATTGGCAGGGATATTCTTGGCTTATCCATTTGTCAGTCATTTGGATTTTATGCCCGATAGGCTGCTGACTCGCCCTTATGACATGGGTGATATCTTTGGTCAATTATTCCTAAAAACTGAAGGCCTATACTCTGTTGCGATTGGTGCCTCGGTTACTTTTATCTTCTTATTTATCCTGTTTGGTGCGTTCTTAGCACGTTCGGGAATGGGACAGTTATTTAATGATTTGGCATTGGCCATCGCTGGTCATAAAAAGGGCGGACCTGCAAAAGTAGCAGTCATCTCTAGTGGTTTTATGGGCAGTATCAATGGCTCAGCTTTATCAAATGTGGTTAGTACGGGTGCCTTTACCATTCCGTTGATGAAAAAGGTTGGCTATCACAAAGATTTCGCAGGTGCGGTTGAGGCCAGTGCTTCGGTTGGTGGACAGATCTTGCCTCCGATTATGGGTGCTAGTGCCTTTATTATGGCTGAGACAACAGGCTTGCCATATAGTACGATTGCCTTAGCAGCATTATTGCCAGCAATACTATACTATTTAGGCGTCATTGCGCAGGTGCATTTCCGCGCTGGACGTCGTGATCTAAAAGGTATTGCTAAAGAAAATTTACCAGCGGTCAAAGAAGTACTAAAAGCCCGCGGTCACATGCTATTGCCGATTGTCTTCTTGATTTTCTTATTAATCAGAAACGTACCTGTAGGATATGCAGCAGCTTATACCATTGGTTTTACCGTTGTGATCAGTATGCTACGTGCCGAAACGCGCATGAGCTTTTCTGATATTCTGGGTGCATTGGAAGATGGTGCGCGCCAGTCGCTAGCGGTTATGGCTGCTTGTGCGGTCGTTGGTATTATCATTGGGGTGGTGAGTCTGACCAGTTTTGGTACGGTGATGACGTCATCTATCGTCACGTTAGGTGCAGGATCATTATTCTTTACGCTTATCTTAACGATGTTGGCATCAATGGTCTTGGGCATGGGATTACCATCTATTCCTGCCTATATCATTACGGCGACCATGGCTGCACCAGCATTGGCCGGTTTTGATATTCCAATCTTGTCAGCGCACATGTTTGTTTTCTATTTTGGTATCTTTGCCAATATTACACCGCCTGTGTGTCTCGCAGCCTTTGCGGGTGCAGGTATATCCGGTGGTGATCCGATGAAGACAGGGTTCTTGTCCCTCAAACTTGCCCTCGCAGGATTCATCGTGCCGTTTATGTTTATTTATAATCCAACGATGTTGATGATAGATCCAACTGGCCTAGCAGTTACGGCAAAAGATTTTCCGCTGCCACCTATTGTAGATATCATTACAGTGGTAGTGACTTCGGTGACGGGTGTTATTGCGCTGAGCTCGGCACTTGAAGGGTATTTCAGAGGTGGTATGAATACGGTGACTCGTTTCATCTTAGCTATTGGCGCTTTATTATTGATTTATCCTGAGATTACGACTGGTATCGCAGGTGGTGTGATCGTCCTTGGTATTGCTGCATTCAATATAAAAACAGCTGGAAAGCCGACGCCAACTTTAACCGTGTAAAGCGTTAGGTTTAATCATTCTTAAATCTAACAAAGCTCAAAAAAAGGGTGAATAACAAATCTGTTATTCACCCTTTTTAATATTCTCGAGATGTCGTAATAACTGTCTTAGCCACTATTCTTCGCAGCTGTTCTTCGCCACTATTATTCTCACCTCATTGCTAAATTAGCAGCCAAGTTTGCCTTCAGCTTCTAATGCTTTTTTGCTGCGGATAGGTGCTGGGCAGTCTTCGCCGTAGTACTGACGATCTGCAAAGTAGCTTGAGCGTACCATTGGGCCTGCCCAAATGCTAAAGAAGCCGATTTTTTTGCCGTAGTCCATATAGCGTTGGAACTCATCTGGATGGACATAACGATCAACAGGGGCGTGGTTTTTACTAGGCTGTAGATACTGACCAATCGTGATCATATCCACGTCATGAGCCTTTAGATCATCGAGTAGCGCATAGATCTCTTCTTCTGTCTCACCAAGACCAACCATAAAGCCGCACTTGGTGGCGATATCAGGACGACGCTCTTTATAAATCTTAAGCAAATCTAGCGAATGCTGATAATCAGAACCCGGACGGAAAGCTTTGTATAGACGTGGCACCGTTTCGATATTGTGGTTAAACACATCTGGTGCAGTCTCTGTCAATAAATCCAATGCAATATCCATACGGCCACGGAAATCTGGTACTAGGATTTCAATCAAGCAGTTTGGGCTAAGTGCTCTTGACTCGTTTAGCACTTCCACAAAATGTCCCGCACCGCCGTCTTTTAGATCATCGCGATCGACAGAGGTGATTACGGCATACTTAAGTTGTAGACCTTGAATGGTCTCAGCGGTATGACGCGGCTCATCCTTGTCTAGCTCATTAGGACGACCATGACCTACATCACAGAACGGGCAGCGACGCGTACAGATATCACCCATGATCATAAAGGTGGCTGTACCATCAGCGAAGCACTGTGGCAGGTTAGGGCAGGCTGCTTCTTCACAGACGGTATAAAGCTTTTGCTCACGTAAGGTTGCTTTGATACGAGCGACTTCAGCAGGCGAGGACATTTTTACCCGAATCCAATCAGGCTTTTTCTTTGCCTCGACAGTCGGGATCACCTTAATTGGGATACGGGCAACTTTGTCATAGCCACGTAGCTTTTCGCCTTGGATGGCTTTTTTTGGTTTGGCCTTAGCAGCAGGTACATGTGTTTGTACGGCAGTTGTCATAATGGAGTTATCTCTTAACCCTTTATATTGTAAGGGTTTATGGAATTATCAGAATGTTTTATGAGTGCAGATATTATAGCAGAAATTTGGTCGTCAATTTTTAAACAATATTGTTAAGATTACTATGATTGCTCGGACGACCATAGTTTTAAATATCTATATCGATTTCCAACTCATTCAGTATATCTATGGCAGCGCGAAACGCTTCTTGAGTAGCAGGTGCACCGCAGTACGGCAAGCTGTGCATGAGCACTTCTCTAATCTCAGCGACACTAGCCCCGTTGTTAATGGCACCGCGTATATGTCCTTTCAACTCGTTTGGGCTTTTTTGGGCAATTAAAAAGGCAATGGTAATTAATGAGCGATACTTGCGTGGTAATACTGAGTCATCTTGCCAAGTGCTGCCCCAAGCGTGTTCAATAATCCAGTCTTGCAGTGGCTGGGTAAATCCTGTGGCAGCATCAAGTGAGCGTTTGACATGCTGCTCACCCATAACCTCAGTGCGTACCTTGAGACCATTGTCATAGTTAGTATTGTTGTCCGCATTGCTATCAGTCATATCGTCGTCCTTAATGTTTATACCAAAATGTTTTTACCAAATCGACTGCTATTCAGTCGACTGTCAATAAATCGAAGTTGCTACATTTTTTTAAGCAAAATTTTATCGAAGTTATTTCTTATGAAATCGTATATCAGTCATATGGTGTCTGCTCAGTCATAAAGCAAGCGCTTATTGATAAGCGTAATCAGGCAAATGCCAGTTATAATGAGCGCTACAATCATATTATTGATGGCACTATTTTTATAATAAATGTTCAATATGGCCTTACTATGCGCCTTTTCAGGGCTGAGCCATTAACATTTAAAGCGTTTTAAGCTATGATTGCACGGATAATTATTTCATATAGTATATAGACGCAGGCAGTCATGCTGACTACCCACGTAATATGCTACACCCCAACTGACGAGGACGACTATTGTGTTAGAAGCTTATCGTAAACATGTCGAAGAACGTGCTGAGCTAGGAACTGTACCCCTACCACTAAATGAAAAACAAGTAGTAGAGTTGGTTGAATTATTAAAGAACCCGCCTGCAGGCGAAGATGCGTTCTTGATGAACCTATTAGAAAACCGTATCCCTGCTGGTGTTGACCAAGCAGCATACGTTAAAGCGGCATTTTTGGCTGCTATCTTAAAGGGTGAAACATCATCACCACTTATCAGCAAGCAAAAAGCTGTTGAAATTCTAGGCACTATGCAAGGTGGCTACAACGTTCAGCCATTAGTTGCTGCACTAGATGATAGCGAAGTTGCACAAGACGCTGCTGAAGCACTAAAGAAAACTTTGCTAGTATTTGACGCATTCAATGACGTGACTGAAAAAGCCGAAGCTGGTAATGACATCGCAAAAGAAGTTGTGCAGTCTTGGGCTGACGCTGAATGGTTCTTGAACCGTGCTGCCGTACCAGAAAAGACCACTTACACGACGTTTAAAGTGACTGGCGAAACCAACACTGATGACTTGTCTCCTGCGCAAGATGCGTGGAGCCGTCCTGATATCCCATTGCATTCATTAGCCATGCACAAAAACTCTCGCGACGGCATCAATGCTGACGAAGAGGGCGTTGTCGGTCCAATGAAGCAAATCGAAGCGCTAAAAGAAAAAGGCCATCCACTCGCTTATGTTGGTGACGTGGTTGGTACGGGTTCTAGCCGTAAGTCTGCAACCAACTCAGTATTGTGGTTGATGGGTGAAGATATCCCTAACGTGCCAAACAAACGTGGCGGCGGTTTAGTACTTGGTAACAATATCGCTCCTATCTTCTTCAACACGATGGAAGATTCTGGCGCATTGCCAATCGAAAAAGTGGCAGTCGATAACCTAAACATGGGTGATGTGTTTGACATCTATCCGTACGAAGGCAAAATCACTAAGCATGACTCTGATGAAGTACTATCAACGTTCTCACTAAACTCACCAACATTGCTTGATGAAGTTCGTGCTGGTGGCCGTATTCCATTGATCGTTGGTCGTGGTTTGACTAACCGTGCCCGTGAATACATGGGTCTTGGTCATTCAGACATCTTTGCTAAGCCAGAAGAGCCAGCTGATACTGGTAAAGGCTTTACGCTTGCCCAGAAAATGGTTGGTAAAGCTTGTGGCTTGACAGGCGTACGTCCAGGTATGTACTGTGAGCCTAAGATGACGACTGTCGGTTCTCAGGATACGACTGGTCCGATGACGCGTGATGAGCTAAAAGACTTGGCATGTTTGGGTTTCCAAGCAGACCTAGTGATGCAGTCATTCTGTCATACTGCTGCTTATCCAAAGCCAGTTGACGTTGAGACTCAGCACACACTACCTGACTTTATCATGAACCGTGGCGGCGTAAGCTTACGTCCAGGTGACGGTATCATTCACTCATGGTTGAACCGTATGCTACTTCCAGATACCGTTGGTACTGGTGGTGACTCGCACACTCGTTTCCCAATGGGTATCTCGTTCCCAGCGGGTTCTGGCCTAGTTGCTTTCGCAGCTGCAACTGGTGTAATGCCACTTGATATGCCTGAATCTGTTCGTGTTCGTTTTGTTGGTGAGCGTCAAGCTGGTATCACTCTACGTGACCTAGTACATGCTATCCCTTATCAAGCGATCAAAGAAGGTTACTTGACGGTTGATAAGAAAGGTAAAATCAACGAGTTCAACGGCCGTATTCTTGAAATCGAAGGTCTAGAAGATTTAACCGCTGAGCAAGCGTTTGAATTGTCTGATGCCTCAGCTGAGCGTAGTGCTGCTGGTTGTACCATCACTTTATCTGAAGCGTCAGTGACTGAGTACCTAAACTCAAACATCACGCTGCTTAAGTGGATGATTTCAGAAGGCTATGGCGATGCACGTACCATCAGCCGCCGTGTTGAGCAAATGCAAGAGTGGTTGGCTAACCCAAGCCTCATGCGTGCTGATGATGATGCTGAATACGCGATCGACATCACTATCGATATGAGCAAAATCAAAGAGCCTATCCTTTGCTGCCCGAACGATCCAGATGATGCAAAAACGCTAGCAGACGTGGCTGGTGATACGATTGATGAAGTATTCATTGGTTCATGTATGACCAATATCGGTCACTTCCGTGCCGCTGGTAAATTGCTACAAGACGTACCAGCAGGTAGCTTGAAGACTCGTCTATGGATTGCACCACCTACTAAGATGGATGCACGCCAGTTGATGGAAGAAGGTTACTACAACATCTATGCACAAGCCGGCGCTCGTACTGAAATGCCAGGTTGTTCACTATGTATGGGTAACCAAGCACGTATCGCACCGAAATCTACAGCGGTATCGACCTCAACTCGTAACTTCCCGAACCGTCTAGGTCAAGGCGCTAACGTATACCTAGCTTCTGCAGAGCTTGCAGCAGTCGCAGCGGTACTTGGTAAACTACCGACTAACGATGAGTATCAGCAATATGCTGGCATGCTAAATAGCATGGGTGATGAAGTCTATCAATACATGAACTTCGACCGTATGGAAGACTATACTGAAGAAGCAGACAAGATTAACGTTGCTCAGTTGACCTAATCTTGAGTATATAAGCTTTTAAAATTAGAAGCTTTATACTAAAAAATTTATACGTAAAATAAAGAAACCCCGTATCGTCATGATGCGGGGTTTTTTATTGATGACTCTAAGAAAACTAGTATTCATTTACAAACTTTTATTGAGTATCTATAATCAAAACCAATGGTTAATAATTTTCACTGACGATTTCTACTTTTCACGACTGAGATAAAAAGCCCTATGGAAAATAATATCAAGCTTGATAAAGCGACCCCGCCGCCATTGCCTAGATCTACGGTGGCTAATAATCATAGTGCTGAAGCAAATTATGGCATCATTGACTGGTTTAAAAAATGCTTACGCAATTATGTGAATTTTTCGGGTCGTGCTAGGCGCAAAGAGTATTGGTACTCTTTTCTAGTACAGATGGGTGTGGTCATCGTTGCTATGCTACTAGATGCCATCATATTTAGCTCAGAGACAGGTTTATTTTACATAGTAGCGGTACTTGGTTTATTTCTGCCTGGTCTTGCCGTGACTATCCGTCGCTTACATGATACTAGCCGCTCAGGATGGTGGTTTTTGATAGGGATAGTGCCACTGATAGGCTCTATTATATTGCTAGTATTTCTAGCGAGTGATACCAAGCCTGAAACCAATAAATGGGGTCTACCGGCAAAATAGTCCGGTTAAAACAGGCGATAATCGTTAATAAAACGGCTTATGCCTGTTTACAAATGTCCTCACTGATTTTTGAGTTTGGTTTCTGTATAATATAGGGGCAGGCGGAAACCGTGGCTTTGCACTTTATTTATCTTTTCTAACTCGGGACGGACCGATACTTTGACATGCACCTTGCTGTTTAAATACAGGTGCTTTGGAGTCTTGGTTGATGACCTTATCACCGCTTAAACGTCGCTTAATTTATGTGACCGCTTTCGAAATTATCGCGATTATCTTATCTACCCTTATATTGATGAAACTCAGTCACAGTGATGCATCAGAATCCCTACCAATCGCCGTAATGATATCGGTAGCAGCCGTTGTTTGGAACTTTATATATAATACCGCTTTTGAAGCGTGGGAACGTCGCAGGTGCATTGTACGTCGTACACTATGGATACGCAGTGTTCATGCTTTTGGTTTTGAAGGTGGGCTAGTGTTGATCTGCTTGCCACTGTATATGTTTTGGTATGATGTTGGTCTAGTAAAAGCCTTTATGATGGAAGTAGCGCTACTGCTATTTTTCTTAGTTTATACGTTTACGTTTACTCTGATTTTTGACAAGATATTTACTTTACCTCATCATTCTAAACTAGCGACCACTTCTTAATTAAAGGCATTGACAAGAAAAGGGCTACCATATTGGCAGCCCTTTTTTGATAGCATCATTGTTTATCTTGTTATTTACCTTGATATACAGGCTTACGCTTCGCTATAAAGGCGCTAACCCCTTCGATAAAGTCATCGGTTTTTGCCATTACGGTCTGCTGCTCTACTTCCGTATCTAAAGCTGCGCTCAAACCAGCGAAGGCGTGAACATTGAAGCTCTCTTTCATAGCAGCCAACGCTTTGCCTGGCAGTTGGCTCAATCGTAGCGCCAATGCTTGGACGGTGGCGTCTAGCTCGTCAGCACTAACCACGTTGTTTACCAGATTTAAGCGTGCCATATCTTTTGCTTTTAGCTTATCACCTAGCATTACAAGCTCAGTGGCTTTTGCTGCACCTACCAATTGGTTTAATAAGTAAATACCACCTGCATCTGGAACTAGGCCGATATTAACGAACGCTTGTACAAACTTCGCATTGTCTGCGGCAATTCGGAAATCACAAGTAAGCGCCAAGTTCATGCCAGCACCTGCCACGGCACCTTCTAATTTGGCAATAATTGGCTTGTGAATATGACGTAATTTTAAGCTGACTTCGCCTGCACCTTCAACCATACCTCTTAATTTGTTTGAAACAATATCCTTGTCTAATCCTTCAGACAACATCTCTTTAATATCGCCACCGCTTGAGAAGTTACCACCAGCCCCTTGCAAAATAATTACCCGTACTTGATCATCTGCAGCCGCTTTATCTAGCGCTATCAAGACTTGGTTTTTTAAGGGCGTGCCAAAAGCGTTTAAGCTTTTTGGATCGTTAAAGGTAATGGTAGCAATGTGCTCTGCAACTTGATAATCGACGAGAGACTGTGACATTCGAGATTTCCTTATTTTAAATGACGGTTTTAATATTCTGTATCAATGACAATACTTTGAGATAAAGGTAAAAATGGTTCAATGCTGATTACTATAGCAGCTTGCTATGATTATAAAAGCGTGTTTTGTAGGCGCTTAAGACACATCTAAATACTGGTAAACTTTACTATTTTATCGTAAAAGCTGATGCTAGCTAATGAGACAAAACGACTGGCTCGTAAAAAGGCTATGACCTAAGGGGCTAATGGATTATGCTAATATGCCAGGTTGAGCGTAAAAGAGTCGTAAAAGACACAAGGGTACGCTCGAACTTTTCATTGATCAAACAAGGATGTGGTTATGCCAACTATCACTGTAAATAACGCTGATATTTATTACGAAGACAGCGCACCGAATGACATACAAAAGCCCGTTATCGTATTTGCTCACGGTCTACTGTGGAGCTCACAGATGTATGATAAGCAAGTAGAGCATTTTCAAACAGACTATCGTTGTATTGCTTTTGATTTTCGCGGGCAAGGTCAGTCGCAGGTTACTAAATCTGGCTATGATATGGAGACACTGACTGACGATACGCTTGGCTTGCTTGCAGCGCTTAGTATTGATAAATGTCACTTTGTTGGGCTATCTATGGGCGGGTTCGTGGCTCAACGTATCGCGCTCAAACGCCCTGAGTTGTTGTTGTCATTAACGCTGTTAGAAACCTCTGCTGACCCTGAAGATCCAAAAAATATCCCTCAGTATCGCAAGCTAGTGAAAGCGATTCGCTGGTTAGGTATGAAGCGTGTGAGTAATAAGGTGATGCCAATCATGTTTGGCAGTACGTTTCTGGCAGACAAACTGCGCAAATCTGACCGTAAGCAGTGGCTAACGATGCTACAAAGCAATCGCAAGGGCGGCGTGGTCAAAGCAACAATGGGTGTGATTGAGCGTACAGGTACTTATGAGCAGTTGGGTGAGATTACAACGCCGACACTGATTGTAGTAGGGGATGAAGATGCCGCCACGCCTTATGCCAAATCTGAACGCATGCATTTTGCTATCGCTGGGTCCAAGCTTGCTATTATCAAAGGTGCGGGTCATACATCGACAGTAGAAGAGCCTGATCAAGTGAACAAAGTACTTCGTCAGTTTTTGGAAAGTTATGCTTAATATAGATACTGTTCGAGAGCTTTAAAGCCTTATATCTATAGAAAATCCTAAGCAAATCTCTATATAAAAAAGCCGCTACCTGTATTTGATAGCGGCTTTTTGTATGGTGCAAGTTGTTAAATGGCAGACAGCCATCATCAGAGATGAAAGCTACATTCGTGAGCTGTATTGGCTATGTCCATCATCAATGGTGCCAAAGGCTTCTGCACGATTAACAATTTCAGTCGCCCAAGCACGGTGCGTCGCAGGCTCTAACATCGTATTATTGTACTTAAATACCGCTTTGGCCTCAGAGTGAAGGATCGCTTGTGCTTCATCCAGTGTACTCAATGGCACGCAATAAGCTTGCTGTACTAGGGCGATTTGGCTTGGATGAATGACAGTTTTGCCCACCATCCCTAAGCTGACATCTCGGTTTAGCTCTTGCATAAACAATGTCGGCTGGTCTAAATACTCAAATACTGGCGCGGTAAGATAAAAACCATGCGGCACAAAACAGCCCAGCATTTGATAAGCCAACGTACCGATAGGCGAGTCATAGACAATACTGTTTTTTGGGCGGCGTAAGCGCAATGCTGCAAATAAGTCATTACCGCCGATACGCAATGCAAAAACTGGCTGGCTAAATGCTTCTTTAAAAGCGATGGCAAGCTCCTGATTGTGATGCGGATTAAATAGCGCTGCGGTTTCGAGCGTTGGCATAAGTAGTTGATCTACTTTTAGGTTCTGACACGCCATGCGCCAGTTAGATAGGCTATACATATCAACTTTTGGCATAACGAAACCATCGATAAGGTCAATATGAGTATAGTCAGCCAGTTGCTGTAGCATCATTGGGCTACGTGGACGTATAAAGACCAGCGGACGCGTCGGATACTGGGCATGAATCTTTGCTGATTTAGATGGCGCATTAATGCTATTCACATGCTCAGCCCAAGTATTCAGGAGGGTTCGCAAACGCTCAAGCGCCAACTCTACATCCTGCTGACTGACCGCATCCTCTAGACAGATAATAATACTATTAATCGTCGGTAGTTTATCTCGCTTGATGACTTGCCAAATATCTTGGCGAGTCGCAGGCATGTACAAGCTAGCACCGAGCTGATATGGATGGTGCGTGTGCGGTTTGACCATCGCATGACGCTCAGTGATCAGATGCGCATAAGATTGGGTATCATTGTAAAGGTCTGACTCGGTTTTTAGCATATCTGACATAATTGGCATCATAAGTAGAGAGTATAAGAGAACGAAAAAGAAAGTATTTAATACCGTTAAATGTATTAAGTGTCTTGGGAGCGCTGCTTGATAAGCGTGATGGCTTGATAAGGCAGTATTTTATCACCTAATACACTGATAGTGATGTTTCGTTGCACACATAAATGGCGTAGCAATATGGTATCAGGGTGCTCAGCAGTGGCGAGCAATATACGCTCTGGATCACGGCGTAATATGGCACGTGTTGCCTCGGCAATAGTCGGCTTAATACGGTTGCGATTGATAATCTTATAGTCTGCGGCCAACGTCTCTATCAACGCCGCAGTCTGGTAGCGTGGCTGCTTGTAAGTCGGTAGATGCACTGGAGTAGTAGCCAATGATCGTCTCGCGGCATCGATATGCTCGACGAATGCCAAACTGTGATCTACCTCAATTAAATCATCATAAAAGACACTGCGATGCAGGCCTGATGACGGCTCTGTATACAAGCTACGTGAAATAAGCCCTGATACAGTGCTATTTAACAAACCCGACGGGATTAACCAATCTTCTTCACTTGCCGCCAGCCAAGCAACGCCAGCCGGATCGGCAAGAGTCAGTAGCGGAATGACGTCAGCGCCTTGATGAAAAATATTAGCAAAATTAACATGAGTAGAATCGCTAAACGTCTCTAAACTGCGAGCCAACTCTTGATATATGGCACCTTTACCTGTCCAGCCATCGACGAATATGACTGGACTGTTTGGATAAGCCTCTAGTAGCATTTGCAGGGCCACTGGATCAAGACCACGATCCCGAATGATACTGATGCCATAATGTACAGTTGGCAAGTAATAGCTACTGTCTGTATCCGACAGCGCACGCTGCAACAACACCCCAATTGGCAGACCAGCTCGCACCAAACTGACCAAAACCAGTGGGTGCTCATCACTCACATTCTGCTGAAAAACATGATGTAGCGTATGAGACAAATGAGCGATATCGGTCGCGGTCTTTGTTGACCCTTGCTCTAATGCTTGTATGTATAGCTGCTCATGCATTGCAGTAGGCGCTTGCTCTAAAGTCAACATGTCAGAGTAATGGCGTTGTCCGCTTTGGATAAGCGCTTCTTTTTGACTGACGGGCACATCGGCAACCGCGTCCTTATCTACCATATCGAGTAGGACAGTGACATCGCTTGCAAGATAGCTGCCTGAGCCATAGTTTTTTAAATCGGCTCTTTTTATCTGTATATTAGGTAAAGTCATAGTATGAATAGTAGCACTCTTGATGATAACAGTGGATTTGCGTGGCTGCAGTTTAAACTCGTGGTTTAGCCTGACAATTTAGACTGGTATTGCTCATGCAATTGGCCATGATTGGGCATACCGTACCAGTCCAATAACTGTAAGAAAGGCAGATCAGCTAAGCTATCACCAAAGCCAAAACTGGGACGCTGATGGTCTAAATGATGCTCTAATAAAAACTGTACCGCATGACGCTTATGAACAACATGGGGTAATATCGCTAGATTATTGGCATTCACATGTACATAGAAATCTTGATCAAAATCACGTATCAGAGTGGGCAGTTTCTCAGCTAAATCTACGAGCGCTTGATGATCTTTCTGCGCATGTTTGATAGCCAGATAAATGGTTAGCTCTTCATCAATAGAACCATTGTTAAAGCTATCGATATGCGGTGTAAATACTAAATGACTTTGCTCGCTTTGACTATGACTGGCAAACAATTGACTTAACTGATTAAGCTTATCTTGCAATGGCGCAAGCTTACTATACATATGCTGCTGCCAACTGCTCAGCAGCGCTCCGTCAGACGTTAAAATAATCGCTCCATGGGTCAATACTTGCCAACTATCAAATGGCAGTTTAACGCGTTTTATTTCACTACGATCCCGCGCCGTCACTACGATTAATTCAGTGCTGGCAAGTAGCCAGTTAAAAAAGATTGCTTGGCGCTGGCTCATAAAACTCAGTGGCTCGTCTTGTTTATTGACCGTCGCACAAACCAAAGTTTCACGCTCAGTAGTGGGTAAGTCCCATGCATCAATTTTACGCTGGGTTTGGAATAACGTGTCATCCAAATCCATCAAGGCATAAGGCTTAATAATGTCTGGGTTGGCTTTAAAAAATGGGATAGTCATGACGTCGTCCATAAACAGTAAGTATGAAAGTTAAAGAATGGTTTAAATTGTCGGACTTACCACCAACACATTATTCAAACCGCGCCACATCGCATCCACGCTATCAGCAGCTGTCTCCACACACAACACAATCAAGTCCCACTCGTCAGGGTCAACATTATAAGCAAAGTTGGTCATGCCCAGCCCATAATTATCATGAAAGCTCAGCATGGTAGTAATGGCGCCGCCAAGCGCAATCGGTGAACGGGTTAATGCACTAAAATTAACCATGTACGCTGTATCTCCGCTCAGTTTTTTAGACTCTATTTCAAGCCATTCAGCCAATAAAAATGGCAACCAAACAAACTCATTGCTACCCAATACTAAGATTCTTTTTGGTAGCTGAGTAACATCAAAGTTTTCTTGATCATTGAAGCATGTGAATGCAGCCTGAAAACTCGAAAGATAGTTAGCAAATCCCTTTGTACTGTCTAGCGTTGGAAATCGGCCCCAGTTGCCCGTATCACCGAGCGCCTGACTACCAGCGGCAGTAGTATCAACCGATGGCATCATAATGGGTTCAGGATTGGGGGCATCTGTCCATTGCCAAGCACCAGACAGTAAATGATGGCGATGAAACTCAATACCAGCGAGACGATCCGCCATACGTGCAGGCTTAGCATCTGACTGTGGATTAGGTTTTTCTTGATCTAATGACCAATCGACCAGTGTCGTCAGATGTACTTGCTCTAACTGGGTCAGTCCTGCTTCACGTAAGGCAGTGACGACATTAACACAGGTATTGCCCGTTGAGGCTTCATCATCGACCATAATCAGTGTTTTACTGGCCAGGAGCTGCGCTTGAGTAACGCTGTCTTTGCTCTGATAAATCAAATGCTGGCTGGCATGACTGTGATCTTCACAAAACGTTGTTAGCAAGGAGTCGGTACCATTTGGATCACTACTTTCATCGTGCTGTGCATGACGCGTAGAGTTTAATAGTAGCGCTTGAGGATAGCGCGTTTGTAGCGCTTGATGGACACCAGCAGATAGACCAACAGCGGTCTCTGCCATACCAATGACTAGCACTGGCTCAGGCAAGTCACTAGGCACTAAGTTAGCCAAATCAGTAAATGCCTCTCGCATGATGCTTGGCGCAACGGGAATATGACGACCTAGCACTTTTGAGACAAACAGAAACGCCCGCTTTGGATTGATACGCTGTGCAAATCCAAGTAAATCTTCTAACTGATAATGGTCGCGTTGTTCTGCACCATTTTTATTGGTGGCTGATTTATTAGTAGCTGAGTTGGTTTGATAAGTCAGATCTAGCGTACCACGGGGTAGGGTGATGGTCGTACTGTGTTGCTCATTTAACATTCATATTCCTTGGCGCTTTTAATTATATGTCGTCGTAGATTTTTAACCCTGACAGCCAACTAGCCATAAGGCACTGCGACTTTGCTTGCTTAGCTGAGGTGTGGTAAGAGGCGTAGCACTGGTCAAATCAGTCGTGTTCTCCAAACTTATACCAGCGCTCGCCAGTAGGGCAGATAATAACTGAAATTTCACTGCATAGTTCATATTTTGTGCATGTTCATGAACCAGACTGGATGTGACCATACCGATGACCTCTCCAGTTGGCAATAATAAAGGACTACCACTAGAACCGGGCTGAATGGGTGCGGTGAATTGTATATGACGGATATCGTTATTTAAACCTGTCAATCCTGATATACAGCCTTGGGTGACTTGCAGTTGGCTACTCAGTCCTGATAACGGAAACCCCAGTGTGGTAATGGTCTCACCCAATATATCAACACATTGCTGCGCCAATGGGAGGTAGCTAGGCAAAGGATCGCTAACTCTAATAATGGCTGAGTCGCTTCCGATATCGCTAAGTACAACTTGTGCCGCGCGATCAGGCTGACCTTGCTGACGTACGCCAACCATCGCTGCTGACTCAATTACATGATAGCAGGTCAACAGATGATAGGGATCAATAGCAAATGCTGTTCCTGTCCAAGTCTCGCCTGCTTGTACATGACAGGGAGGGCGAGCTTCGTTATTTAGTTGAATACGCTGCTGCTGTTGCGCTTCTTGAATAAGCGTATGTGTGCTAGGCGGACGAACATTCAGACTAACCTGTACATGATGCTCAAGGCTTGCTAAGCCTTGTGTTGATGCCTCACCAAGTGCCCGACACTTGAACTGTCCATTACGCTGATATATTTCTAATATAATCGCTGCTTTGACATGCCGCTCGTTCGTTGTGAAGTTATAGCGAATATCTCCGTTGTTGAGCGTGAGGCTTACGTCGTTTAACTCTACCGCTGGTAAGTTTAGGCTTGGCTCATGATAAACATAAGCAATCAGTTGTAAGAAACTAACGCCAAGCGTATCAAATAGCTGGGGTAAATCTAACTGCCATGTACTTGGATTATCCTTGTTATCGAGCTGAGCCCAGTCTTTAGACTCATGTAAATAAGCAGGACTACAAACTGCTTTACGATAGGCATCTAATGGCAACCACAATAGTCCAAGCTGCTGTCCAAATCCCAATGGTTTAGTAGTAGAAAATGCGATCGCACACTTTGTATTTTCGATAACCGTATTGGCTCCTAGCACTAATTCGACTTGCTTCGACATCACATTTCCTTAGTTTATTTGCGCGATTATAATTATTTTTATTGTTTAATGATTTTATCCTTGAGACTAAAGTCTGACTATACAAAGGTTTTTTATTTTATTTTGAACCTATTATTCTACAAAGAGAAAATGTTAATAGGTGTTTTAATATATAGTTAAGATTAATTGCATAATAGATATATCAAGATATATAGGTTTAAATAGTTTCGGAATTCCTTTTAATAATTAATTACTTTTAGAAAATAATGATGGGGGTTTATAGTCTAGCCATTTGTCGGTTAATGTAGCCACTTGTCGGACAAAGCCATATAGTGTATTGCTACAAAACAAGATTCCGGTGATAATACAATCAAAATCTATTGCTATTTAGTAACTCTACTGTGACCAAATGTTATCTGTAAAGTTTAAAAATAGTATCTGATTTAAAACTATTAATTCTAATCTTATTTTCAAGCTTGTTACTGTTTCTCGATTAATGAATTTCTAGTAGTTAGAGCACTTGTATGCTTAATAACTACAAAAATCGAAATTTCATCTACTGAAGATATTTCATTTCTTATAATATAAAAGATATACAAAAACTATTGTGTGGTTGATGTCTGAATATTTTTTATATTGTGAGAAAGTCAGTTGGTGGACCTTTGAAACGTTATTCACATTAGTTTATCTAGATAGCTTGATATAAGAAAGCGTAGCAGTATTTTAAGAAAAGGAGTGCTCTGTGAAATTCTCTTGTGCATTAGAAACGTCTTCTGAACGTATTCGTCTGGTCAATGTTATTTCGCCGCTTATCAAAGCAGGTTATCAGCTGGTCTCCCAAAAGCAAGAACCTTCAGAGAATGGTGGTAACATCATTCATGTGATCGCAAGAAGTCTAGGCTCTAAAACGCAAGCAGATCTAATCGATGACCTATCTTCAATTGAAGGCTGTACGCTTTTTAATCTAGAAATAGATGAAGAGGGCGGCTCGTCAGCTGCCCCTGCAAAAAAGACATTGGATGAGAAAAGCGTCTTATCAGCCATTGGTGCTTATTACCCTAAAATAGCAGATATTGTCAGCCAGTATGAAGATAGTTTACCTATTGAGCGACGTGTGACTGCATTGCAGGAATTGGGTCGTAAGGTTGGTGGCGGTATTTATCAACGTGATTATTCACTTGGTAGTCCACTGAAGATGCCTACTACGATCACTCGTGAGCTTGTGCCAGCACTAAAAGGCCTATCTAAAGTTAAAGCAAAAAACAATGTGATCTATTTAATCAAATGTCCGTTCTGTAAGTCGTCAGATCATACTCACTCAGGATGCCATTTTATTGTAGGTTATATAGAAGGCTTTTTGGCAAGCAACCCTGCTATAGATGTGGTTCAAGTTGAAGAGACTAACTGCGGCGCAGGCAGTACCAATATTTGCGAATTTACCATTGGGTAAAAATATTATGCATAGATAATTTCATGTCTATGCAAAAAAAATCAACGAGCGAATGACGCACCGTGTTGCAATAAAAGTAACGTTATTTGACTCAATTCTTATGATAGATAAAAGGCAAAAAAATGATGGAAGTTGAATATAACTTACTTTTGGTGTTGGTCTCATACGCCATTGCAGTATTTGGTTCTTATGTTGGCTTAAACCTTGCCATTCGAGTACCTTCTGCTAAGCCAGGAACAGATTTGTATTTTTGGGTAGCGCTATCATCGATTGCTATCGGTGGTGCGATTTGGTCTATGCATTATATCGGTATGATGGCAGTAGATATGAAGATGCCTGTGACTTATGACTTGGGGTTAACGATTGTCTCAATGCTACTAGCGATTTGTTTCGTTGCAGTCGGTATTGTCATCGTAGGTCGCGGTGAATCAAGCGTTGCTAAGTTAATCGGTGGCGGCGTACTTACTGGACTGGGTGTTGCAGCTATGCATTATACCGGTATGGCCTCTATGCAGATGGACGCTACCATGTCATACAATATACTGCTGCTTATCTTATCGATTGTGATTGCTATTGCAGCTGCTATCGCTGCGCTATGGTTGGCATTCAATCTACGTGGTACATTACAGCGTTTTGGTAGTGCCTTCATCATGGGTCTGGCAGTTTGTGGTATGCATTACACTGGGATAGCCGCGATGGAAATGACGATGACTGATCACTCAATGTCTATGGATTATACGCATGCAGGTGCCATATCTTCATCAATTATGATCTTCATCGGTTCAGCAATTGTATTAAGCTTACTATGGGTCATCGCTTCTAAAAACGCACCTAAGCAAGCGACACTAGCATTTGGCGAGTAATTTTAAACGCTCATTTTTAATACCAATTGAAAGTGAAAATAAAAAAGGGTTTTTAGATATTAATCTAAAAACCTTTTTTATGCCTATTCAAATCATTTGCTAAACACGTGCATGCTTAGCAGACTATTTATTCATCACCCTTTTCAATTTTCACACTCATCATAATAGAGCGTACTTGGCATGGTTCAATATGCTGAATATTGGTCTCTAAGTTAGGTCTCTCTGATAACCCCAACCAATAAGAAAATCCGACTTGCGTCAAATCAATCCCACTATGAGAGGTATAACCAATACCACCTGATGGACGACTATTGATCTCAAGAACACGGTGCTGACCGCTATCATCAGCTTTGGTTTGTACACTGACGATGCCATCACAGCCAAAAGCCCTAATCAGTGGGATTACGACATCCATGACAGACTGCTCATAACCAACGTGTTGTATTTTCCCTGTTTTATGACGAGTAACAGCAGCTAGGACTTCACCATATTCACAGACCACATCGATAGAGTATTCTTGCCCTGATAAATAAGGCATAAGCAGCATGGGAATAGGGCGCTCATGTACCATTTGACTGTTAGTATAGGCGTTCACAAATTGGGCTGTATTGATTTTTTTCTCTTCAGTGAAGTATAAGTGCTCAAAGCTATCGTACGTAGTACTATCTGCTTTACCCGTGTCTAGTCGCCAAAACCCTTGGGCAAAAATACCGACAACAGGTTTGACACATAGAGGTTGGTCACCATGCTCGGTGAGTAAAGCCTCAAGCTCCGCCGTATTATCAAAACGCCATGCGTCCGCCACTGGGATATTATGAGTGTGACAATGCTGCATAAAAGCAAACTTGTCATCGATTGATTCTAGTGCCGCTACGCTAGTTGCGCCTGTTAATAAACGAATACCCGCAGCGTCAAATTTCTCACGATGCGCTTCATAATCAATACTATTACGCCCAGTTAGTATTACTTTTACGTTATGCTTTTGAGCTTGCTCTAATACGAACTGCCAGCGTGGTATAGCAGTTTCGGTAGTCGTTTGGTCATCAGTATCTACGATCGAGTCAGATGGCTCGCGATAAATCATATCGGCGAATTCGAAAATCTCAGGCCTATCTTGACGGTGTGAAGCAATAACTTGAAAAGGGTTGTTTGAAGGACTGCTCGATTTGCTTTTTAGACTTTGTAAGCTCTCCAACATATCACGCTGGCTAGATTGGCCTTCAGCTAGCCACGCAGCCACTGGCATTGAAGTGTTACTATTGTCAGCAAGATTATTCATAATTCTCTCAGCGTTATCATTAGGTGTAGGGAAATGAGCAAGTCAATACTGCTACTGCAAATCTAGTAGTAATATTAGCAAAGGTATGCGGTTTGATAGGACGTATTATATACAAATGATATGCGTTATAAACGCCTCTGATAAAATAGTCATAGGAGTTTGTAAGGATGACTTGATCGCTTATATCACGATTGTCTGGTCCAAAAAAATCATAATATTCATGCTACTATATGACGACAGTCAGCATGACAATGACAACAGCATAATAAATAATCTAAAGGACGTATGATGAGTCAAAACCAACCTCAAAAACTAATTGCAGGTGCCAATGCGCCACTACCGACTGACAATATTAGCATTCGTATTTTAAGCCAAAATGCCATCGATTGTGCTGCTTATCGCCTGACTAATGACGGCAAAGTGCGCGGTGATGGTGACATGATATTTTATGGTCAGACACGTAGCGATGATGGTAGTGTTAGCTTCCGTGGTCATGACAGTGATGGTTTTTTTGATGTCAATTTGTCTGCACAGCCTGCAACTATTGAGAAAATTGCCCTAGCGTTTTCTAGTGCGCAAACACTGTCACAAGTTGGCGATGTGGACATTCAAGTCTTACAGGGTAGTCAAGTACTGATGACCTGTCAGCTGAGTAGCGCAGGCCGTAATGAAAAAGCCATTATATTGGCTGAATGCTATCGCAGACAAGGAAGCTGGAAATTTCGTTTTATTGCCCAAGGATTTGAGGGAGGGCTAAAGCCTTTATCTGAGCATTTTGGTGTGGAAATCGCTGATGAAGCGCCTGCCCAAAATCATAACCCTGCACAAAGCCAACCTCAACCTATCAACACGCAGCGACCAATCAATACGCAAAAAGCAGGCAACACGTCTCAAGCTAACAATCCGCCACCGATTCCTGCTAACCCTTCAATTAACTTAAGTAAAATAACCTTAACCAAAAACCAATCTAGCATTAATCTTAAAAAACGTGATGACTTTGGTAAAATTTCAGTCAATTTAGATTGGAACCAAGGCCCCCAAAGTGATAAATCAGCGCCTAAAAAAGGCATACTGGGAGATCTGTTTAAGCAGCATCAATCAAGCGGTATCGATTTAGATGTCGGCGCTATGATTCATCTAAAAAATGGTGAAAAAACCCTGATTCAAGCGTTGGGCAATCGCTTTGGTAGCTTGCAATCAGCGCCTTATGTTTGCTTACGTGCGGATGATAGAACGGGGCAGGTAAGCGGCGGTGAATGGCTAGATATTAACGGTCAGCAATGGTCACAGATTGAAGAAGTATTTATCTTTGCGTTTATTTACGAAGGCGCACCTAACTGGGAAAAAACCGATGGGGTTGTGACTATCCATGTCCCAGAGCAATCACCGATTGAGACACGTTTGACCGAAGGTGCTGGTAACTTACCGATGTGTGCCATTGCCCGTTTGGTCAATCAGCAGGGCAGTATTAATGTTGAGCGCATCAACCAGTATTTCAAAGGTCATCAAGAAATGGATAAGGCCTTTAACTGGGGCTTTAGCTGGAAGCGTGGACGTAAATAGTGTTTTTTAAGATCTAAATAATAAACATAAAGGAGCGGCCCAGCTATTGATGGATGGGCCGCTCTCTTTTGAAATAAACTATTTAACTAGATTGGTAATAATCCAGTTAAAGTCTAAAGTCAATTACGCATGCGGTGTGATAGCAGGCATTAAGTCGTGGAAGGTGCGGCCAGAAGCTGTCTCGCCAATCGCATGCATTTTCCATTCATTATTGTGACGATAAACTTTTGCCATTACCATTGCTGTGTGTCCACCTTGGGCAGATAAGTTATAACGTGCTACTTCACTATTGTTATTGGCATTAACGATACGGCAAAACGCATTTTCTACGGTCTCAAACGTTTGACCAGTAAAGCTATTGACCGTAAATACCAATGAAACCACATTAGCAGGTACTCTTGAGAGATCGACGTTGATGACTTCATCATCGCCATCACCGTCGCCAGTACGGTTGTCACCAGTATGCACGATACTGCCGTCTTTCGATTTTAGCTGACTGAACCAAATGGCATCGACTGCTTGCTTGTTAGCGTCGAACATAATGCATGAAGCATCTAAATCGATAGAGTCGCCGCCAGAACCGCCGCCGAATAATTTTCCTAAGAAGCCACCTTTTTTATCTTGTGGCCCTTGAGCGACATCCCAACCTAGACCCAATTTAACTTGAGTAAGCTCGCCACCAGCTTCTTTGCTTAGGGAGATTTTTTGACCTTTTTGAAGACTAACTGCCATGTGAGTATCCTTATAATAATTGTGAGTAAAACCGTTTAAAAATAACGCTAAAGAATGTTATAAATTGCGAAAGGCACTATAAGATATTGTCTAAAAAGCCACCACCGCCGCCACGTCCGCCTGAGCTAGTACCTAGGACGCTTTGTATCCAACCTTGATAACTGTCACGATTGCGCGAGCAAATAATGACTTTGCCACTTCCTGAGAAGTTCAGAACCATACCTTCGCCACTAGTGACAGAGTTAATAATATTGCTCATGATGCCTTTTTTCTTACTGGTCGAAACTGACAACTTGTATTCAAGATTCGAATCCCAGCAGACCACATGACCGTTATCAATAATGACGTCTTTATCTGGTGTGACATCAATCTCAAACAACGAGCCAAAACCAGATACCACGACTTGGCCTTGGCCTTGGGTCTGCATCACCATGAAACCGCCCGTATCACCAAACACTGCGCCGCCTAAATTGCGCTGAATATTGGCTCTGATATCGACACCAGTTTGGGCCGCGACAAACGCACCATCGCTGAGTGTATACTGTTGCTTGCCAACCTCTATGATTTGCATATCACCATCAAGCGTGGGCGCAAGCAAACAGTCGCCCTCACCATTGACCGCCTCAATCTGCTGTTGAAACAACGATTCATCGTTTGCAAAGCGGCGCATCAGTGACTGCATCAGGCCACCTTGTAGCTTACCTTTCAGCTCAAGATTGGACTCCATCATCACCATTGCATTGGCTTCACAATAAATTGAATCACCTTTTTTAAGATTACAATGCAAAAAAGGTTCAATAGTACCGATTAAACTGAATGTTGCGGCCATGGCTTGCAAATCCTTATTCTAATATCTTTGTTAAATGCTCTTAATATGTGCGTGTGCTTTTATATGCTATATAGCTTTTAATGATAAGCCAATTAAATTTAAAGCCATCAAATGCGTTAAAGGGGCACACTTGATGGCTCATTAGATCATAACCAGACATCTGATTATGATAATTGGCTTGCTAAACGTTTACGTTGGTTTTAACGTTAAACATTTACGCCATAAGAGGCTGCTAATGGTCCAAGACCACCGCTGAAGCCTTGACCAACCGCACGGAATTTCCAATCACCGCTGTGACGATATAATTCACCGAAAATCATCGCTGTTTCAGTGCTGCCATCTTCTGATAAGTCGTAACGAGCGATTTCAGATTCGCCATTGTCGTTTACAACGCGGATATAAGCATCACCAACTTGACCGAAATTTTGGTTACGTGCTTGGCCTTCATAGATGATGGCACAGATAGCTACTTTGTTGACGTCAGCTGGGATGCTCGCAAGATTGATTTTGATTTTCTCGTCATCGCCATCGCCTTCGCCAGTACGGTTATCACCAGTATGCTCAACAGCGCCGTTGTCTGATTTTAAGTTATTGAAAAAGATAAAGTCTTGGTCATTACGGACTTTGCCTGCTTCGTTAATCAAGAAACCGATTGCATCTAAATCAAACTCTTGGCCGTCAGTGGCACGTGGATCCCAGCCTAGACCGACTGTAATGTTAGTTAAACCTGGCGCTTCTTTTGATAAGTTTACGTTGCCGCCTTTTGTTAAGCTAATAGCCATACAAATATCCTTTGGATTAATAGTTAAGTGGATTGATTGATAAAAAATAAACTAAAAGTTGTGCAGTGACTGATATCTCAGAGCAAATAATAAAAACTTACCTGTATCCTATGCCCTGCATATCATTAGGTTTTACTATACTAAGCGTTTGCTCACTAAGCAAGGCGTATTTTGTGCGCTTACTATATGCTTACTAAGGGACATAATACTTCTGTATCTTTGATAATTTCTAATCAACTTAGCAATAGTCGTTAAGATATTGTTATGAAAAGTAATGTTTCATACAAAAGGGATTTAGCACAAAGGTAGCTTAGATAAAACAATCGCTTTAAAAAGCACCGACTGACTATATGGGCTTAGAACAAACTAACTCATGGCTTAGGTATGCTTCGCAGCTAGTATGAGAGCATGGCATTATATAAAAAACCTATTTAGATAAATATACATGTATCTCTTATTCTGCAAAAACCGACCAGCCAGTTTTTTGTACGAAGCGCTCTAGTGCTTTTAGTCCAAGCTTAGAGTTACCTACATGATCAAGCCCTGGTGACCAGACAGCGATAGAACCTTTACCAGGTGCTATCGTCAAAATACCGCCACCAACACCACTTTTGCCTGGTAAGCCCACGCGGTAAGCAAATTCGCCAGAGCCATCATAATGACCACACATCATCATCAATGAGTTAATACGGCGTGCTCTTTTTTCATTGATTACACGTACTCCTGAGTGTTTATCAACTCCGTTAGACACTAAATAAAGACCGGCGCTGGCCAACTGTTGGCAGTTCATTGCAATTGAGCACTGATGAAAATACGTACCTAATACATTGTCCACATCGTGTCTTAAACGACCAAAGGATTTCATAAAGTGCGCCAGAGAGGCATTTCGGTCCTTGTGCGCCATCTCAGAAGCCGCTACTTTATGATCAAAGCGAATTGACTCATCATCTGCAATGAGGTGGACAAACTGCAGAATTTCACCCAGTGTTTCTTTGGGTTTATGCCCCATCATAATAGCATCCACCACGGCAATGGCACCAGCATTGATAAATGGGTTGCGCGGTCGACCAGACTCATGCTCGAGCATCACAATTGAATTAAAAGGATCGCCAGATGGTTCACGCCCGACGTGTGTCCAAAGTGTATCGCCTAGCTTGCCAAGACCAATGGTTAAGGTAAATACCTTAGAGATACTTTGGATGGAAAACAGAGTGCTTGCATCACCTGCTGTATACATATGCCCATCAGGAGTCGCTACGGCTATACCGAACTGATTAGGATCAATATGAGCCAGTTGCGGGATATAATCTGCTACTTTGCCGCGGTCAGTTTCTCTTGCCATCTCTGCAGCAATATCATCAAGAATTTTTTGCATATCGTTTATAGGGTCTTATTTCGACAAGTTATTTAAGGACGAGGATTTTAACTGAAGATAGGGTAATAGTAACAGGGCAAACGTAGTTTTAACCATTGATTGTCTCAATTATGGGTCATTTCGATATCTTGGGGCTTCAATATGACCTAATAGTAAGGCAAAAATAGTGTGAAAAAAAACAGGCCATACCTGATGATATGACCTGTTTAGATGTATAACTAGATACAGACTACACTGAGAACACGCTTTAGTTTAGGCTTGCTTTTTCAGCTTTACGATGCTGAAGTGACGCTAGCAGCGCCCAACCAATAAAGGCAATACCAATCAGACCAGTGATAATCTCTGGCACATGGAACTTCACTGACAATAGCATAATCAGTGCCAATGCGCCGATTGCATAATGTGCGCCATGCTCAAGATAGATGAACTCGTCAAGCGTGCCTTTGTCTACCAAGAAGATAGTCATAGAACGTACGAACATCGCACCAATCGCAAGACCTAACATGATAACAATCACGTCATTAGTAATTGCAAATGCGCCAATCACACCATCGAAACTGAATGAGGCATCTAGGACTTCTAAGTATAAGAAACCAATGATACCACCTTTCATAATGGCACTGGTCGCCGCAGCGCCCGAACCATTTTCTTCGTTTTCTAGGTCTTCTTCCAGATCGCCCTCAAGCATACCCGATACAACCTGTACGCCCAGATAAACCAAGATACCCCAAACACCTGCGATTAGGACAGCGCTTGACTGCTCTGCATTGGCCCATGATACCGCGATCATCAAGACGATAAGCGCTACAAATACGCTCATAGCATCGACTTTACCTAGCTTGGCTAAACGGCTCTCAAGCCAGTCAAACCAATGTACTTCTTTGTCATCAAAAATAAAGTTCAAGAATACCAATAGTAAGAAGATACCACCGAATGCTGAGATTTCTGCATGGTGTGCCATCAGTCTTGCTGAGTACTCTTCAGGGCTATATAAAGCCAAGTTGATAACTTCCATCATACCAAGGTCAGCAGTAACCGCGACGATGACAATAGGGAAGACCAATCGCATACCGAATACGGCGATTAGGATACCAACGGTTAAAAATATCTTTTTCCAAAATTCGTCCCAGCCCTTAAGGACTGAAGCATTGACCACCGCATTATCAAAAGATAATGAAATCTCCATGACGGCCAAAATAGCGGTAATGGAAAGAGTGGCTATCATGCCACCCATACCGCCATGTGAATATCCCCACCATGCTGCTATTGCCAAAGCAATTGCGGTGAAGATAAAGTCTAAATAAAAATGTCTCATGACACATCCTGTATGGTTGCGTAAAGCTAAGGTCTACCTAGTATAGGCATGAACCGCAAAAAAGCGGTTAGTACTAACCACTTTTTATGCATAATTTTAAACGAAACGTAAAGCATTACTAGTCATTTGGCCATTAAAAATTGTGACTATTTGCAACGATGGCGGTTTGCTATTTTGGACGTGATGACAGTGACTAATAACAGACTAAATACCAGTAAATAATGGTTTTAGATATCAACACCGTATTGCTGACACATCGCTTGCAAGCCGCCCGAGTAGCCTTGACCAACAGCACGGAATTTCCATTCGCCGTTGTGACGATATACTTCGCCAAACACCATCGCTGTCTCTACAGAGTAGTCTTCTGCTAGATCAAAACGTACGACTTCAGTGCCAGTCTCTTCGTTAACGACACGGATAAAGGCGTTTGCGACCTGACCAAAGTTCTGGCTACGCGCAGCCGCGTCATGAATAGTCACTGTCACGACTACTTTATCTACGTCTGCAGGTACTTGAGTGAGATTTACTTTGATAACTTCATCATCACCGTCGCCTTCGCCAGTACGGTTGTCACCAGTATGCTCGACAGCGCCATTGTCAGACTTCAGCTGATTATAAAAGATGAAGTCATGATCGCCGCGCACTTTACCCGCGCCATTTAGCAAAAATACGCTAGCATCAAGGTCGAACTCAGCACCAGAAGTGGCACGCTCATCCCAACCAAGACCGATAAGTAGCTTGGTTAAATTTGGGTCAGTTTTCGTTAGCGATAAATTACCGCCTTTATTAAGTGATAAAGCCATGGTGTTATCCTTTTTATTAGACGTTAGTGGTTTTATAAAGTCATCGAAAAAAGGCGATGCTTACGCAATAACTGCGCAAATCCATCGCCTAGTAACGCTCTATCATAGCAACAAAAAATGACCCAATCAAAGCTGATTGGGTCATTGTTATATTTCATATACATTCGGCAAAAAACAGAAGTTTCAGGTACTTATATTGCCCTTATAAATCTATAGTCTTATTTATCAAAATCCTGTTTACGGACTTTAGATTCTAAACTGTAAATTTAAGACTTCGAATTATAGACTTTGACGATGACGAATCTCAAAGCTTTGATGAATCGGCTTTTTAATATTGAAATCAAAACCAATGGTCTTTTGGGTGATATCAATGATGTCATAACGCTGAGTCAGCTGTTCATCCAATTCAAAACGCGTAAAGTTGTTCGAAAAGTACAAAACGCCATCAGAGGTGAGACGGTTCATTGCACGATTAATCAGTGCAGCATGGTCACGCTGTACATCAAAAGTACCTTGAAACTTCTTAGAGTTTGAGAAGGTCGGTGGGTCAATAAAGATAACATCGAACTGTTCGGTATTGTCTTTAATCCACTCAAAGATATCGGCAGCAACGAACTGGTACTTATTGCGACTAACGTCCAAACCGTTCAAGACAAAGTTTTGTTTGCCCCAATCTAGATAGTTCTGTGACAAGTCAACGCTAGTGACCTTCTTCGCACCAGCAAGCGCTGCATGCACACTTGCGGTACAAGTATAAGCAAACAGGTTAAGTACTGCTTTACCGTGGCTGTTGTCCTTGATACGAGCACGCATATTACGGTGATCGATAAACAGACCAGTATCTAAGTAATCTGTAAAGTTGACATACAGGTAGGCACCATCTTCGCGCGCAACATGAAACTTGCCACGTTTTTCTGTGGTGTTCTGCTTGCTGTACTGATCGTTACCAGACTGACGAGCACGCGTTTTGATAAAGATCTGTTCACGGTTAATATCAAAGACTTCACGGATACCCATCAATGCCAAGTTAAAGCGTTTCTTTGCAGTTTCAGGTGGGATGGTCTTTGGCGGCGCATATTCTTGCACATGCGCATAATCACCGTACAAGTCGATCGCGACTTTGAAATCAGGTAAATCAGCATCGTAAACACGAACGTTGCTTACATTGTCTTTTTTGGCCAGTTTCTTGAGCTTAGCAAGGTTTTTTTGCAGACGATTAATAAAGTCTTGACCATCTTCTACTTCAATCTCGCGTTTCTCAAAACGACTAACAAGATTGCCCGTTTGTCCAGCGATAAGCGTTCCGTAGCGGAAATAGACGGTGATAGCACCATTATGACAGCGTAAAGTTTTTGGTTCTTTAATCGGTAGAATATCTACTTGTTCGACATGAGAGGCCAATATGCCAAGCATCGGGTCAATGCCACTACCGGCAAAGCTGTCTTGCAATATCAGCCCAATTGCTTGATACAACGGCTTAATCATTTCTTCATCACCCAAACGCTCACCATACGGTGGGTTGGTAATGACCAAAGGATTGCTCAATCGACCATCATTGACTAATGGCTTGAGCACGTTACTAAGTTGGTCAAGCGCACGATGTTCGATATCGAGTAGCGGTAAAAGGTCTTGTAAACCTGCGGCAATAAGGTTTTTCTCTGTAGCAAGAATCGCACCACTATCAGCATCAAAGCCCAGCATAAGCGGCAATGTATCAGGCTGCTCATTGGCAATCTCTAATGCTTCACGGAAACGTGTTTGAGCATCATCGATCATTTCTTGCCATAACGTCTCGTCATGATGCTGCCACTGATAAAAACCAAATTGATTGGCAGCTTTGTCGATACCCACGGCATAGTCGCAATGCATCAATAGCGCTTCGATAAGGAAAGTTCCAGAGCCGCACATTGGGTCAATTAACGCATTATAGAAAGGTGCATCGCCAGCTTCATTTTTCTTGTGCCAACCAGAACTATAAAGTAGGGCAGCTGCTAAGTTTTCTTTTAATGGTGCTTCTGTCATAGCCACACGGTAACCACGGCGATGCAAACTGGTACCTGATAAATCTAAATACAACTCAGCTTGCTTATCATTGATGGTTGCAAAAACAGAGAAGTCTGGGTTTTTGCTATCGACGTTAGGACGGCTATCGTAAACTTCGTTAAACGTATCGGCAATCGCATCTTTAATACGTAGCATGGCAAACTGCTGACTGACGGCGACACGCTTATCGACAGACAGACGGATAGCAAAGGTTTGCTCTAGGCTAAACTGCTCAGTCCAATTGACCGATTTTGCCAAGCCATATAGCTGCTCCGCAACGTCATATTCTGCATTGATGTTTTTACGTTTAATCAGCATCAATACCCGCGAGGCCACGCGTGACCATAGGCAAATAGTATATAGCTCACGCAAGCCACCAGTTACGGCTAGACGGCCGGTACTTTTGATTTCGCTGTCAATGCCAAAGCTGGTTAGCTCAGTCTGCAGTGGTGCCTCAAGCCCATCGGCACAGGTAATAATAAGATCAAGCGACAACTCTGGTGAAGCTGCTGTTAGAGATGCGGGCGCGGTTTGTTCGGTCATACGGGTACCTGTGGGCTAAATTGACAAAAAAGCAAATAATAAGATAATCGGTGTAACCGGCAATTTTACCATAATTCACAGTAGGATGGTTCAAAGTAGCCGTGTTTAAGATTTTAAGATGCGATAGTCAAATACGGGAAAACAAATTCTCTACTCACCTTTCGTCAGTGGTAATTCCTCTGGGACGATTTGAGTAGTGGTTGCAAAGGGTTTAGTCGCGATAGGGTAGTCAACATCTTTTGGCATCAGCAATCGCATATGCGGATAGGGCGTAGAAATGTTGGCAGCATCAAACGCGATTTTAATCTCTTCTTGCAGCACTTCTTTAATTTTGGGTATGCGGGCAACGGCTGCTGGTTTGACCCAAAAACGTACGATAAAGAACACCCCGTACTCACCAATTTCTGCCACAGTAGCTGAGGTCTCAGGACGATTAAGCACCGCATCGGTATCGCTGAGTACTTGCAAGATTTCCTTGCGAGCTGTCTCAATATCATCTTCGAATGCGATACGTACACGAATATCAAAACGGATAAAGTTTTTGGAAGTTAGGTTGATGACTTCTGATGAGGCAACGTTGGAGTTTGGGATAATGACAGTAATATTGTCTCGAGTGAGGATATGAGTGGTGCGCAAGGCGATAAGTACCACCCGCCCTTCATTATCATTGATATGAATCCAATCACCGACTTGAAAAGACTGCTCAAGCAGAATGGTGATACCAGCGATAAAATTAGCAAGGGTAGACTGAGCGGCGAAACCAACCGCCAAACCAACAATACCTAAACCCGCCACTAACGATACGATGTCAAAACCAAATTGCGCCATGACGCTGGCAAGCCCGAGTACCAGTAGTAGTACAGATAAAATATTTTTGAGTAGCTGCTCTATGGAAGCATTGAGACCATAATGCTGTAGGACTCTGTGAATGATTTGTCCTGATGATGCCCAAAGTACGTAATAGATACCTGCCCAAGTGCTTGCCTTCGCGGTGGCTTTGATGGTCTCTGGTTCAAAGTTTATCTGACTCATAATCGCTATCAGACTGGCGACAATCCAGACATAGCGCAAAACTGAACGGATAATCTTGGTGCGGCGATCATTTAAACGAATTTTGGCTCTGCTTTGCTTGAGAATATAATTGGCCAACCAATAAAAAAATCCCAATACCGCAAGCAGTATTAGGATCTTTATGCCAGTGCTAGCAAGCTCTACTGCTTGAGAAGACCAATTGAGCGACTCTTCATCTATAGATCCGCCAAGCGCAAGGTAGAGACTAGTATGTAGGTCACGAATGATTTCTTTAAAAAAGTCGGTAACACTAGCGATTGACATTGCTTCGTCCATGCAGGGTGTGTGTATACAAGGTTTGATAAATGAGGTGTCCGGTCACACGTCACCTCAAGTTGTCTAGTCAATCAAATATAGCATGAGTGATGACTAAGCCTAACTCTATTTTTTAGAGCAAGACCTAACTGTAAATTAAAAATTGTCTTCTTGCGCGTCTTGAGATTGGAAAGGTATCTCCATTTTGTACTGTACATCACGTAGAGCAGTACGTAGTCCCTCTAGTATCGTTGGATGATAAAAAGGAGTGTCGAGCATGTCTTTGATACTTAGATCATTGGTAATTGCTGTAGCAAGTATATGACCGATATATTCAGCGTCAGGGCCGACCATACTAGCGCCTAAAATTCTGTCTGTCTTTTTGCAACCATAGATATGTAGCAATCCGCAATTGACGCCCATCACACGGCTGCGTCCTTGATTATCAAAGCTCACGCTACCGATAACGAATTCGAGTTCTGAATCTTTTTGGATTTCTGGTAAAGACATACCAACATTGACGATTTGCGGTGAGCAAAATACGATAGAAAAAGGTGTCGCAGGTGGGCGAATATAAGCCGCTTCTGTATTTTCGCAGACCATACTGCCTGCACTATAGCCTTCATCGCTAGCCACATGCAGTAACGGAATATTAGCATTGGCATCACCAACGATATAGACGTTTAAGTCGCCAATCTGACCTGTTTTTTTACTCAAGTTTTTTGGGCGGTTCTTATCGTCTAGCTTAACGCCTAAGTTTTCGACACCTAGCTGCTTAATATTATTTCGACGACCAGTAGCAACTAAGACGTACTCACCTTGCCATTGCTGAGACTCACCAGCGCTGTCTTCATATTTGATAAACGCACTTTTATTACCTTCATCTGCTTGTGTACCTACATCGGTAATTTTGCTGCCTAGATGCATGGTCAATTCATGACTTAAGCAATCCATGGCTTTATTATTAATATCATCATCTTTTAGACCAGCCACTTGTTTGGCACGGTTTAGCAGCGTAACTTCCACACCTAAATGTGTGAATGCTTGTGCAAGCTCTAGACCAATGGCACCAGCACCGACGACAGCCATCGTTTTTGGTAAGTCTTCAAGCTCAAAGACACTATCAGACGTTAGCATGGTATCACCAAGCTTATCCGCCCATCCATCAGGAATAAACGGCGAGCTACCTGTGGCGACAATGATTTGCTCAGCAGCAATCAGCTCATCATTGACCTCGATTAGCCCTTGCTCATTAATACGAGCACGACCGTCAATTTTTTTATGGTCAGGCCAGCTGTCTACTTGTTTTTTAATGTAGCTTGCAAAATGACTGCGTTCGTCACGTACACGCTCCATTACGCGTTTTCCATCTATTTGCGTGGTTGTATGAATACCAAATTCAGCAGAATGGTTGGCATCATGTGCGCGATCCGCCGCTGCAATTAACAGCTTACTAGGCATACAGCCGACCGCAATACAGGTCGTAGTCCAAAATCCTTCATTAATAATGATTACGTCATCTTTGATTTTACTCGCTTGGCGAAAAGCATTTTGACCTGCGGTACCCGCGCCAATAATAGCGACAGATACTTTGCGCGTGACTTCTTTCGGCGTATCGTCAGTGGTCGTGCCAGATTGTTTATTCATATTATTCTTTAATAGGGACAAGGTTATATTCAGTGATAGACTGAATGCTTGGCTTATATTTTTTATTCGGTTTTTATGGTTTTTATGATCAATACTGATTTAACCATAACGTCAATAATACTGACTTAATTACAGAACCAATAATTATGGCACCAATAATTACGGCGCCAATATAGTCAGTAAGCGACTGGTATAGTCTTTGGCACGTAGGTTACGCTGTGCATGAGTCAGCTCACTGTCTTTATTGAATACAAATGCTGAACGTACAAGGCCTAGTGTAATTTTGCCGTACATATTTTTTTCTTTGATAACATCAAAATACTGGCATAGCTTTTCATCAGCGTCACTGATAAGTGGAATCTGTAAGTCATACTTATCGATAAATTTTTCATGAGATTCAACGCTATCACGAGAGACGCCAATAATGTCGTAGCCCAATTCATCGAAGTCATGAAGGTGCGAGGTAAACTCTGTTGCCTGTGTGGTGCAGCCTGGCGTGTTGTCTTTGGGATAAAAATAGAGAATCAAGCCTTTATCAGTATTAGCGACCATTTCTTTTAAATTGATTTCATCATGAATAAAATTGCCAGCAAGCTTGCGTACTATAGTTACTGGAAAATCAGGTAGGTGAATGGTTTCTGTTGTTGGCTTGGCCATTGTAAAATCCTTATTAGTTTTAGTTATGTGTATTGGCTTAATGATGGTTCTATTTATAGTGTTCTTATTATAGGCAGATTAGTAGAAATAAATAATCAGTTTTACACTTTGCCCATTCATTGGCAACAAAAAAGACTGGCAATAGCCAGTCTTTTGTATATCAAACGATTAGAAGTTAAGCAGGTTTTTGCGGCTTCTTCAAATCCAAACCAACGGTGCACTGCTGCAAATCTTTTTGCATCGCTTTCACATATGGCAGGTTAGAAGGGTCTTTCTTGTCTTGTGCGTAGCTTTCGATTTCCCACATTTGACCGATAGTCATGTTGCTGCGCACACCAATAGTACAGTTACATAGTTTGGTTGCGTTGCTTTTGTCAGCGACTTTGTATTTGACTGCGCCATTGACACATGAATTGATATTGTCTTGCTTAATGTCAGCAGCGTTGGCTTGTGGCATGGCAAACAGGGCCGCTAAGGCTAGGGGTAGTACTGGCAACAACTTCATAAATTTCCTCTTACGGGTAGCGTCAATTTTTTATCTTTTGCTAAATGCAAAGTCAATTCATCAATATATGAGTGACCGATATCGTCAGGTACATCTTTCGATAAATATAATCGTTCATACGATAGCAAGTATGTCGATTAGAATACAAGAACGACGTGCTGTATTAATGCAAGCGAATGTTGCACGAATGTTGATGGGTATCACCATTTCACGCAATATTTAGCATTAATGCATAGTCAGTTCGATATGATTTAAACATAAGGAAGGATAGTGGAATAAGCGCGCCTTATACTGTATCCAGTCTATATAGGACCGACTAAAATTAATTAAGACTGATAATGAGTAGGGTCAGTTACGCCAGCTTGGGCAAAGCCTTGACGACGCAATGCGCAGCTATCACAAACACCGCAAGCAAGACCGTTGGCATCTGCACGATAACAAGAAATCGTCTGTCCGTAATCGACACCTAGTGATAGACCAAGCTCAATGGTTTGGGCTTTTGATAATTGCTGCAATGGCGTTTGAATCGATAAGCGATGACCAGTGACGCCTGCTTTTGTCGCAAGGTTAGCCATATGTTCAAAGGCAGCTATATACTCTGGGCGACAGTCAGGGTAGCCAGAATAGTCAACTGAGCTGACACCGATGACGATATGATTGGCATCAGCGACTTCGGCGACTGCCAACGCGTATGATAAAAAGATAGTATTGCGCGCAGGCACATAGGTATTTGGGATAGCGTCGTTATCGATTTCGTCGCGCTTCTTGCTAGGGAATTTGTCCGAATTACCGTCTGGCACAATCATGCTGTGATCTGTTAGTGATGAACCACCCAGTTGTGCGATATCAATATCGATGACTCTATGATTGACACCTGCTGTCTCAGCGATGGTCTTTGCGGCCACAAGTTCACTATTATGACGTTGACCATAGTTAAAGCTGACTGCTGTCACTGATGCATAGCGTGCTTTTGCCCAATATAAGCAAGTCACCGAATCGAGACCGCCTGATAAAAGGACAACCGCATTTTGGCTTTTGGTAAGAGCAGCTAAATCAGCATCTGATACTTGATTGGGGGTGTCTTGCAAAGTAACGTTAGTCATAGTGATATCTATTATTGGTTTACGAAAACGGCTATTTTAGCAAAAATACGTCTACTACAGAACCACGAAGCGAGCAATCACCCGTCACTAAGCTGTCAAAGCTAGTTTACATAGCACTGCAATAAAATAAAGTCGGTATTACTGTCATCTTTTCAATCTGTTAGCAATATTTGTTATAATCGCAGCTTTTAAAGTAGTAGTCACCTGACATCGGTGATAATGCTTTAAAAGCCTTATCGAAAATCGCTTTATAGTAAAATCACCTTTATAAAGATATTGAGTAACCTATGACCGTAGCAACCTTATTTACGCCAAATATTCCTTCTCAAGCTAATGATGTATCTGATGCAATGAGCTTTGATAGTCAGGCTTTGGACACCGATACTGATAGTAGAGAGTACGATGACGTCTCTGAAGATGGCAATGATGAGGACATGATTGACGAGCAGTTTGCCGATGCGCAAGTACCTACCGAATCAGCGTACTTTCGTAAACTACAAAAGAAGCTGCGTCGCCAAGTCTCTTGGGCAATCCGTGATTTCAACATGATTGAAGATGGCGATGTGGTGATGGTTTGTGTTTCGGGTGGTAAAGACAGCTATACTTTACTTGATATTTTACTACTGCTAAAACGCATTGCACCGATTCATTTTGATATCGTCGCGGTGAATCTTGATCAAAAGCAGCCAGGCTATCCGGAAGACATCTTACCTGCGTATCTAAACGAGCAGGGCATCGCCCACTATATTTTAGAAAAAGACACCTATAGCATCGTCAAAAGCGTGGTGCCAGAAGGCAAGACTTACTGCTCGGCGTGCTCACGTCTGCGCCGCGGTTCACTATATGGTTTTGCTAAACAAATTGGCGCGACTAAGATTGCCCTTGGCCATCACCGTGACGATATGCTGGCGACCTTCTTTTTGAATTTATTCCATGGGGGTGCGCTCAAATCCATGCCGCCCAAACTGCTGAGCGATGATAAGCAAAATATGCTGATTCGCCCATTGGCCTATGTCGAAGAGAAAGATATTATTGAGTACGCCAAATTAAAGGAATTCCCAATCATTCCTTGTAACCTGTGTGGCAGCCAGACCAATCTACAACGCGCCATCATCAACGATATGCTGCGTGAATGGGATGATGCTCACCCGCAGCGTTTGGCGTCTATCTTTAAAGCAATGCAAAACGTCGCGCCATCACAGTTAGCTGATCGTGAATTGTTTGATTTTGAAACACTCAGTCTTGATCGCGATAATGATGAGCGTTTATTTGAAGGCGACAATATTCAAGCTGGTCAGACAGATAGTTTGGCTGAGATTGGTTTACCTGTATCGCCAAGGACGCAAACGTTCAATCCTAAGTTCGCTAGTGATAAGCCTTATTCAACAGAGACGGATAAAGCCGCACAAAACGAGCGTAAAGCACAGAAAATTCCAACGATTAACCCTGTGATTTAGTAGTTTATGAATTAGGGCTATATTAAATAGCTCAAAAAAAACCAGCCAATCTCTGACGAGTGGCTGGTTTTTTCACGTCTAAGTGCTACTAACAGTATTAACTCTTAGCAAAAACTGGTAGTGGGTCAAAGCTGACCTTTGAACGAGGCAGTTTTGCGACATCTTGCATACGCCAATCATCTTTACCGTCGTTGCTAACCTGTAGGTAATACTTGGCTTTTACAGGATCAATATCGACTTGTGCACTGTATTTATTGCCCTCAACATGCTTAAGGACAACATCGCGGTCTTTTTTGATATCCGTTGCATGAGAAATAGAAAGTTCCAACGTATCAGGATAAGTAAGTGGTGTGCCGTTTAGCAGCTTGCCTGACTGGACGCTTTGCTCAGGGTAGTTAAGATAAAACACAATATCGCCATTTTCTGCAAACTGCATTTGTCCATGCAAGTCTAAGTCATACGTGAGCTTATCACGAGACACATCATGATAGAGCGTTTTGCCATCCATATACCAGTCGTCACGTACCACGCTATCACGGATCTGGTAAGAGTAATAAACAAACCAAATACAAGCGATCACGACCGCAGCAGGCATGCCAATCACAAAGATAACGACCATATAATTTTTATACCATGGCTGCTTATCTTGATGTTTAAAGTTCGGTGCTGGAGTAGACATAAAATACCTATGCATCAGATACGCATTCAATAGATAGCTGTTCATTAGACATCTACAAATGGTATCAACGGATAATTTGGCGGCTGAGTGCTGCCAGTTTAATTGTAAAACATTTATTCGATAGTCTTTAGCTAGAATAGATATTTAACTACTTGCACTAGCTACAGACTACCGAATGATATACATGAAATTAAACAATAGGTCTGCTAATGATTTACTGACCTTGGGTCGTAAAGATATTTTGCTTACTTACCTTGTACTTGCCGTTTTCACTGCTCACATTTAGCGTGACAGGCGTTTGGCCAAACTCTATCACGTCAGGATCACCATAAATACTGACTGGCATATCAAAGCTTTCGCCCGCTTCTAATGGTACATCATTAAAGCGTAGCTCTAAGCTCAACCCTTTTTGCGGTGCAAGCGTTATCGTATAGGTATGAGCATCCTGTGTCTTATTGGTTAGCTTAACAATATAGCTGTTTTCGATCATGCCTTGATTGTTGATAGACGATAACTGATTGCGGTCACGGCGGATATCAATTTCCAAGGGCACGCGATCGGTTAACGCATATATAACGCCGCCACATAGTACGGCTAATAATGTCAAATAAGCAAATAGTCGTGGGCGCAGTACGCGGCTTGGCTCTTTTTCTGCTAGCTGACGTTCGGTCGTATAACGAATCAGGCCACGCGGATAGCCGACCTTGTCCATCACCTCATTACAGGCATCAATACAAGCCGCACACTGGATACAGCCAACTTGCAAACCATCACGAATATCGATACCAGTCGGGCAGACCTGCACACACATGGTACATTCGATGCAGTCGCCCAGGTGCTCTGGATTTGTGCCTTTTTTACGAGCACCGCGAGGCTCACCGCGTTCATAATCATAAGATACGATCAATGTGTCTTTATCAAACATCACACTCTGAAAGCGGCCATAAGGACAAATCTGTACACACATCTGCTCACGCATGTAGCCTGCATTGGCATAAGTAGCGAAGGTGAAGATAAACATTGAAACCCATACCCATGTTGGCCAATCAGGGAAAGGAATCATTCCTATTGACTGCCAGCTATGATATAGAGAGTCTGTTCCCGCCACATAACTAACAAAGGTCGCTGCTGTAATCACAGAAAGCAAGAACCAAATTGAATACACAACCGTGCGTTTGAATACTTTGCTCGCACTTAATGGCGCTTTATCAAACTTGATGCGTTTATTACGATCGCCAATCACCCATTTTTCAACATATTGGTATAGATGGGTCCATATCGTTTGAGGACAGGCGTAACCACACCAAACGCGTCCTGCATATACCGTCACCATAAACAGCGTAAACGCGGCAATAATGGCAAATGCAGCAATAAAATAAAAATCTTGCGTCAAAAACGTCAAACCAAAAATATAGTAATGCTGCGATGGCACATCAAACCATATCGCTTGTCTATCATTATAGCGCAGCCATGGCAAAAGTAAAAAAGCCGCCAAAAGAGCATACATCGTGATGACACGAATATTTTGATAAAAACCTGTGACAAACCTCGGGTGTACACGATGCTTGGTTGCATCAAGGTCGACTTGTTGTACAGGAATTTTATTGGATTGTTGTGCTGACATAAACGTGCCTCTTTAAAAAAAGAATCAGTCTGCTGGCATGATGAACAAACACCTCTAGCGTCGAGGTATATGAGTGTATGATGTTATCAATGTCAGTAAATAGCGGATAAAAAATTCGATAAAAAACTTTCTAATCTGCTTATCAAATGATCGATTGTAAATATAGTCGGTTCAACATAGTTTTGATACAAGCAAAGGGGAGTAAAAGTACTACAAGTAGTAGGCTAAACGAGCCTGTATCTAATTATGTGAAGTTGACTATCGTGTTATGTGATTGAGTCAGAGCGATATCAAGCCATGACCAATGGACTATTTAAAGAATAGCTATTCTAACATTCTCCCTACTAATAATGGGGTGATAATCGTAAAAAGCAACGAATATATGAGAACGTTTTCTAGTGTTTATAGCCGCTCATCATTGTCATTTCTAAATGAAAATCAATACCGCTATACGCAAAAGGGAGAACTGCAACAACAGTTCTCCCTTCATTAAATCTCATTCATATTCAGTACAGTAACAACGTCTTAGTTAGCAGCTGCTTCTTCAGTTGCTACAGGCTGAGTAGCAGCAGTAACTGGTGCTGCTGCAGGTGATTTGCCTGTTTTATCTGATAGTGAGTAGATATAAGCAGCAAGTAGCATGATACGCTCATTACCTAGCTTAGTTTCCCACTGAGGCATAACGCCAGCACGGCCATAACGTAATGTATTACGTACAGTCTCACGCTCACCGCCATATAACCAGATATTGTCAGTCAAGTTCGGTGCACCTGCTGAAATCATACCTTTACCGCTTTCAGAGTGACATAGTGCACACTGTTGCTTAAAGATAGCTTCGCCTTGATTAACCAAGGTTTGATCAAGTTCACCGTTACTCTTACTACCGTTGTTTGGAGATAGTGACAATACATACTCAGAAGCTGCACGTACACCGTCTTCGCCAATCTGATCGCGCCAAGCAGGCATACCGCCGATACGACCATTGTGTAGCGTAGTCAGAATGTTGCTAGCTTCGCCGCCATATAACCAATCATTGTCTGTTAGGTTAGGGTAGCCTGTCGCACCTTTAGCGTTAGAGCCATGACATACAGAACAGTTCTGTAGGAACAAGCGGCTACCAACTTTTAACGCATTTGGGTTTTCAGACAGTTTTTCGACATAAGGAGCAAGTTCTGAAACCTTTTCGTCAATTTTAGTCTGTAGATCTGCTGGTGGGTTTTCGCTACGACGCATGGTCGCTTGTAACTCGTTTAGCGTACCAAGTGTCGCAGTCGCACCTGCAGCATCTGCTTTTACCAAAATGCTTTTTTCAAAGTTGTCGGTAAATACTTTGTTGTTACTTTCAAGCTCACTGAACAACTCGTTTTTAGAGGTCCACGGTACAGTCTCACCGTCAACTTCTACGGTGGCGATACCTTCCCAGTGTTTCGGGAACATAGCTGGAAAGAATACCCAGTACGCCACACCCCAAACGATCGAGCCAAAAAATATCACCAACCACCATTTAGGAAGCGGCTTGTCGTATTCTCGGATACCATCGTATTCATGACCAGTAGTACCGTCTTCCTCAACGTCTGGTTTGTATTTTAGTACAAACAACAGAACGCCAAGAATAAAAAGCCAGCAACCGAAACTGATTAGCGTGATCCAAGAACTCCAAAAAAATGTCATCATTTATCCTTATTGCGCTGCTCTTCAGACAGAGATTTTATATCCTCGTCATCAAGCGCAAGTTGTGCATCTTCTTCGAAGCGTTTTTTGTTTTTTGGCGAATACGCCCACCATGCAACGCCTACGAAGGCAATAAAGGCAGAAACGGTCGCAATTGTTTGTAATTCACCAATACCCATTAGCGCTGTCCTTCCATTGCGGTACCTAACTGCTGTAGATAGGCGACCAAAGCGTCAAGCTCAGTAGCGCCAAGCACTGCATCTGGAGCGCCTTCAATGTCTTCTTCAGTATAAGGAACACCGAAGCGATCGCGGAATAGACGCATTTTAGCTTGAATGTTTTCGCCATCTACTTCGTTAGTCGCCAACCAAGGGAAACCTGGCATAACTGATTCAGGCACTAGCGAACGTGGATTGATCAAATGTTGCTTTTGCCAATCTTCAGAATAACGGCCACCAACACGTGCTAAATCTGGTCCAGTACGTTTCGATCCCCATAAGAATGGATGATCCCACGTCGACTCGGCGGCACGTGAATATGGTCCATAACGTTCAACCTCAGCACGTAATGGGCGAACCATTTGAGTATGACAAACGTGACATCCTTCACGGATATAAATATCACGACCTTCAAATTCAAGCGCTGTCCAAGGCTCCATAGCAGGAAGGGGAGCGTTCACCCCACCTTCTTCAGGACCCTTGTTGTCATAGATCAATGGCACGATTTCAACTAGCGTTGCAAAACTAATAGCAATCACGATACCAATGACTAACAAGCCTGTATTTTTTTCAATAATTTCATGCGGTGTACCAGCCATGATCGCTCCTTATACGTTAGCTGTCGAAGGTTTTTCGACACTAGGTTCATGATCCGTTGGATCAGCGACATCTACAGGCTTACCTTCTGGCATTTTGAGTGTTTTATAGCAGTTATAAGCCATTACAAACATACCCGATACATATAAGAAGCCACCAAATGCACGGCCAATATATGGGAAATGCGAGAATTCAACAGTATCAACGAAGCTATATACCAAAGTACCGTCTGGGTTAGTAGCCAGCCACATCATGCCTTGGCCAATACCTGAGATCCACATAGACACGATATAGAAAATCGTTCCTGCAGTCGCAAGCCAGAAATGCGTGGTGATTAAGCTGATAGAGTACATCTTCGGTTTGTTATAAATACGTGGTAACAGTACGTATAGCGAACCAATAGTAATCATACCAACCCAGCCAAGTGCGCCTGAGTGTACGTGACCAACTGTCCAGTCCGTGTTATGCGATAGCGCATTCACTGTTTTGATAGACATCATTGGGCCTTCGAACGTCGACATTGCGTAGAATGACAATGCAACAATCATAAAGCGAATGATCGGATCGGTACGCAGCTTATCCCAACTACCTGATAGCGTTAGTACACCGTTGATCATACCACCCCAAGATGGTGCGAATAGGATGATTGAGAAAACCATAGCAAGAGACTGCGTCCAATCAGGAAGCGCTGAATAATGCAAATGGTGACCACCGGCCCACATATATGAAGCAATCAATGCCCAAAAGTGAACGATAGACAAACGATAAGAATAGATAGGACGGCCAATCTGTACAGGAACGAAATAATACATCATTCCAAGGAAGGCTGCCGTTAAGTAAAAACCTACCGCGTTATGCCCGTACCACCACTGCACCATCGCATCAGTTGCACCGCCAAATAGCGAATAAGATTTGAACGCACTAACAGGAATCGCCATGCTGTTTACGATGTGTAGTAGTGCAATCGTAATGATGAAGGCGGCAAAGAACCAGTTAGCCACATAAATATGTGAGGTCTTACGTTTGATGAGCGTACCAAAAAAGACGATGGCATAAGAAATCCATACCAAGGCAATTAAGATATCAATAGGCCACTCAAGCTCAGCGTATTCTTTAGTCGAGGTCAAACCTAGAGGAAGGGTAATAACGGCGGATACGATAACCGCTTGCCAACCCCAAAAGGTAAACCAAGCCAAGTATGGCGCAAATAAGCGCGTTTTACAGGTACGCTGAACGATGTAGTAAGACGTTGCGAACAGGGCAGAGCCACCGAACGCAAAAATGACCGCATTGGTATGTAGCGGTCTTAAACGACTAAAGGTCAGCCATGGAATGTCAAAGTTGAGTGCTGGCCATGCTAACTGTGAAGCAATGAAGACACCAAGACTCATGCCGACGATGCCCCAAACGACAGCCATGATCGTAAAAAATCTTACGATAGTAATTTCATACTCACGGTCAACTGGGGCGACTGCTGTGTTTTGTAAACTCATTGGATGATTCCTTTACAGCCCGAATTATCAACAGAATTAACCAACAATCTATGCTGTCTGCACTATAAATACTCTCAAATTCATATTTATACTGGTGCCAACACATGTTGTTTTTTGGCTTATTTAGCGCAATGACGTCATTAACTATCGATTTAGGCCCTTACTGTCTATCAGTTAATACTAATAAATAGAAATAGGCACTTCATGCACCTTACTCAAGGTCAATCGATAGTAGGATTGTTAATAGATCATCAAGGTAAATAAGAAGACGCGCCGTTTTGAGCATCAAACATCTCATAAGGCTAAATATGTATCTTAATTATTACGAAAAAATCTGTACTAATGAAGATAGATACCCATATCTATAGGGCTATTAAAACGCATTGACCATAGATGTATGCTAGCGGCGGCTGACAAAAAACACGATTATGTAATGTTTGGTTAAAACTCCCGACTCTGTTTAAGGGTATTGTAACGCAATCCTAATTAAATATCATCAGAACTATGCGCCAAAATACAAACTCTTTGGTATAAATGTTAGCGAGCAACTTATTATTGCTGTGCTACTCCTCTATTTTATACACAATTTTGTCACTATTCTAGATGCTTATTTTGATTGAATAGGGGAAGCGCTCGCTAGACATAAGCGTAGGCTTGCAAAGAAGTTTTGTAACAATAACATTGCTGAGCCGATAAATAGGTTTTACTTCTTATCAAGTCGCCCTTTATAATGAGGCTGAACGTCATTAATGGCTATGTATTGCATAGGTCTATTGATAGCAATCATTTTAATAATTCTAATAGTTAGGCTAATAATACTTCAAGGGATATTGGTCTGACAGAATATCAATTAAGGATAATATAATATGGCAGTTTTTTTGACAGATGAATGGTTTGAGCAAGTAGAAAAAATGGGCAACGAAGCAGGTGAGTTAAATTTGCCGCCAGTACTTGCCAATATGGTCGTCAATCTAAAAGTGGCTGAAGCTGATAAAACTATCGAAGCCAATTTTGCAAATGGTTTGCTGCATCGCGGTTTGAACGATAATGCAACGACGACACTGCTATTAGATCGCGATATCCTACAGTCTATCATCACTGATTTTGATACCAATCAAATCATGGGTGCGTTTATGAGTGGCAAAATCCGTGTCGAAGGCGATATGTCACAGTTGATGGCAGTACAGACTGCACGTCCAAGTGCAGAGCAAAAGGAACTATATACTCGTATCAAATCAATGACGACGATGGCTTAATCGCATATTTATACGACTTTTACGCTATGTTTTTAACTGTAAAATTTCATAAGACACAAAAAAGCCCCTAATTCATATTAGGGGCTTTTTTATTGCGTAATCAAATAGGCATAAAAAGCTGTGGAAAGCTTCTCAAACAGGTTAGCTAGCTTTTGATTGGTTTTCTTTGTATATCGCTGCTTGTAGCCATACGTTTGCTTGGACGTAGTCATGTACTTTAATGCTATTAGTCTCAGCAGTATTAAGCGCACCGACACGCACTACAAAAGGATCTGCATCCTGCTCACGTAATGTCACCACATCAAACAATATAACAGATTTATCGTTAAACACGGTTTCTTGCTTGCCAAGCACTTGCCCCTGACACCAAGCTTCATCTTCTTGTCCTAGCGTATCGCCAAACAAGTAAGCGCACATGTGTCCTAAGTTGATTTCGACCGGTGCCATTTGTTCTTCGGTCTCAGGTTTCCATTCACTGATTTGCGCTTGCAGATCGTCTGGAATTTTTCCGTCATTAGCCGCGACGATATCGTTAAACGCACGGTGATAGCGGATAGATTCTTGGTCTTCTACCATGATGACTTCGTTTTGCTCGCTTAGCTTAATCTCGTGCGCCCATGCGCTAAAGTTAACGAAATAAGACGTATCGCGCTGATACAAATGACGATTGGTCGTATAGAGCTGATCAAAAGCATAAATAATGCTGCCATCGGCGGTACGCAAGCGTAGCACTGCATCATGAGAGTTGTCATTGGCGATGACGCGCTCGATTTTACAGTTCAATCCATAAGGACTATCGACACAAGGATAAGCATTGATAAAGCATTCTGGCTTACCATCCTTCATCGCGAGCACTTGATTAATATGGCATGGCTGATCTTCTGATAGAAGCAGGCAGCTGTCTTTTGCACTAACGTTGTTGTTCAGGCCTTTAGGCATAGCAGCGACTTCGATCATTTTTTGTAGCCACTCAGGCACATCATGACTCATATCATCGGTCAGAATACGCCAGTGATCGGCGTGACCTGCAGACTGCTCATCGGTCAACGTGATCTTGGTAGGAGATTGAATGTTTTTGTATTGATAATTTATGGTCATGAAAATACTCAAAATTAAGTCAGCGTGAGGTTTGTATCTAATACTGTGTTTGCTTGTGTACCATCCAACATTTTAAATGATTGGTTTATGATGGTCAGCGATATTATCAGTAAATAGCGAGTAAACCTCAATGAGGGGTTAATGACAATTGTCTTTAGCATATAATATATAGGTATTGGTACAGCTAATAGCAAGCCCCCTATAAAAAATAATAACAAAACCCAGTTTTTTGGTAAAAAATACTCTCAGTTGTTGCTAATGACTGGCACATATCAGCTAGTTTGTGTCAAACTAGCTCCCTTTTGACAGCTGTTATTGGCTCGTCTGACACCCTGTTTTTGTGTTTGATTTATATGTGAGTAGTAGCAACTGTATGATGCATTTACTACTGCTCGTTATGCAACCTATATAAAGTCGCACGTAGATAAGATAAAGAGTTTGAATATGTTTCGTCCTTTAGCGTTATTTATCGGCTTACGATATACCCGAGCAGAACGTAGTAATGGCTTTATCTCCTTTATATCACTCATCTCGATGATTGGTCTGACGCTTGGGGTTGCCGTATTGATTACGGTGCTATCAGTGATGAACGGCTTTGACCGTGAACTGAAAACCCGTATTTTGGGAATGGTGCCGCAGGCTACTGTGGTCTCATCAGAAATTATTGGCGACTGGGAACAGCTCGCTGATCAGATCAAAGAAGACCCAGAAGTGGCAGCTGTGGCACCATTCATTCAACTGCAAGGGATGCTGACATCAAATGGTCAGGTCGCAGGGATCATGGTGACAGGCGTCGAGCCTGAATACGAAAAAAACGTCTCCATCATCAATGAACATATGATTGAAGGTAGTATTGACACTCTGAAAAGTGGTGACTTCAGTATCGTGTTGGGCGAGGAGATGGTGCAGTCCTTGGGTCTGCAAATAGGGGATAAAGTGACGCTAGTATTGCCAGAAGCGTCACCATCACCAGCAGGCGTGATACCGCGATTTAAGCGTTTTACTCTGACAGGCATCTTTACGATCAGCCCAGAAGTAGACAGCCTTATGGCGTTTATCCCGATGGGAGATGCGGCAAAATTACTGCGTTTACCAGAAGGTGCGCAGGGCGTACGCATGAAGCTTAATGATATCTTTACTGCGCCGATAGCTGCGGAAAAAGCGGCTGCTATCGCACCTGAAAAGCTATATCCAAATGACTGGACACAGACCCATGGCAATCTGTTTGGGGCAATTCAAATGGAAAAAGCCATGGTCGGCCTATTACTATTTTTGATTATCTTAGTTGCTGCTTTTAACATTGTCTCAAGTCTGGTCATGCTAGTGACCGATAAAAAAGCAGATATCGCAATCTTAAAAACCTTTGGTGCGTCTCCTCGTTTGATTACGCAAGTCTTTATGGTCCAAGGTGTGGTCATCGGTGTTATCGGTACTATCGCTGGTACGATACTGGGTGTGATATTTGCACTTACGGTCAGCGATATTTTAGGCTTTATTAATCAAGCCTTTGGTCTGAATCTATTTGATGCGTATTTTGTCAATTATTTGCCATCGCAGTTGCGTTTGTTAGATGTGGTATTAATCACAGGTGCATCGTTTGTATTGAGCTTTTTGGCAACGATTTATCCAGCACGTCGAGCGGCTAAGATTCAGCCTGCTCAAACGCTACGCTATGAGTAATCGCAAACGCCTAACTGTTGAAATAAATACCGAAATAAATAAAATAAAGGAAGCGCTATGTCTGCCATTTTAGAGGCGACCAATATCAATAAGATATATGATGAAGGCGCGGTCAGTACACAAGTATTGACTGGTCTTGATCTGACTGTTCATGCGGGTGAGCGCATCGCTATCGTTGGAACTAGCGGTTCAGGTAAAAGTACGTTGCTACATTTGCTTGGTGGTCTAGATACGCCAACCAGTGGTGAAGTTTGGTTGCATGGTCAGTTATTAAATAGCATGAATGAAACTGAGCGCGGAGCTATGCGCAACAAGCATTTGGGCTTTATTTATCAGTTTCACCACCTTTTGGCAGAGTTTACAGCAATCGAAAACGTAGCTATGCCATTGCTGATGCGTCCAGAAGTATCAACAACTGATGCTCGTAAGCAAGCAGTTGAGATTCTAGAAAATGTCGGTCTGGAGCATCGTTTGATGCATAGACCAGGTGAGCTATCAGGTGGCGAGCGCCAACGTGTAGCGATTGCACGCGCGCTAGTGACTAAGCCATCGCTTATTTTGGCGGACGAGCCAACAGGTAACTTGGACTACGACAATGCGCAAAGCGTCTTTGGCCTGTTGTCAGAACTACAAAGCACCATGCAAACGGCGCTACTTATGGTGACGCATGATCGCAATTTGGCTGCTCTTGCTGATCGTCAGTTGTTGCTACGCAATGGGCATTGGGAGCAGTATTAATAATTTTTTATATTAGGTCGAAAAACTGACCGAAACGCCATCTATTGGCGTTTGTTATGGCTATCATATTGAAGGTTTATTGTTGTATTATTAAGAAAATATATCATAGAAACTAGCGATTAAGCGGTTGTGAGCCAGCCGCCTTATCTATTTTATAAGGATGCGTAAAATGCGTGAAGATGATAATCCAATTGCGGCTTTTGGTAGTGCGGAAGAGGGTGATGAGCCGTTAAAGCCTTACATCGATCCAACTTTGTTTGAAACGCTTGATAGACAGGCGCAAACCGAGCTACTGACACCTGTGTTTGATGCCATCACTTTGGCTGGGGTTGATTACGACCTAAAAGTTCAAGACAGCGCGACAGGTAAGCGTTATACGCTATGTAAAAATGATGAAGTCATTGAGATCGTACCGATGGATAGCAATTTCACTGACAAAGTTTTGAATGCTATAGAGAACAGTAAAGAAGAATAAGCTTTGCTAGCTTAGTTTAGCTAGGGCGTAAGCGTTATAGCCGTGTAATAAAGTTAGATTACTTATCGCTTATCAGATTCGTCAGAAGGTTTTTGCTGACGTTTCTGCCAACTAGCCACGGTTTTATAGCGCCAGATAGCCTTGAATGCTAATCCGCAAACGATGCTAGTCACTACCGCCAAAATTGTTAGCCCGATGCAAAATGCAGCAAGCGATACTGTACCGCGATAAGTAATGAATGGATTGGCACCGTTTGATAATGCCCATAAGCTAAAATCAGCAATCATTCTACCGATGAATCGCAAACTAATCACAGGTGCATCAATGATCTTTGCACCGATATAGTATCCAGCATAAAAGATGGGTAAGCTAGTGACTGGATTGGTAATCCATGTTAAACCAAGCGCCATAGGAACATTGGCACGAAAAATAAGCGAGCCAATAAGTGCCAGTAACATCTGTCCTGGCAGCGGGAAAAATGCACTTAATACACCGATATAGACGGCCTTATTTAGGCTGTGTCGATTGAAATGCCATAACCTTGGATCAGCCAAATGCGGTGCAAACAGCTTTAAAGTGCGACTTTCTAAGATTTTCTCTGGTGTAGGAAGTAGGTCTTTTAGACGTTTTTGGGGCACAGGATCGCCTTTAATCATTAACTACAGTCTACTCAATAGTATTGAGAAGCTGGTATAAAGTAATATATAGTGAGTAGGATAAAGGTTAGAACACACAGAATGGTGGTGTCAGATAGTTACCACCTAATACGTTGCCTCAGTATAGGGTAATATAAATATAAATGCTATTGCATCGCGTACCATTTGCTATAGTAAGTAACCATATTTGGCCGAATAATATTTAAGTCATCAAGCAAGGAGTGCTGGTGTACTGGTTGATTGGTAGCCTCATAATTATAGTTATGATGGGCGTATTGGCAGTCGCAGATAATGTGATAATGCCAACTGATTTGTCTTTGCTAGAGACAGTTGGTACCTCTAATCTGTCGTTGGCACTGACTATATTTCCCACAATTCTGTTGGCGTCTGCTCAATTTAACATACCCTCGATAGACAGCCACAACGCTGATAGCAATACCTCTAACAACACATCTCGTCATATTAAACTTCCTTTCCGAATTATTAGATACTTAGTCTTAGCTCTACTAGCGACTGCGTTAGTGATAGGCAGCGCAATGCAAGCTTTGGTTACTCATCAACAAGCAGAAACCACTGAAATAACTGCACCGATACGAGTACAAGCACTCGTGCGTATCGAAGGGTTGAGCGACAGTGTTTATGATGCTACTACAGACAGCGGGTATCGCCAAGTAGCAGTGATAACGAACATCACTCCATTGGTCGCTGAGCTGACGCCCCAAGAGTTAGCAACCAAAACATCCGACTACTTACATGCGAATAAAAATAGCCTAAGCAGAAATTACGATGTTAATCCCAATGAAGTTAGTATCGAAGTCAGCGAACACCGAATCTTACTTAACGCCTATCCAAGAAAGTCTGTAAATGATAGCCAGTTTGCATTCTTAAACGATTTGCAACCCGGTGATGAGATATTCATGAGCCTAGCACTGGCGCCGTTGGCTACTTCTGAACAAGCAGTCAATAACCCTACTGGTTTTGACAGTTATCGCTGGTTGCGAGGTCGGCATATTGATGGCGTTGCAAATATTTTGGCCGTTAGCCCTACATTGGTAAATAGTAGCGAAATTAGCAATGAAATCAGCAATGAAAAATATTCGAAGCAGTCGCTAGACTCTGATTCATATCTTCAGCGCTTTCGTACTCATATTGATCAAGGGCGTTGGCGATTACGACAGCATTTTTATCAAGACTGGTCAGCACAAACGACAGCAGAACAACAAGCAAAAGCCGTGACATTAAGTCTGCTTACGGGTGATCGTAGCTTGATTAATCGTGATACTAAAGATTTATATCAACTGGCGGGTATCTCACATCTGCTCGCTATTTCAGGCACGCACGTACTGTTTTTAGCTATTGTATTGGCAGGCATAGCCGTACTGCTGTTTGATCGTAATTATTCAGCGATTTATCGTCGTATTCCGCGTTGGCAAGTGCGCTGGTGGGTAATGATTGGCGCCGCTTTTATTTATGCGCTATTTACTGGTTTTGACGTGCCTGCTGCTCGTACGGCTTGGATGTTATTAGCGATTGGATTCGTCAGATTGATATTGCTTCCTATCAGTACGATGCGCGTGCTATTGGCATTGGCTATATTGATGGCTTGGCGTGACCCTTACGTATTATGGCAGGCGGGATACTGGCTATCTTTTATCGCAGTGGCGTTATTACTTAAGTATGATGATACGTCGTATGAGCACCAAACTACTGCTACAACGAATTTATACAATGATAAGCCGCGTACTCATATCAATAACGCGCTATCTAACCGTGTTTGGCAAATGGCCAAGCGTGTGTTTAAACTACAGTTTTGGCTGTTTCTTACTCTATTACCCGTGACGTTGCTTTTATTTGGTAAGGCATCGTTATGGGGGCTTTTTATTAATTTATTTGCTATTGGACTATTTGGTTGGGTGATTGTACCGCTCAATCTATTAGCAGGGTTGTGTTACCTTTTAATGCCAAGTATCGCTGATATTCTTTGGGTAATTATTAGTACGATAGTTGGTCATCTACACGATTTGATGAGTTGGCTGACGTCATTGCCAGCGCTATCGGATGCGTGGCTCTATACACCAGTTAATATCGCGATACTATCGATGGCTTTGCTAAGTGCATTGCCTTGGCTGTTGCCACGAGGTTTACTCAGTCGTTGGTTGATGTTGCCACCATTAACGTTACTGATGATGACGGTGTATGCCAATCAGCAGTCACTGGTAACTGTACCGACCCTATATATTTTGCCAACGGGTGATTCGTATATAACGGCAGCATTGCTACAATATCCTACTGTCAATGAAGACAATACCAATTGGTTGTTCTTAGCTGACCATAGACCAGCTTCTACACGAACGATGCCCAGCAGTCTGACAGCAGACAAATTATCTGAAAATTTAGAGCAGCAACTGGGCAGCTTATCTATCAATAAGTTAGAGAGTATTGTCGTACAGAGAAGCAGTATTGGCCTGACTGATACGTTAATTCCTGACAATAAGAGTATTGCTAATACCGAAAATTCTGAATTACTACCGATGACTGTTGCTCAATTAAATGACCGTTTAGCCATTAGCCAATATTGGCAAGCAGGGCGCTCTGATCGTTGGTCTGCATTTCAGCAAGCCTATAAAACAGTTAGGCAATCTGAAGATACGCCCACTATCAGTGCTCAACGTTGTGAGCAAGGAAAAATATGGCAGTCGACTAACGATGAATTGTCAGTGCAGGTCATCACTGGTTGGACCAAGATAGGTGATACTAGCGTTTGGGACTGTACGATTGCTCTTGATACTAATTTGCTTATACTCGTTCTAAGATACAATGCGGCAGACCCACTTAATTCGTTACCTGTCAATTCACCTGACAATCCTCAAGCGCAAATAACCATCAATCAGTTAACTAGCAAACAGTCAGCGTCTTCTCAGTCGCGTTTGATTCTAGATACTGATACTCATCAACGCGTTTGGCAAATGTGGTCATTACTATGTTCAGCTGAATCGAATAATGAGAACATGCTATTCAAAAATACACGTTGGCTTGGTCACAGTGCCTCGCAGATTACAGGCGATATCATAAGTCGTCAGAGAGTTGATGAAGTTATAACCTATGATAACAAACCGTTAGACGCGGCATTATCGCTAAATAACATTGATAGCTTTTCCAATGCCGAAACTACTAACCCTCAAAAATAAGGCTGATATTATCAGCGTTACAATATAGTGATATTTCACAGTTATACTATTGAACCATTATCGAAATACCACCATACTTAGCAGCCTATTAATACAGGTCACTGACTATTAGCATAGGTCACGGATATGGTGAGACAGTATCAGGTATACACCATCGCTTTAGCTGTATTTCTCGACAACCTCACTTTATTGTTTTAGATTGTTTCTAACTTAGGAAGTTATATGCCCAACTGGCCACCAGACCCTAACAAACGTCCTGATAACTCGGCAAATCAGCCAACGCAACTGCAGCAACCAAGCCCGCCAAGTGGACAAGAATGGAAGGTGCTGGAAAACACGTTATTAGCGAGTGTGGTTGAGCAGCGCCGCGCTCGTCGCTGGAGTATCTTTTTTAAACTACTGACCTTTGGTTATATCTTATTGATATTTTTGACCCTTGGTCGTGGTTGCAGCAGTACGCCAACAGGTATGGACGCAGTCGATACTAGCGATCCACATTTAGCAGTGGTTGAGCTGCAAGGCGTCATCAGTAATGACGATGTGGCTAATGCGTATGATGTCAATGAAGCATTGAGAGACGCTTTTGCAAATAGCAACTCAAAAGCAGTAGCATTGGACATTAACTCACCTGGCGGTTCACCGGTACAGTCTGATGAGATTTGGCAGACCATGATGGACTTACGCCAAGAGTACCCAGACAAAAAGCTTTATGCGGTGATTGGTGATATCGGTGCTTCAGGTGCTTATTATATTGCGTCTGCTGCAGATGAGATTTATGTCAATCCGTCAAGTTTAGTTGGCTCTATCGGTGTCATTATGCCAAGCTACAACGTTAAAGGCTTAATGGACAAAGTTGGCGTCGAAGATCGTACGATTACGGCTGGTGAGTATAAAGATATCTTAAGCTTATCTCGTCCGTTGACTGACTATGAAGAAAATCATGTTGAAAAAGTACTAGCAAACACGCACAAGCATTTTATCAATGCTGTCAAAGAAGGGCGCGGCGACCGTCTGAAAAATCCTGAGCAAAACAAACTGTTCTCAGGGTTATTCTGGACAGGTGAGCAGTCTATTGAGCTAGGCTTAGCAGATAAAACAGGTAGTATCACAAGTCTAAGTAAGCAACTAGATCTAGATACTATCATTAGCTATAGCCCAACTGATCCGTTCCAAATGTTTATGGACCGTTTTGCAGTGAAGTTAGGTGCAGGTATTGGCTCTAGCGTTAGTCTCGACGTATTGCCACAAGAAAGCAACACTGGGCAGATGCGTTAAGCGTTTTATGTTTTAGATATAATGTGTATGATTGTTAAGGCTGAGCATATAATTGTGCTCAGCCTTAATTATATGTAATACCAAATAAAAACCTTGGTCTGAGTGATAGCCTGATTAAATTAGCTATACAACTATAACCATCAAATACAGTCGTCAAACTTGCCATATAAACATGGTTGGTTTTGAAGGGGTTGGTTTCGATGCTGTTGGTTTTAATAATGGTACAAGGTTCAATCATTAACAATAATATATAACATAAACGATCCCACGAGAGTCTGTCATGAGTGATGAAATAAATTTGCAGTCCTTTGCTAAACTGCCTGTCTCTAAAATAACCAATAAACCTGTGCTGCATTTTGCTCATGCTAATGGAATGCCAAGCGCGGTATATGAGCCATTTTTTGAAGGTTTATCAGAATTTTTTACGGTTGAGTATATTGCGATGTTGGGTGATACGCCTGATTATCCAGTGGACGATCATTGGCGCAGTCTGACGCAGCAAATCATTGATAGCGTAAACAGTGCCTGCGAAAAGCATGGCGTTGCACAGGTAGTAGGAGTAGGGCATTCGCTTGGGGCCATGTGTACGTTGCAGGCCACGTATCGTCAGCCTGAACTGTTTGCACAAGCAGTACTTATGGATCCGCCTTGGATTTATGGCAAAGTCAGCTTGTTGTGGCATTTAGCAAAGACCGCTGACAGATTACCGCTTATGAATAATCGTCTGATGGACAAACTGTCACCAGCTGGCGTTTCCAAACATCGCCGTGATGTGTGGGATAGCCGGGATGAAGCATATGAGAAAATGCGACATAAAGGGTTTTTTAAGAATTTTGATGAGCGTAGCTTTCAAGGATATATCGATCACGGCTTGCATGAGCGCGCGGATGGCAAAGTGACATTGGCTATCCCTAAGGCCAGTGAAGTCGCTGTGTTCCGTACCAATCCATCCTGGTATTGGCTAGCACCGAATCGTGGCCCTAAAGTGCCTGTGACTTTAATCATTGGTCAAGACAGTATCTTTTTGAAACGTCGTTTTCCGCAGCAGATAAAATCGCGCTTGGGCATTCCTTATGAGACTCATGAAGGGGGACATATGTTCCCACTTGAGCATCCAGAGTCTGTCTCAAAACTAGTGTTAGGATTGATTAATCAGCAATTGTCCAACTAAACGCAACATATTATCAGTCATGCTTGTAATGGATATGAGCTGCCAGAGTATTTTTAAGTGATACCTTTATGCCAAAAAACCTAACTGCGCCATCTAGTACGACTGTCTCACCTAAGTCTCTGCCGCTATTTTCGCGCGTGGGTACATTCGTGCTAACAGTAGGAATGGTGCTTGCGTTTTTTATCAGTCAGTTGGTAGGTGTTTATGTCGCTGGCAAACTGGTATTACCTGCCGATGAACAGACATCGATAGGGCGGATATTCTATTTTGGTAGTAATGATGGAACGGTTGTGAGCCTGTCTATACTCATCGGCTGTGTATTGCTAGTGACAATTAGCATACTTATCATTCGTTTAAAAGGTGGCAGTCTGCGTCAATATCTAGTGCTAAAGCCGTTCTCACTGTCGGTGGGTATAGGCATGCTTGGGTTGCTACTGATATTTATGATTGCCAGTCAGGCGCTGACGTATGTACTCGATATGACGCCGTTGGTGTTTGTTGATGCACTCTATCAGTCTGTCATTTCGGTTTGGCTGTTGGTGTTTGCCATGGTGGTCGTCGCACCAATTTATGAAGAAGTTATCTTTCGCGGTATATTGTGGTCAGCCATCGCAGAACAGTTCACGGCACCATCCTATTCAGCGAATCATGGGGCGATTGTCGCCAGCATTGTGACAAGTTTGATATTTGCTGTGATTCATGTGCAATATGGTATCTATGAGATTAGTACTATCGTAGTATTGGCATTGATATTTTGCTACGCACGGATTAAGTCGGGCTCGCTATTACTGCCAATCGTACTACACATTGTCAATAATGGTGCAGCGATGTGGCAGTATATCGCGCAAGCCGCATAGATAAAATGCTAGCCTTAATGATTGCTACTATATAAATTATATCGAGCCAGTTAGATATCAAAATTTGGCTACGTGTTAGGACTATGCATCAGGATTTAATAGTAGCACTTCATCGGCAGCTCGCTTAATATCATCAATCGTCAGCTGAGGTTTGCCGCTCAAGGCTTGACGCCATTTACGCGCGCCCATTAGACCTTGGAAGAGGCCTAAATAATGCCGTGTCATCGTTGGCAACGCTTCGCCTTTTGCGAGTTGTTCTTCGAGATAGGGATAAAGCTGCGCTAAAATCTCTGAGCGCTTAGGTATTGTCTCAGGAGTTTCCTCATTCCATAAGCTATTGGCCTCTGCTAATAGATACGGGTTGTGATAAAACGCCCGACCAATCATCACGCCATCGATATGCTGTAGGTGCGTTCGGATGTCCTCAATTGTATCGATGCCGCCATTGATTTCGATATCTAGCTCAGGAAAGTCCTGCTTTAGACGGTACACATCATCGTAACGCAGTGGTGGTATCTCGCGGTTTTGCTTAGGGCTGAGCCCCTGCAACCATGCCGTACGTGCATGTACGATAAAGCGGGTACAACCTGCCGCTGCCACTGTCTGCACAAAGTCCACCATAAACTCATAGCTATCAAAGTCATCGATGCCAATACGATGTTTGACCGTCACAGGTATATCGACTGCAGCTTGCATATTCTTGACCAAATCAGCGACGGTCTGAGGTTCTGCCATCAGACAGGCACCTATCTTATTGTGCTGTACGCGATCTGAGGGGCAGCCAACATTGATATTGACCTCGTCATAGCCATATTGCTGAGCAAACTCTGCGCATTGCGTCATCTCATCGATGTCTGCACCGCCGAGTTGCAATACAAGAGGGTGCTCGAGCGTATCAAAACGCAAATGCCGTGCTCGATTGCCATGTATCAATGCGCCAGTACTGATCATTTCGGTATATAGATAGGTATGTGGATTAAATAGTCGTGCAAAATAACGATAATCTGTCGTAGTCCAGTCGATCATTGGCGCAACTGAGAGGCGTTTGTTGGTCATATCAACCATGGTCATCAAGCCTTAATATTTGTGTCTTAAATAAATGGATAAGGTGCAATGGATGAGACATACCATTGCACCTTATTTGCAAGAGTTTCCAGAGCTTCAAGCGTCATGCGAAACAGTGATTGACCAATTACTTATAAAATAACATGGTCAATTTTTTTAAATTCAGGCAAATTATAAAAATACAGCCCCATGATAATACCGATAAAGCCAATAAAGGCAATGTATAGTGCTGGTGAAAAGCTTACTAAAGTTGTGGCATAACCAAGACCAAAAGGTATCAGTACACCAACGATACCGTAGGTCACATTATAACAAAAAGAGATACCTGTGAGACGCACGTTGGTTGGAAACAATTGCACCAAGATAGCAGGAACCATACCGACAATACCAGCACAGAATCCCAAAAGCGCGTACATAATTAAAATGTAATCGCCACCTGCTTGTAGATGATAAAAGAAGGCTAGTATTTGAGCAATGAGGAGTATCGAACCAATTACTAGAACCTTACCAAAATTCTCATGATTAGAAATTATCCCATAGAATATACAGCCAAAAATCATAAATACGATGCCCAAGCTATGGGAGAATCCAAACAAATCGCTGTCTAACGTAAAGTTTATCTCTATCAAGTCTGGCAATAGTAGAACAACCACAGAGGTAATGCTAGAAATCACTAACGTCAGCACCATGCCGACAAACACAGAGTGTTTGCAGTGTTTAAAGAGTATGGTAAGCGGCTTGCCTGAGTTTTTGCCGGTATTTAATTTTGTAAGTGCCAGAAAAAAGGGTGTTTCTCCGATGAATCGCCAAAATAAGAGTGGTAAGAAACTAAGAGCCGCCGCTACTAAAAATGGTAAACGCCAACCATAATCAGTTAGCTCAGTCGTCGTCATAAAGCTAGATAACCACATAAAAAAGGCATTTGAAAACAGCACACCTACAAAGAAGCTAGCAGTCGCATAGCTACAGGCAACTGACAGATATTGTCTGGGCACATGCTCTGCTACAAATACCCAAGATAGCGGTACATAAAGACCAAACGCCATACCCTGTATGATTCTTAACAATATAAATAAGGCAGGCGCAGCAGCCCCCCATTGTGCATAAGTGGGTAAAAATGCCATTGCTAGGAGACTACATGCGGTAACTATTATACTTAGCAATAAAACTGGCTTTCTACCTTTTATATCACCATAACGACCGATGAGAACACCTCCGATTGGACGTGCTAAATAACCGATAACAAAAAGCCCCATTCCTTGCAGTTTAGCAACTCTAGGGTCAGCATTAGCAGGAAAAATCGCCGCCGAAACAATATCTGAGATATACAAGTAAATCAAAAAATCAAAAAAGATTACAGCGCTGATAAAGCTTACGAATATGACTGTATTTTTGTCTTTTTTAGACATCAGGGCGTATTGAGAACGAGTCGGCATAATAGATCACGCATCCACAGGGTAAAGTGGCCATTAAGACGATCATCGTTTAGATAATCGGCCATGATAAAAACCGGCAAATCAAAGTATATAAACAATGATTCGCCGAAACAGTAATTTTGTGTGTTGTACTAGGAACTTTGATTACAGGATCTGGCCTTTAACAGAAGCGAGACTGCACATCCTGTACTTTTAAGGACTATTTAGAAAAGAGTTTACATATTACAGCAGCCAGTCGATGGGTAGCCAAGACATGATAGTAAGCCAAATATGATCACCAATATCGACCCGTGGCTCTGACTCGTAGACGACTTTTTTGCCATCTTCCATCGTGTGCCACTCTAGACTACCATTGTCTAGCAGCTTGACCTCATACGCTTGATTTAATAGATCGTCGCTCAAAGCACCATGCAACTGCCTTGCTAGTTCATCATCATTAATAATCACGCCCATTTCGGTATTGATATTGGCAGAGCGTGGGTCAACGTTGTAGGAACCGATAAAGACTTGATAATCATCTACTGCAAACGTTTTTGCGTGCAAGCTGGTCGAAGATTGACTACGTGCTCGCCACAGTTTATTGTCACGTTTTTCTTCAGCAGCGGTCGATTTAAGCTCATATATTTTGACGCCTGACCGCAGCAGGCTAGGGCGCCATTGACTATAACCAGAATGAACAGCGGTCACGTCGGTTGCATCAAATGAGTTGGTTAATATTTTGATATCAACGCCAGATTCGGCGAGCTTCACCAAAGTATCAACCCCATCTTTGGTCGGTACAAAATAAGAAGAAATAATCGTCAATTTCTTAGTTGGGCTACCAAGCAAGTTACGCAGTTGATGCACTAAGTTGGTCTCAGATGAGACGCTTTTGGACAGCTTGCCAACATCGTCACTCAAAAACTGCATGTCTGTCCAACGAAACGGCACGCGTTTGTTGATCAGATCAGTGTCTATCGTCGAGTCTTTGATGGCGGCTTTATAAACCGTCAAGCTACTGCCTTCGTTATTTTCCTCATCTATACCCAGCTTGTCTAATGCCTTCAAAAAATCAGGCGTGACGTCATCGTCGAACTTGGCTAAAGTTTCGATGTCAAACGACAGCGGCGATGACCAGTAACTGGCAAAGCTATTATCAATGTCTGCGACGACTTTACCAATCAGTAAAACATCCAAATCCGCAAACTGGCTGCTTTGATCATTACTAAGGTATTCGTTGCCGATATTACGCCCGCCGATGATAGTAATTTGCTTATCAAAGGTCATGCTCTTATTGTGCATGCGGCGATTGATACGCGGCAAACCAGTCACATAGTTCAATGTTGGAAACTTACGGTGCATTAATGGGTTGATGATACGCACCGCGATATTAGGGTGGCTCGCAAAACGTAATAGGTGCTGATCAAACTTTGCACTGTTATTAAAATCATCCAACAACAAACGCACGATCACACCGCGCTCAGCCGCTTCCCACAAGTCTTTTAATAGCAGTTGGCCAGCCTGATCATTATGCCAAATATAATACTGCGCATCGATATTGCGCGTGGCCATACCTGTTAACATATTACGGGCGGCAAACGCATTTGCCCCAGTGACGATCGGATGATAGCCTGACAAATCAGGATGAATTTCATTCTGCGCACTAACAGCGGCCACTAGATCAGTATTGTTGGTTGTAGTCGCTGTATTTTGCTCAATCTTTGGGCTGTCTTCTTGTTGGTATAAAGCATTGACTCGCGCTGATAGCGCTTGGCTCTCAGGTAGATGTGGCTGTTTGGGTAGGCTCTGGCAAGCGCTCAGACCTAAAGTCAGCCCAAGTGTCAGACTCAACGATAAGCTGCTTGGTTCTATACTGAACATCGACATAACGAATTTACCTTGATGAGCCTAAATATACTGATAAATAAAATGCATGGATAAGTAATTTGCTGAAATTGTTCATCTATTTTTAAGGATGATAGCATTGATTGGACGGTCTATAAAAATATCACCAACGCCAAAATTCAAATCGTCGCTAAGCTTAGCAGCTGTTAGCATATCTGCCTATTATAAATACGTTATTTTTGTTAGGTTTGACGATGGATGTGGTCTGTTTTTAAGGCAGTTCAACCTGTCTGATACTCCTTATCCTGAATCGTTTGAGTCTGCAGTAGGCACAAATAATATGGAGAGGTATCTGAAAGCAGATGTTTGAAATAAGTCAGCATGTTATGATGGTACTGGTGTATCCACTCGATAATCAAAAAAATAAGCAGTCCTTTTATATCAACCAAAACACAGCAACGGAACGTCTATGAGTCAGTCGCAAACAAAAGATGAGAGTCACAAACAAACGCATTTAAACGATGGATTAGATCCAAACTGGCGCAATGATGCCTTAGATTTAGGGCTTGATTATGGTATGCAAACCATCGCCGTGCGCGCAGGTCAGCATCGTACCGATGAGGGCGAGCATTCAGAACCGATCTTTACCACCAGCTCGTATGTCTACCAATCAGCCGCTGATGCCGCGGCACATTTTGACGGTACAAAGACAGGAAACGTTTACTCTCGTCATACCAACCCAAGCGTCCGTACTTTTGAGCGTCGTCTCGCCGCGCTAGAAAACGGTGAACGTGCGGTTGCAACGGCCTCTGGTATGGGTGCAATCCTAACCATGTGCTTGGCATACCTAAAAGCGGGCGACCATCTGCTCGCTGCCAATCAGTTATTTGGCTCATCTATCGGTCTGTTTAACAACTATATGGCCAAGTTTGGTGTTGAAGTCAGCTACGTGGATTGCTTCGACAATGAGGCATGGGCCAATGCCGTTCAACCAAATACCAAAGTCATCTATTGCGAAAGCCCAAGTAATCCATTAGCGCAGATTTGCGATATCGGTTATCTGAGTCAGCTATGTAAAGCCAATGACATATTACTCGTCGTTGACAACTGCTTTGCAACGCCAGCATTGCAGCGTCCGTTAGACTTGGGTGCTGATGTGGTTATTCACTCTGCGACCAAATATTTGGATGGTCAGGGTCGCGTATTAGGCGGTGCGTTGGTCGGTAGTGATAAACTGATGCAAGAAGCGTTTACCGTAGTGCGCTCGGGCGGTATCAGCATGAGTCCGTTCAATGCTTGGGTATTTACCAAGGGGCTTGAGACGCTCAAATTGCGTATGCAAGCGCATTGCCAAAATGCCAATCAAGTCGCAGAATTTTTAGTCAATCATCCTAATGTCAGTACCGTACATTTTTCAGGATTGAGTGACCATCCTGCGCACGAACTTGCCACACGTCAGCATCATATGAAAGATGGCTACGGTGCTATCATGGGCTTCGAAGTCAAGGCATCTGATAGCCGTGATACCAAAGAAGCGGCGTGGCATGTGATTGATTCAACCCAAATGGTCTCTATCACCAATAACTTGGGCGATGCTAAAACCACGATTACTCATCCTGCAACCACGACGCATTTCCGTCTAACTGCTGAGGCTCGTGCCGAAGCTGGCGTTAAAGACGGTCTGATTCGTCTATCGGTAGGTCTAGAAGATGTGGAAGATATTATCAAAGACTTGGCACGTGGTTTAGACAGTTTGTAAAGATAACGGTATAATCTGCACTAACGCATTGCATTAACTTTACGTTATTAATTATTAATTACTATACGCATTAGCATAAAATACAAACCATAAATAACAAAAGAGGCAACTATGAACATTCAAGCATTGATGCAACAAGCACAAACGATGCAAAAGAAAGTAGAAGCAAACGTTGAAAATGCTAAGAAAGAGCTTGCGAACAAAGAAGTGCAAGCAGAAGCGGGCAGTGGTCTGGTTAAAGTCACCATGACTGGTCGCCATGTGGTCAAGCGTTTGACCATCGATCCAAGTCTGCTAGAAGATGAGCCAGATATGATCGAAGATCTTATCGCTGCTGCTATCAATGATGCGGTGCGTCAAGCGGATGAGCTATACGAAGAAACCATGGCTGGCGCGACCTCAGGTATGGGTCTACCACCAGGTATGCAAGGTATGTTCTAAGCATTAAATACTTTAGACTGAACACAAAAATGGGGTTGTTATCGACACGATACGACCCCATTTTTATAGCTACGATTTATAAATTTAGTTAAATAAAATCAACTAAAGGAAGCTACTTTGCTTACAGCCAAATTTGATCAGCTGGTCAAACAGCTGCGTATATTGCCAGGCGTCGGTCAAAAAAGTGCCCAACGAATGGCGCTACATTTGCTTAGTAAAAAACGTCCGCAGGGCATGGCGCTTGCCCAAGCACTAGATGAAGCCATGCGCGATATTGTGGAATGTCAGCGTTGTCATAGCTTTAGTGATGAAGCGGTGTGTCCTCTATGCCAAGACCCTAGACGTGATGACAGTCTATTATGTGTGGTCGAGACAGCAGCAGATGTGATGGCAATCGAGCAAACCGCTGGCTATCGCGGTCGCTATTTTGTGCTTGGCGGACACTTATCCCCAATTGATGGAATCAGTGCAGATGACTTAAATATTGATCAGCTGGTATGGCGAGTCAAACAAGAGCCTGTTGAAGAGATTATACTGGCGACAGGTACGACGGTTGAAGGTCAGACCACCGCACATTTTATTAGCGAGGCCGTCAGTCGTCATGTCAATAAAGTCACACGTTTGGCACAAGGGGTACCGATGGGCGGCGAGCTTGAGTATCTGGATAGTATGACGCTTGGTCAAGCCATGCAAAATCGTTCTTTTTTATAATGTTTTGATTGCTTCAAAGTCTTACCCAATTCATTTCTTGGAATTGCTATAATTACTTTATTATTGTTTATCTTTTAATTTTATTAAGGCGCGGTTTAGCGTTTTATTTTCTCCTATTAATGCAGGTATCTGCCCGTGTCCAATAACGTTTCAAACGCCTCAGCTCAATCAAATGCTTCTGATATCAATGATGGCTCATTACAAGAACCCGCTAATATTGAGCCAATGTCAGCAGCCACTTCATCTGAGTCAGTGTCTAATACTCCAGATGCTGAGGTGCTAGATATTGATGCACTGTTGGATATTGCCGATGACGTTGCTATTACTTGGGTACGTAAGCAAGGCGATTTAGATGAGGTTATCGATGCCTTAGCGACTTGCGGACGCGTAGCCTTAGATACTGAGTTTATCAAGCGTGACACTTATTATCCGCGCTTGGCACTCGTGCAGCTGAATACTGGCGATCATGTTTATTTGCTGGATGCACCCCAGTTACAACTGGCTGAACTGTGGGAAGCGCTACGCAAAGTAGATGTGGCTATCTGGCATGCTTGCGGCGAAGATTTGGGCATTTTTTATCTGTTGTCTGGCTGCCCACCGTTGACCAATATCTTCGATACGCAAATTGCGTTGTCTTATCTAACGGGCCAATTGCAAATGGGCTATCAGCAAGCACTGGCTGATCAGCTAGATATGCATATCGATAAAGAACATAGTCAGTCTGATTGGCTCCAGCGTCCGTTGACAGATGAGCAAGAGCAATATGCCATCGATGATGTACGTTATTTGCCAGCGCTGTATCTCAGTATCGAGTATGCGCTTAAGGCTCAAGGCTTATACGATTATGTTTGGGCTGACTGTCAGCTTTATGCCAGTGATTTGTATGACACGCAGCACGTCGAAGATGAAGCGATGTATCTCACGATGGCAGATTACCGCTATAACTCGCAGCAAATGGCGATACTCAAAGGAGTGGCTACGTGGAGAGAAGAGCTGGCACGTGCGACCAATCAACCGCGTACCTTTGTGATAAAGAAACAAGCAGTACGTGAAATTGTCACTGAAAAGCCAAACAGCATGCGCGAGCTGGCACACAAAACAACCATGCACCGTAGTATGCTGCGACTATATGGCGAAGAGCTGCTGAAAGTAATCAGAGATGCCAAGAGTCTACCGCCTACAGAGCATCCAGATTGTCTAGTGCCGCCATATCGCTCAAAAAATAAAGTATTATCGAAAGCAGTTCAGCAAGCGATTGATGAGCATGCGCGCGAAATCGGTATACCTGCCAGTGTATTGATGCGTAAAAAATGGCTAGGGCAATTGTATGAAGTGGTTGCTCTTGATAAAGACGTGAGCGAACTGCCGCAAGGGCTAAAAGGTTGGCGTAACGACTGGGTTGTTAAAACCTTAATTCCAGTCATCAAAAAGCATAAAACCGAACTGCAGCAGGGCATGGGTATTCGTGTTCAATAAAACAGCGTTTAATAAGACTGAAAACTGACACTCAAGTATTCATACAGCTCTTAGCGTTTAAATAGTCCATGCTCTAAAAAGTATCGAGTCTGCTCGGCGACCTCTGGGTTCACTAGCATGCCAGTATGTGAGACTGGCATGACAATATGATCAGCTGCTGCCTCTATTTTCGTCTCCTCTATATATACTGTCCCGTCATGTGCAAGTTGCTCGTTAAGGGGTGGCTTATCAGATTTGCGCAGTTTGCGATTATGATATTGCAAAAACAGCTGACCTAGACCATGAGGGCGGTTGCCAGCGATAACGCCTAACGTCACATTTTTGGGCAATGGCGCGACTGTACCGTCGAGTGCGTCGACATACGAGCGACCTACGACAACAGGAGTCAGTCGCCAGATATAATCTGCACAAACACTGCCTATATGCGGTGTTCCTAAAGTCACACAACGTCCAATTTTCCATTTTGGATACTGAGCGACAAAATCACGAATGATTAAGCCACCTAAACTGTGCCCGACCAAATCTATAGGATGATCTGGGTGATGGTTTGTTTCTAGCCAGCTATTTAGGCGAGCGCTATTGGTTTTGATACCATCACGCATACTACGGTAGCCATACTGATGGGTATCAAATCCTGCTGCTTGCAGGCGCTTGGCTAATGGTCGCATGATCCATGGGGTTTGGTGTAGCCCATGTATTAAAATGACGCGAGTTTTTTGTTTAGGCGCTTTGTGTTGCATAGCAGTGTCCAATGGTTGCTTCAGAAATTTAAGGTAAATAGCTTATTATTGATATAAGCTTTTATTGCATTGAGTTCTTATCGTTTATTTTATTTATAATATTACCTGCTAATATAATAGATAAAAAGTCAGCAAAATAAAAACCTCCAAGTCAGCTGCTGACTTGGAGGTTTTTTACTACAGAGAATAACTATCGAAAGTGATAATTACATATAGTTTTCGATACTTGGGCAAGAGCACATTAAGTTCTTATCACCATACGCATCATCGACACGCGCGACACTTGGCCAGAACTTGTTTGCACGAATGTACGGCAGTGGGAATGCAGCAGTCTCACGGCTGTAAGGATGCGTCCACTCTTCGCCAGTAATCATAGCTGCGGTATGCGGTGCATTGACTAATGGGTTGTCTTCTAGCGTCCAGTTATCTTCACCAGCTTTGGCTTTCATGGCTTCAGCTTTGATAGATTTTAGCGCACTGATAAAGCGATCCAACTCTTCTTTTGACTCAGACTCTGTTGGCTCAATCATCAGCGTGCCAGCGACTGGGAAGCTCATCGTTGGCGAATGGAAACCATAATCCATCAAGCGCTTAGCGATATCGCTTTCCGTGATGCCAGTGTCTTCTTTTAACGGACGAATATCGATGATACATTCGTGAGCTACGCGGCCGTTTTTGCCTGCATACAAGACAGGGTAGTGACCTTTTAATTCAGCTGCCACATAGTTGGCGTTCAGTAATGCCAACTCCGTTGCTTTTAATAAGCCATCACGGCCCATCATAGCAATATACATCCATGAGATAGGTAAGATGCTCGCTGAACCGTAAGGTGCTGCTGATACTGCTGAGCAGTCTTTTTGTGCATTGTGTACAGGGCTCAAGGTATGGTTGGCCATAAACGTTGCCAAATGCGCCTTCATACCGATAGGACCCATGCCTGGACCGCCGCCGCCATGCGGGATACAGAAGGTTTTGTGCAGGTTCATATGCAATACATCAGCACCAACATCTGCAGGCTGCATCATGCCTACCTGAGCATTCATGTTCGCGCCATCCATATAGACCTGACCGCCATGTTTGTGAGTCAAATCACAGATATGACGGATGCCTTCTTCGAACACACCATGCGTCGACGGATAGGTGATCATTAAAGCACCTAGGCGATCGCTATATTCTTCACATTTAGCCGTTAGATCATCGATATCAACGTTGCCGTTTTCATCAGTTTTGACCACGACCACTTGCATACCCATCATCATGGCAGTAGCAGGGTTGGTACCGTGCGCCGACATAGGAATCAGGCAAACATCGCGATTGGTTTCGCCCAATGATTCATGATAACGGCGAATCGCTAACAGACCAGCATATTCACCAGAGGCACCAGAGTTTGGCTGCATAGAGACATCATCAAAACCAGTAATGGCTTTTAATTGATCTTGCAAGCTATCGATCATCGCGATATAGCCAGTAACTTGATCACGTGGTGCAAAAGGATGCACGTTGGCAAACTCAGGCCAAGTAATCGGTAGCATCTCACTGGTGGCGTTTAGCTTCATGGTACAGCTACCCAGTGAAATCATGCTGCGGTTCATCGCTAGATCTTTGTCTTCAAGCGACTTTAGGTAGCGTAGCATTTCGTGCTCGGTATGATGTGAGTTGAATACTGGATGAGTCAAAATGTCATCCGTACGCAAGTGTGCGCTATCTAGAGAGACGCGAGCTGTTTCAGGTAGATCGTGTGACTTGTTGACGAATAGCTGAGTCAACGTGTTGAAATCTTGCTGATCGCTGGTTTCACTAAAGGCAACGCTTAATTTGGTGTCGCTTAGACGCCATAAGTTATAGCCAACGTTGTCTGCATTTTTAAAGATTTGAGTAGCAAGCTTCTCTGAACCACAATCAACGACGACTGTATCGAAGAATTGATCATGTACCACGCTCAAGCTGCTGTCATTAGATTCTGTGATAGCATCAGCAAACGCAGTGGCAAACGCATGAATACGAGTGGCAATACGCTTCACGCCGCCTGGACCATGGTATACCGCGTACATACCAGCGAGGTTAGCTAGTAATACTTGTGAGGTGCAGATGTTTGAGTTGGCTTTTTCGCGGCGGATATGCTGCTCACGCGTTTGTAGAGCCATACGTAATGCAGTATTGCCTTGTGCATCTTTTGATACGCCAATGATACGACCAGGTGCTGAACGCTTGGCTTTATCAGAAAACGCAAAATAAGCGGCATGCGGACCACCAAAGCCCATTGGTATACCAAAGCGCTGCGTACTACCTAGCGCTACGTCAGCACCCATATCGGCTGGTGATTTCAATAACACCAAGCTCATGATGTCACTGACAACACTGACGTAAGTTTTGTTTTCTTTTACGGCCGCGATGACGTCTGTTAAGTCTTTAACGTCACCTTCAGCACCGACATACTGGAATAGCGCACCAAAATAATCGCCTGATTTAGCCGTTTCAAAATCACCAACGACCACCTCCCAACCAAAGTATTTAGCACGAGTATTGATAACATCTAGCGTTTGCGGATAGACACGCTCGTCGACGAAATACTGCGTTGATTTGCTTTTGCTCACACGCTTTGACATCGCCATCGCTTCTGCCGCTGCTGTTGCTTCATCAAGCAATGACGCACCAGCCAGCTCAAGACCTGTTAGATCAATACATACTTGTTGGAAGTTCAGCAATGCTTCTAGACGACCTTGAGCGATTTCAGCTTGATAAGGGGTATAGGCGGTGTACCAGCCTGGATTTTCAAGGACGTTGCGCTGAATGACGGCAGGCATACGAACCGGAGAGTAGCCTTGACCGATATAGCTTTTGTTAACAGTGATGTCATCTGCCATCGTGCGTAGTTTGGCAAGTGCCGCATGCTCACTCATCGCCACTGGCAAATCCAGCTCTTTGTGCAGACGTACTGGCTCAGGCACAGTGTCATTGATAAAGCTTTGCATATCTTTATAACCAACAGCGCTGAGTAGGTCAGCTTGCTTGGTTTCGTTCGAACCTAAGTGGCGATAGACAAATTCAGCTTCGTTGAACAATCCTTGAAAGGTATCAAACGATGGGTTTTGAGAGGTAGTCATGACAATCCTTGGTTAAGGGAGTAATAAACAAAATAGCAATTAAGGGAATAATGTGAGCGGTACGTTATACGTAATGCACAAACTGTTTTTGATCAAAGCGGAACTGGGTGTTGTAAACGCCACTGTCAGCGCGCTCGCCTGCGCCAAGCATCATAACGATATGATGGTCGTCGCTAAGATTGAGCAACGCTTTCATGGCAGGCTCATCAAAGCCGCCCATAGGACAGCTATCAAAACCATGAGCGCGTAATGCTAGCATCAGGTTTTCGGCGGCAAGCGCGGTGTTATTGGTTGCCCAGTTTTTGGTGTCTTCAAAGGTATAATAAGGCGATTTGATTGGGCCTTTTACGCGTCTGACCACTTGCGTTGCGCCCCATTTTGCAGCCGAAACCACGTTGGCTGGGCCGCGCAAAAAGTCCATTGTGACGACTTTGTTGTAGTAGTCTTTCACTTTCTTTGGCACTGGCTGATCAGGATATTCGCGCAATACTTGCTTAGCGTGATCGTGCCAAACATCAGTACGAGCAACGATGGCAATCAAACGGGCTGATGTTTTTGCGGCGTTTTGATTCATACAGTTTTTGACGGCGCGTTTGCGATTGTCAGCATCATCGATAACATAAAATTCCCACGGCTGTAGGTTGCTAGAGTTTGGTGCTAGCATGGCCAAACGCAGACAGTCTGCCAATACGTCGTCAGGGATAGGTGTGTCAGTAAAACGGCGCACGGAACGGCGTGACTCTACGATATCGCGAAACGCTTGTAGCTGCGGCGTATGGTTTGGTGTGGCAATGGGGTCTTTATTATCGGTGTTGGCATTCATATTAGGATCCATGCTGAGAATTGGGTTATCAGTTTGCGTCGTTATTGATAGCACGTATTCATTGGGATTCGAATAGGTGATCAATACGAGTCAATGAGATAACGCTTGAGAGCAATAACATCGGACGATAATGATTGTTGGAGATCTATATATAAAGCTGCTTTCAAATAATAAGCATGGTCAATGAGCCAATACTTTTCATTAGAAAGATATTTAAATCGTTTAAATAGAGAGTATAGATACCAACTGCTGCCAGTATCTATGATGTTTAGTCGGGGCTAGTGCTTTGTATAAGCTAACATCTTACAAATGCTAATATCTTGTGAGAGCATGCTTAGCTTACGTGCTTAGCTTATAAGTCGCTTTCGTACTCGTCAGCAGTCATTAGTGCTTCGTAATCAGCGATATTGTCAGGCTTCATTCTGAAGAACCAACCTTCGCCGTATGGGTCAGAGTTGATGATTTCAGGATCATCTTCTAGTGCTTCATTGATAGCGATCACTTCACCTGAAATAGGCGCATAAACGTCAGAAGCCGCTTTTACTGATTCAACAACTGAGATTTCGTCATCAACAGCGATGATATCGCCCACATCTGGTAGCTCAACGAATACCACATCACCCAATAGATCTTGAGCATGGTCAGTGATACCAACAGTGATCGTACCGTCGTCTTCTAGGCGTAGCCACTCGTGACTAGCAATATATTTTAGCTCTGCTGGGATGTTGCTCATGGTCTCTCTCCTAAGTGATAGAGGTTAATTAACAAAAATAATGGAGGCTAGGCGTGTTGCCATTTTTATAATTGCGCGCAAAATGACAACGCGCTCTAATGATAGAATTTATAAGACCTAAGAGTCAAACTGTTGCTTGCCGTTACGGACAAAAGGTAGCTTTAGTACGCGTACATCGACGAATTTACCTTTGCCGCGTAGATCGACTTGTACGCTGTCATCTTCTGATAAGCTGGTAGGTACACGAGCAATCGCGATTGAATTTTTTAGGCTAGGGGAGAATGTACCGCTGGTGATAATGCCAGTTTGCTCGTTATCAGTGCCTTGATTGATAGTCACTGTCATGCCTTCACGCAATACGCCGCGCGTGGTCAATAGCAAGCCCACTTGCTTCATAGCGGTGTTGTCTTCTTTTGACTGCTTACGTTTGCTGACCAATGCTTCACGACCGACAAAGGCGCGGTCGTCTTTGAGCGCTAGCGTCCAGCCCATGTTGCACTCGTAAGGGCTGATGGTCTCGTCCATGTCATGGCCATAAAGGTTCATGCCTGCTTCCATACGCAAGGTATCACGTGCGCCAAGACCGGCAGGTTTGATGCCATTTGCTTTTAGCTGCTCAAAGAAAGCAGGGGCATCATCGGCATGCATAATGACTTCGACGCCATCTTCACCAGTATAGCCGGTACGAGCTACAAACCAATCGGTGCCTTCGATATCGGTCAAGTCAGCACCAACGAAAGGTTTTAGTGCTGCTAAGGTATCTGCCCAGTTTGGTTTGGCTTGAGCCAGTTTTGCAATAGCATTTGGACCTTGCACGGCAAGCATCGCAAGCTCAGGACGCTCGGTAATCGTAATATCAAAGCCTTCGGCGACTTTATTAAACTGTGCTAAGTCCTTGTCACGAGTGGCCGCGTTAGAGACGATACGGTACTCAGTTTCTTCTGCATTCATCAGGTAGACGATCAAATCATCGATGACGCCGCCTTGCTCATTGAGCATGCCAGAGTATAGCGCTTTACCAGTGGTGGTGAGTTTGTTGACATCGTTTGCGAGCAGCTTTTGTAGCCATGCTTTGGTATCAGCACCTTTGATATCAGTCACAACCATATGTGAGACATCAAACATACCTGCATCTGTGCGTACCGCTTCGTGCTCTTCGATTTGTGAACCGTAATGAATTGGCAATTCCCAACCAGAAAAATCGACCAGTTTGCCCTCACTATCAATATGAGATTGGTAAAGAGGCGTGCGCTTAGGAGCTGAAGAGTTGGCGTTTTGAGTGTCGGTCATAACAAATCCTTATGTGTACATCAGTCGTACTCGATAGAGTAATGAGCGATGTGCAGTATCATAGTAGCGAGAAGCAACATTGCAGGGTGCAAGTATTGCAACCAAGGGTAGCACAGAAAAAAAAGATAAAGCAGTAAGCCAAACCAACACTGAACGTCGGTTTAAGCAAAAGCCCTATCTGTCCTGTGACCTGAGATTTTCAACACGAACCATCATTTTTGGGCAGTTGTATGAGCCCTATCGTCGATGATAGCGTATTTTCTCCCCTTCGGTGGGTAAGACGTCGTCCGTGCTTACCACTCTCCAGATTTGTTATGCCTTATGTTTGATAAAAAAGTAGTGCGCTATGAGCGTCATATTACTAAACACTATCAAACAACAGTGACATGCGTTTTTCAGTCCTTTTACCTGAGCGATTGGCAGGGTGGATGCGCCTTCGGTGGTTATCCAGCAATTGCGATAGTTGTATAACCAATAGGGTTCAATACAAAAACGATGCTGATAAACTCTCTCCTGAAAAACGCTTTTATTATGAAAGGTTCAAAGCGCTTTTACAAGTCATCAAAGCCATTAAAATAAATAAATTTGGCAAAAATAATGTTTTGATAGGGAAGTCTGTCAAATAGGTTATGTTTTACAATGATATTTTTATCGCTCATATCAGCGTTTTGTCTGTGTGTTTTGACAAAAATTACCATAGCAAAACGCAAAGCGACTACTGGTATTTGCCTGAAATATGCTAACCTACGCCCATAGTTTCTGATAGGTGGTTTTTATGCATTGCGATATTTATAAATTTCCAAAACATGACGACATGTATATCTACATTGCGCGTCCTGATTATCCTGACGATACTGATGAGATCAAAGACTGGCTTGGCGTATTACCAAAAGATTTCCGTGCAGGTTTAGGCCGTAGTAAGTTCGTCATGCATCTGGATTTGGCGACTAAAGATAAGCTCGCTCGTGTTGATAAAGAAGAAGTACTGGCAAAACTGCAGTCTCAAGGTTACTTTGTGCAGTTGCCGCCGCAAGACGTGATGCGCCGTCAAGCAGAGCTGCGTGCTCGTGAATCGCAGGACAGCATCTATAATTAATAGATTTGTCAGCAAGTAAGTGTGGTAGGACATATCTGGACGCTACCTTGAAAATAGCATCGATAAAAACCTACAACACACTTGCTCACATGCATTTGAGTAGAGAGTCGTGATAAACTGACACCCTACGCAATGCATATATAAGCCTACATAATGCATAAGTTCATTATGTAGTTGGCCTCATTCTGGTTCTACAGAACGCACATATACCGCTAGACACAGATTGTGTCACCGGCGATAAACGCAGGTAAATAAACACGCATGGACTGGTTAAAAAATATCTTACATAGCTTACCGCTAGAGTCTATCAGTGACATTCTCGGTGAGATTGCCATTTGGTGGGGCCAAATGGTAAAGGATGTCCCGCCCGCTGATTTGCCGATGTATGCTTATCTGGGCGGTGCTGTTTTGGTACTAGTGCTATGGATACTCGTTGCTCGTGTACTGCCAAAACCATTGGGCGGTATGAGCTGGATGGTTCTGTTTGCGGTATTACTAGCACCAGGTACAGCGCTTGGTGATCCGAGCGAGCTTGCACCAGCCAGTATTAGCGTCGTCTATGCTGTGATGATGAAAGATTACGCAGGCGCGGTTGCCAATATGTTGCCGATATTGGTGATACTGGTCGCAGGGTTGTTCGTTGGTTTTGTATGGCAGCTGATACGCAGCGCATTTGCATCAAGTTTGGACAAAGCCCGTAGTCGCAGCGCAGAAGATACACAGGCCACATTGCAAATGACCACAGGCAGCTATTTGCCAGAAGGCGCTACCGTAACCGACCAGCCTGACACTAATGTAAGCTTAAAAAAAGACAGTACATTGGCTAAAAAAACGGATAGCGATACGTCTGATAAGTGATAAAAATAGGCTAGGCATTAAGATAGTACTATTGTTTTAGAATTTATTTGATACCCGAAAAAGAGACACCGCTGCGTGTCTTTTTTTGTGCTCGACTGTTTATTAGGCATATAAATAATTGCTCACTATACATTGCACATAACAATTGTTAATAAATGCGAACGCATGAGTATTTTGGCAATGCATCAGGCTGTGCTAATCTAATTTATTCTTTACTAACTTATTCTTTATTAGTCATTCATGTTTTAGACCTATCTATTTATAACAACTCATCTATAACAACAATCGAGATCTGATTATGACCACAGCTGACAATACTAAGAAAAACTTTACTGGTACCAGTAGTTATATTGCTACCGATGATTTGCAACTGGCCGTAAATGCCGCCATGACTTTACAAAAGCCATTGCTGATCAAAGGTGAGCCTGGCACAGGTAAGACATTGCTTGCCGAAGAAGTTGCTGAAAGTTTGGGCATGCCACTGATTACTTGGCACGTCAAATCGACGACTAAGGCTGAGCAAGGACTGTATGAGTATGATGCGGTATCACGCCTGCGGGATTCGCAATTAGGTGATGATAAGGTCTATGACATTGCCAACTATATTAAACCGGGTAAGCTGTGGGACGCTTTTACCAGTACAGAGCGTAGCGTACTACTGATTGATGAGATTGATAAAGCCGATATCGAGTTCCCAAATGATTTGCTACATGAGCTTGATAAGATGTCTTTTTATGTTTATGAGACGGGCGAGACTATAACAGCGGCGCAGCGTCCAGTGGTTATTATTACTTCAAACAATGAAAAAGAGCTACCAGATGCGTTTTTACGTCGTTGCTTCTTCCATTATATTGACTTCCCAGAAGAAGAAACCATGCGCCAAATCATCGAAGTGCATTTTCCAGATATTCAAGAAAAACTGGTTAATGATGCATTGGATATCTTTTATAAGCTGCGTGGTATTCAGGGGCTTAAAAAGCCGCCATCAACGTCTGAATTGGTCGATTGGTTAACCTTGTTACTTGCTGATGATATGGCTCAGAATGAGCTAGAAGAAAATCTGCGCGGCGAAAAGTCTATCCCACCATTATATGGCGCATTGCTCAAAAACGAAGCAGACGTGAGTTTATTACAGCGTTTTGCCAATATGATGCGTCGATAATGTTTGCCGCTTGCGTTGGCTTTAACCTTTTATATCCAATATCGAATGTCTGATGTAAAAGTCAACGTAAGCGCTCAACCTGTGACTGTACCAATTAATGATATCAGCAATATCACCAGATAATAATATCAGCCAATAAGTGATACGACTCTTATGTTTATCAAACTATTCTATACCTTGCGTACTTACGGCGTGCCAGTCAGTACGCGCGAGCTGCTCGATCTCAATGCCGCGTTAGATAAAGGGCTGATGATGCAGTCGCATCCTGAAGATCCAGCACTGACTACTTTTGCTAGCCGCGAAGATATGTATCGGCTGATTCGACTGTGCATGGTCAAAGACGAGCGCCATTTTGATAAGTTCGATCGAGCCATGGCGGATTATTTTGAAGGTGTCGATAGTCTCGATATGGATGAGCTATTAGCCAAGCTAACGGACGTGCCCAAAGAATGGCTGGATCTAAAGCTCGACCCAAAGAATCTGACTGAAGAACAAAGACGCCTACTAAAAAAGTACGGTTCACTTGAAGAGCTGATGAAGGCGTTAGAGGAACGGTTAAAAGAGCAAAAAGAGCGTCATCAAGGTGGTAGTAAATGGGTAGGAACGGGCGGCACTTCGCCATTTGGTGCCTATGGTGACCATCCAGAAGGAGTGCGTGTCGGTGGTGAGTCTCGCAAACGTAGCGCAGCAAAAGTCTGGGAGCAGCGTAAATATCGTAACCTCGATGACGATAATCAGCTCGGTACTCGCCAAATTCAAATGGCGCTACGCAATCTGCGTCAGTTTGCACGGACCGGCAGTGCTGACGAGCTAGATATTCATGAGACGATTAAGCGTACGGCAAAAAAGGGGGTGCTCGATATACATATGCAAGCGGAGCGCCGTAACCGCGTCAAAGTGCTAATGTTGTTTGATGTGGGTGGCAGTATGGATATCCATGTCGAAGCGCTCGAAAAACTATTTTCTGCGGCAAAAAATGAATTTAAAACCTTAGAGTTCTTTTATTTTCATAACTGCTTGTATGACTATGTGTGGAAGGACAACAATCGTCGCCATAGTGCACCGATGCCAACATTTGAGCTGCTCAATAAATATGGCCGTGAGTATCGTGTTATCTTCGTCGGTGATGCATCGATGTCGCCTTATGAGCTGATGACAGTCGGTGGTAGCGTAGAGTATATGAATAATGAAGCGGGCATCGTATGGCTGAAGCGTGTACTTGAGCATTTTGACAAAGTCACTTGGCTCAATCCTGAAAACCCCAGCTACTGGCAATATACGCAGACCATCGTTGAAATTAAAAATCTGTTCGAAAATAAGATGTATCCGATGACGCTACATGGTGTTGAAGAAATGACTCAATATATGGCACGGTAATTTTGATATTCAACCTGATTGATAAAGCCTGTTAACACAGCTTGGATCTTTATAAAAACAGCCGTTATGACAACATAGCGGCTATTTTTTTGTTGATGCAAATGAACTCTGTATTGATTGTATATTGGTATGCCTAGTAAAGTGTGATAACATTCATTTTAAATGAATGTTATCAATATTCTGAATTGATTTGCTAAAAATTTTGATGACACTGTAAAAAGGTCCGCTCATTATTGCCAGTTTAGACGGATTATTTTTAACATCTCAATTTATCAATGCAGTTAATGACTAAGAGAAACAACATGGCCTCACCAAAAACGTTAGAAATCGTCACCGCAACTGTTCCTGTACTCGAAGAGCATGGCGTTGCGATTACCACTGTGTTTTATAAAAATATGTTTAATGAGCATCCTGAGCTGTTAGATATTTTTAATGAGACCAATCAAAAATTGGGACGTCAACAGACTGCACTGGCGATGACCGTGCTAGCAGCTGCCAAGCATTTGGATAAGTTGGCCACATTATTGCCACAAGTGACCCAAATTAGCCATAAACATAGAGCCTTACAGATTTTGCCTGAGCATTATCCTATCGTTGGCAAACATCTAATTGGGGCGATAAAAGAAGTGCTAGGAGAGGCAGCCACTGACGACATCATTACCGCTTGGACAGAAGCTTATGATGAGATCGCCTCCGTGTTTATCCAGATTGAACATGGCATGTATGAAGAAGCAATGTGGCAGGGGTTTGCGCCTTTTAAAGTGACCGAAAAGGTAGCGGCTGCTACGGATATCGCAGCCTTTACAGTAGTGCCAGTGAACGACAATGAAGATAGTAATCAAGATATTGACCTGAGCAAATTGACCTTAACCGCTGGTCAATACATCACGGTGAAAACAGACCCAAAAGACAGCGACCATATAGCCTTACGTCATTATTCTTTATACTCTGCCAGTACTGATGCAGGCATTCAGTTTGCTGTTCGACGTGATAATCGTAATGAGCATCATGGGTTGGTTTCTAACTATATGCATGATCAACTAGAAGTGGGTGACACGGTTTTACTGTCAGCACCAGCTGGTGACTTCGCGCTCAATCAAGATTTGGTACAACAGAACGAGATTCCGTTGGTATTGATGAGTGCTGGGGTTGGAGTGACACCTGTGCTATCTATGTTAGAGGCGCAAGTACTGGCCAATCCGAAACGACCTATTATCTGGGTTTATGCATGTCAAAATATCGCTCATCATGCTTTTTCTGATAAGGTAGAGGCACTCCTCGCAAAGGCTGAGAACGTAGAAAAGCATATATTTTACTTTGAGTCTGGGCAGATGTTAGATGAGACATGGCTTGCTACCTTGCCTAAGCCTGCCGATATCTATGTGTGCGGCTCGATGCCGTTTATGGAGAGCATGATTGATGGGTTAGTAGCATTAGATCATGGTGTCGATAGCGTCCACTACGAACCGTTTGGCCCTAAGATGAGCTTGGGTGGTTAAGTTTTTAACATATAGTCGGTGAACTACTAAACCGCTACGGCGTTATCCTCCTTAGATGTACTATTTGTACAATCTGCAGTCGGCTGCCTTGTACCCATTTTTGAGTTCTTTGACTACAATATTCAAAATAAACGTTTATAAAAAAGCACTTAGCGTGAAATTATCATGCTAAGTGCTTTTTTAATCTTAGTTGAAAATAAAGAGTATCAGGGTACATTACTCTTTATTTTCAACCAATCCAATCATCACGCCCATCTCTTTTTTATCCTGCTTATCGATACTAGGCGCATACAACGCTGAGGCAATACCACCGTCTAAAAACAGCGCGTTTGAACAACCCAACTCATCCTTAAATAGCTCTGCAAACTGATAAAAGGACACAGGCTCATCGCTATTAACGAGCTGTATGCTGCCATCACGGCAAACGCCAACACCATTACGCAGTTTTATTGAGCTGCTATTGGGGTTGAACTGTGGGTGTATCTCGTCATTGATGACCAGCATAGGACCCGATTGCGTCGCATACCAAGGCTGCACATCACCATTGTTTAGCTGCTCATTTAACGCATTACTTTCGGTGATTTGCACGTTTGCCAGCTCTGTCCCACCACATAACCCCATTAGGTAATAGATGAAAATTACCGCAACCTTCTTTTGTATTTAGCGATTTGAGTTCTTTGCCTTCGATGACGGTATAGCCAATCGGCGCATAGTGTGCATTATACATGCCTGCATTCATTGCAAAGTTGAGGGTCTCATTGTTTGGTAATGTGGCCAATAACGTATCAAAGGTTAGCAAAGGCTTATTGTTATCAGAGGATTGCCAAAACAGTTGTAATGAATACCGCTCGCTCGCTAACGCAGTAGCATCGACACGGCAAACACTATAAGTAAAAGGTGTGTCTTCAGTCTGGCACGACCAACTATCGGTATCGCTACTAGCCGCATTGGTATTTGTCTGCTGGCAGGCGCTCAGGCCTAGCGCGAGCACTATCGTTGATAGGGATATGGTAAAAATAGAACTTGGCATCAATCACGCGTCTTTTCATATACAAATTATTTAAGTTTGGCTGCTATCTACTGCTTAATTACACTTTCATTACTAGTTTTTAAGTACAACAATTCAGGCGCTGATTCAGTCGCTAGTAGGTGGGAAGTCGCGTATTGTATTATTCACATTACCAATTAATCGCCCACCATCGGTAAGGTTGGTTAAATACTCAGAATTATACCCAGCGCTTTGTTCTGTTGGCGCACCTGTTTCTTTGCCCTTATCACGCGAGTCCTTGTTATAAGCAATGAGCGCATCATTGTTGGCTAAGAAACTATCAGGATTGGCCATCACCCACATTTGATTGAAAATATCCGCACGCGCGCTATTATCAAGTAATGCGCCCTTATCCGTAAAGTAGAAAAACTTAGATAGCAGCT
>NZ_PJAS01000075.1 GCF_002836735.1 Psychrobacter sp. 4Bb | reverse complement strand
TCTCCTACGTTCTTTAGTATGAGAACACGATGGTATCTTTAACTCAGACGATAGCTTATCTTATCTTAAGACAAGAAATCTATTAATGGCTTACTATTTATTAAATAATATTAACTTCATAGCTGAACTTCTCCGCCATTCCATATGACTCTCTATATTCGATAGGATCACCTTCTAAACTCTTAGCAATACGGCATACCTTCACTAGGTTTTCTTGCTCATTATTATCTAAATAAGGGTCTACATGATTGGCTACAAAAAATAAAGTCTCTACGGCGGATGAGACAAACTGGCCACACTTTGTATAATAAAACGGATATAGCAAATTCTCAAAATCTTCAGGCTCTAGATTTACAAAGGCTTGATAACGACTCTTAGGTAGCCAGATTTTTTCACTGAGCGAAACTTTGCCTTCAATAATACGCACACGCTCTATATAAATAAGCGCTTTATTCTTACCAATATCTAGCTTTTTGTTAATCTCTTCAATACCCTCTATTACCATGACCTTTTTGACCACGCCTGTCGGTGTCGCATAGCAAGCATCTTTATCACGAAATTTAAAAAACCGTAATAATGAGCTTTCAAAATCGGGACGCTTTAGAAAGGTACCTCTGCCTTGATACTTGGTTAATACGCCATCGTCGACCAGCTTCTCAACCGCTTTTCGAACGGTTCCGACTGATACTTGATACTTATCTGCAAACTCCTGCTCAGTCGGTAAAGGTGTGTTTTCGTCCCATTTACTTTCTGTCAGTAAAGTCAAAATGTGCCATCGCACTTGCTCATACCGTGGTATTTTAAATTTTTCTAAATTTTTTAGCATTATTTCACCACAATTTAAGGGGTTTATGAATTGTTTGACTGTTTTTAAGCATTGTTATCATTCTAGAGATTGGGATACAACGGAGTACTCTATCTTAAGCGCTAAGAAAACCTTATATATCATTGCAATACTAACGACTGTCTGGCACTTTGTGGGCAATCTTATCTAATTCATATTACTTTTTTTGCTATTATTCCACTTATTTATACGTGCATTTCAGGCTTATACGATTCTGTAATCTAGAAAGTTGTTTGTCAATATTCTCGTAATGCTCTTTACCTATAGAAGTCAATACAGTTCTCTATAGAATTCATGTAGTTAAGCTCAAGGGACAGTAATGACTCTTTATATTCTAGCCGCAATAGTAATATGTATTATTTTGGGCTATACCACCAAGATCAATATTGGTCTATTTGCTATTGCATTCTCATACCTCATTGGCTGTTTCGGTATGGGAATGAGCGCTTATGAAATTGTTGAGCTGTGGCCTCTCAAAATTTTCTTTGTTATTTTTGCGGTTACTCTCTTCTATAATTTTCCTTTAGCGAATGGCGCTTTAGAAAAACTATCGAATCATTTGATCTATAGATGCCGTCATTTTCCCGAGTTTTTACCCTTGGTTATTTTCTTTGCTGCTACGGTCGTTGCTGGCTTAGGGGCTGGCTATTACACCGTCTTAGCCACGATGGCACCTATGATTCTGTTATTGTCTAAACGTACTAATTTGAATCTTGTCATTGCTACTTTATCTGTTAACTATGGTGCATTGGCTGGTGCTAACTTTATCACCTCACAAAGCGGGGTTATCTTTCGAGAGCTGATGCGCGGGGCCGGCGTCGCAAATGATAATACCTTTACTTATGTTTTAGGTGTCTTCGCGGTTACCTTTTTCATGCCAGTGATCGTCTTAGGTATCTATTGCTTTTTTAATGCCAAAAATAGCAAAATAGCGATTCAAACGATAGTACCAGAGCCTTTCGATAATAAGCAAAAACAATCTATTATGCTGATTTTTATCATGATGGCTATCGTGCTTATTGTACCCATCTTAAATCTACTAACGCCTAACATAGAAGCGATTCAGTTTTTGAACGCTCGGATTGACATTGGTTTTATCGCCATTATTTTTGCCTTAATCAGTTTATTATTAAAATTAGGGGACGAAAAAACAGTAATTGCCTTAATTCCTTGGAATACACTTATTATGATTTGTGGGGTCGGCATGCTGATCGGCCTTGGCGTCGAGATCGGTGTTATTTACGAGCTAACAGAATGGCTAAGTACCAACGTTCCTATCTGGATGATACCAATTTTGGTATTTGTTATTAGCGCAATCATGTCAATCTTTGCTAGTACACTTGGCGTGGTCGCTCCTACTCTATTTCCTATGGTGCTGCCTTTAGCCGTCGCCTCTGGACTTAGCCCTCTATTGTTATTTACCTGTATTGTAGTGGGAGCACAAAGCTCATCACTCTCTCCTTTCTCATCAGGAGGTAGTCTAATGTTGGGCGCTTCTCAAGTAGTTATAGAAAAAAACAAGCTGTTTAATGCGCTATTATTCAAAGCGGTACCCTTAGATATTGGTATTGGTATATTAGCTATTTTCATTATCCAGCTGCTGTTTTAACTAGCATGTGTTCTTATGTTTAGAATGAGAACATGCCCTGCCCTTAAACAAATCCATTCCAAAAGACAGTTTTGAAACAGCTGTCTTTTGACTAACATATACGACCAAATTTCTTAAATACCTAATAAAGTGCCCGTCATGGCGCTTAGTCTCATCTCACTGAATTCATCTACCGAGTTAGCTCTTTTCCTTATCCAAAAAAACATGCCCTAGCACATTTTTAACATCTCTCTCATGGTTATAAATACCTATAAATCATTGTATTCATTAGTTTTTATCGACATCATCATCTTGTATTCGGAAGGTTTTTCTGTCTTTTCTTTCCCTTGATACTAAGGCGATAAGTAATTTTGTATCAGTCATTGTGATAGTACCTTAAAATAAAATTCATGTATACATACATATGTTTCTTGTTATTTCTATAATATTCTGTTACTTTTGCAAAACGCTAAAAACTCTACTTTTATGAAGTTTAGTAGTTATTGTCAGGATGATCTGAACTTCATCTGTAATCACTTAATTATTTTGCTCAGAATTCTATTGAGCTATTCATTAAAAATACACACAAGGAGTGTCGTGTGAACAAACTATCCTATTTGGCTCTTGGCCTTTCTGTACTTACCCTTACCGCATGTAATAAATCTGATACGGCAGCATCTGATGCCAGTTATGACGCCCCTTCACGTCCAGAATGTATCGCCCCAGCAAAACCAGGCGGTGGCTTTGACTTGACTTGTAAACTTGCTCAAGCTGGCCTCAGAGATACTGGCCTATTAGAAGATCCAATGCGAGTCACTTATATGCCAGGCGGCGTCGGTGCTGTTGCTTATAACAAAATCGTTGCCAATGATCGTGCTAATAACGATGCAATCATTGCTTTTTCTACTGGCTCTATCCTAAATCTATCGCAAGGTAAATTTGGTAAATTCACCGAAAAAGACGTGAAATGGCTAGCAGCCGTTGGTACTGATTATGGTGCTATCGCTGTCAATGCAGACTCACCTATCAAAGATTTGGCAGGATTGGTCGCTGAGCTTAAGTCAAATCCAAAAGCAATCAGTTTCGCCGCTGGTGGTAGTGTTGGCGGTCAGGACTGGATGCAAACAGCTATTTTAGCCAAAGCGGTTGGCGTTAATCCTAGTGACATGACTTATGTTGCGATGGAAGGTGGCGGCGAGGCTATTACAGCGGTCATGGGTAACCATGTGACTGTCGTAAGTGCTGGTATTGCTGAAATCATGCCACAAGCCACTGCTGGCAAATTACGTGTACTGGCAGTATTTGCAGATGAAAGACTGGGCGGCACTATGGCCGATATTCCTACTGCTGTAGAGCAAGGCTATGACGTTACTTGGCCTGTCATGCGTGGTTATTACATGGGTCCAGATGTCAGCCCTACCGCTTATGACTGGTGGAAAGCAAGCTTTGATAACATGCTTGCGGATCCAAAATTCGCTGAATTACGCGAGCAACAAGAGCTACTACCATTCTCTATGACTGGTGATGAGCTAGAAGCATACGTTTATAAACGTACAGGTGAGCTACGTGAATTGTCTGCTGAGTACGGTCTTGTTGATGCTGCAGCTAAGTAGCATTACTCAGATCATATCCCCTTAATGATTGAATACTGATTTTTATAGTATTTATCGAAGGTTGACAGATGAGACATCTATCAACCTTCTTATTTTGGAATTTAAGGAATACTTCTATGACAATGGAACGTGCGTTTTCTGGATTAATGGGGCTGTTTAGCTTATTTTTGGTCTATTTAGCTATTGGTTACGTTGCTCCTATTGCCTATGATCCTATCGGCCCTAGACCCTATCCTATTTTGATTTTCTCACTTACGGCGCTTTTGACCTTGGTTATTGCCTTTCGTCCAGCACGGTTTACGAAAGTCATCGATTTGGGCTATAACAACGTCGTGCTTAGAAATCTTGTGCTGTGTGTCAGCGCATTATTGATTTATAGCTTAATTTTTGAGCCTTTAGGTTTTGTGATTGCTACCACACTGATGTGTTTTGCGGTTGGTTTATTATTTGCCGGAAATCCTATTAAAAGCCTTATCTTTTCAGTTGTGATCAGTATCGCCCTGTATGTCTTATTTGACATGGCTTTGGATGTGATTCTGCCACTTGGAATATTATCAGGAATAATGGGATAGCTATTATGGAAACTTTTGACTTTTTAATGCAAGGTTTTGGCGTAGCGATGTTGCCCAAAAACTTACTGATTGCACTCATTGGCGCTTTTATTGGTACAGTTGTAGGCATGTTGCCTGGCCTTGGCCCTATTAATGGTGTGGCAATTCTATTGCCTTTTGCCTTTGCCCTTGGTCTACCACCCGAGAGTGCACTTATCTTACTGGCGGCTGTTTATCTTGGTTGTGAATATGGCGGTCGTATTTCTGCCATTCTACTTAACGTGCCTGGATCTGCCGCGGCGGTTATGACCTCATTGGATGGTAACCCGCTAGCGGTTCAAGGCAAGGCCGGCATCGCCTTATCCATCTCTGCGGTTGCCTCGTTTATTGGTTCTACGATTGCGACCATTGGTGTGGTGTTGTTTGCCCCTCTATTGGCCAAATGGGCTGTGTCGTTTGGACCTGCTGAATATTTCGTATTAATGGTATTCGCGATTTGCTGTTTGAGTGGTTTGGTTGGTGATCAACCTATCAAGACAGCAGTGTCAGCGTTAATCGGCTTGGGTCTGGCCACTGTCGGCGTCGATGCGGTCACAGGTATCTATCGCTATACCTTTGATTCAGTCAACTTATCTGATGGTATTCAGTTCACAACGATCGTTATTGGCTTTTTCAGTGTTAGTGAAATCTTGATTTTGCTCGAAAGAACCAGTACTGGTGGGAAAATTATCGCACAAGGTAAGCGTAGCTTATTCAACATAAAAGAATTTCTCTTCACCATTGGCGCCATGGTGCGTAGTGGCATAATGGGCTTTTTCGTTGGTATTTTGCCTGGCGCAGGTGCGACTATCGCGAGTGCGATGACCTATGCTAGTGAACGCAAAATTGCTGGAGACAATGGCAAATTTGGTGAAGGCGATCTTCGTGGCTTAGCATCTCCAGAGGCGGCTAACAACGCATCAGCATGTGGTTCATTTGTACCGATGTTGACCTTGGGTGTGCCAGGTTCTGGTACAACAGCGGTCATGATGGGTGCGTTGACTTTATATAATATCACGCCAGGTCCGCAGCTATTTACCGAACAGCCAGACATCGTTTGGGGTCTGATTGCCTCATTATTCATCTGTAACGTTATCTTGTTAGTAATGAATATTCCTTTGGTTGGCGTATTTTCTAAGCTACTTAATGTACCAAACTATATCTTGATACCATCTATTGCTGCTATCAGTTTCGTTGGTGTTTACTCTATCAACAGCACGACCTTTGATATGGTATTCATGGTAGGACTTGGGATATTTGGTTACTTCTTACGCAAGCTACATTTCCCTCTATCAGCCCTTATTCTAGGTTATGTACTAGGAGAGCTAATGGAGTCTAACCTCAGACGTGCCTTGTCTATTTCTCAAGGTGAGATGTCTATTCTATGGAGTAGCCCAATCACCGTATCACTATGGGGTCTGGTAGTTGTCATGATATTCATGCCAATCATTCGTAAAATGTATCGTAAGCGCTTTAAAAAGACTGCTGCATAAGTTCTTGCTAGTTCGTCTCTAAATCTCTCTCCGGCGGTGGTTATACTCTATGTATGGCCACCGTTTTTTTAGAGATAATTTCACCCTACTTGCAATAGTTGTTTAATACTCCTAGCTCTTTTTGTCAGCTGTCCAAAATTAGCAAAACATCACTACTTGATGTCACTTATGAAATAGGATTTTATAGTGCTCTTTGTTTTAGATTTATTGCAAACCATTCCAACTTGGCACTTAGTAGGTTTGTTTGTCGCTGGCATGGTTGCTTTTATTATCTCCACTATATCCGGCGGTGGCGGCGCTATGTTGCTGATACCAGTTACCTCTTCGATGGTAGGGACAGCGATTGCACCACCTGTGATCAACGTGGCTACCTTTCTGAGTAATGCCTCACGACTTTATCTATTTTGGCATGATATTGATTGGTCATTGACCAAATATTATGTCCCAAGCGCTATCGTAGGTGCATGGCTAGCCGCATTGGTGTTTAGTCGTTTGGACGCAGGCTGGATTCAGTTATTGGTTGGCGCATTTTTAGTCTCGACTATTTTCCAATACAAGTTTGGTAAAGTAAGTAAAACATTTGGGTGGTGTTCTAAAAAGTATGCTGGCGATAAAAGTCAATAAGAAGTCTATGCTAAGTTCTCTGATTATATATGGCTTTTAAAGCTTCAAAAATTGTTCAAATTTTGATCAGCATACTTTTTGACACACCACCAACATTTGATATGCCAAAAGTAGGTTTTGTGCCTGTGGGCTTTGTCATTGCCTTTATGAGCACTTTGGTGGGTGGCCTCGGCCCTATTCTTAACCCTTTTTATATGAATGCTGGACTAGAAAAAGAAAGCCTTATTGCGACCAAAACAGCTAATTCTTTCTTTGTAGGTATTGTACAAATCATCAGCTACACCTTTTTTGGGATACTCACCGTCAAGATATGCGCGTATGGTCTTGTATTAGGACTGGGCGCCGTGATTGGTAATATTATTGGCAAACGCTTTTTGGCAGGTATTAGTATTAGCCAGTTTAGAATTATGCTGCTGATACTAATGGTCATCAGTGGCCTAATAATGATAATAAGAAATATTGATGTGCTGTTCTAGAGACTCTTCCACTCTATGCCATGACCACTCATAGTCTATTCTTATAAATAAGCATAATTTTTTAACTTCATATATATTTGCCGATTAAAAATCTGCGTACAGTATTTTTATTAATTGCATTACAACTTACAATGTTATTGTTCAACCATATAATACCTATAATTCGATAGAATCAGTACATATAAGATATTGTCACTCCATAACATTCAGTTGACCTACTTTAAAATAGTAGAGGTTGTTCCAAAGTAAAGAAGTTCTGTATGTTGCTGTTTTAGAAAAGGTGCTGAGTAAGTGGTTATCGCCTTTGAGTGAGATTAACGCCAACCAAGATCCAAGAAATGCGCTCAAAACTTATATTGAAGAAAAATATAAGATTTCAAAGAAATCACCTGCAGCATCGAGACTATATGCACTAGAGATTATGCAAGGAGCGCCTCACTTAATGGGGGTGCTGAAGGGGCCTTTAAGATATTTGGTGCGAGAAAAGGTAGCAGTGATCGACGGGTGGATTGCAGATAATAAGATTAAGTCCGTGTCTGCCATCCATTTGATTTTTCATATTTGGGCGGTGACTCAGCACTATTCTGATTTTTCTATTCAAACTGAAGCGGTGTGTAATCATAGTTTGAGAAATAAGAAGTTCGCTAATGAGGCATTAAATACTAGCATTCAACTTCTGGTAGATAGTTTGATTCCGTGATTTGACATTATGAAGGTACAGCTATGTACCGAAACCCAAATAGTCGTGTCTGTATAGATAGTGACTTGGGAGAAATCAGCACCTGCAAGTGATGTTAGCAACTAAAGTAAGTAGTGATATAATGTCCTGATAATTAATATTTTATAGAAGGGTTACATTATGGCTCGTACCGCTAGCGCATTGCACATTTTAGTAAAACATAAAGAACAAGCTGAGGACATTATTGCCAAGCTTAAAAAAGGCGCTAAGTTTGATGTACTGGCCAAACGATACTCAACTTGCCCATCAGGCAAAAAAGGTGGCAGCTTAGGTGAGTTTGGCAAAGGTGATATGGTAGGGCCATTCGATAAGGTTTGCTTTACTGGCGAACTATTTACCCCGCATTTAGTAAAGACCAAATTTGGCTGGCATGTCGTAAAAGTCCTTTATAGAACTTAAGCATAGAACTTAAGCGTTGACGCTCTGATTGTAAGCCAACTGCGCTATATCTCAAATATTGTCCTGATTCGCGTATGCTTTAAAATCGTGGTAATTATGTGCGAATCAGGATTTGGTTTTTGGTCGACCTACCCCTTCTAATCCTTACATCAAACTACCCTTATTTTACTTAAGCAGTTTTCTACGAGTTAAGGTCAAATAGTGAGGGGCGAGACAAACTTTAATCAGCCTTTAAAGCCCCTAGGTAATTCAGGTGCAGGCAAGCGCTTCATATCAGAGTCAACATTGACGAAACGCTCATGACCATTATTCCAATCTATAATAGATTGCTCAACCTCAGCTTTGTTATCAGCAACGAAGTTCCACCACGTTAGTACTTGGTTATTAAGCGGTTCGCCGCCGATGAACATGATACGTGTGCCCTTTTGGCGGCCAACTTAATACTTTTGTTATTGGCGACATCGCTATCATGAAAACGGAATAACTGGTCTTGTCGACAAACCTTGCCTTCGGACTCTACCTCCCCTTCTGAAACCAAGATACCGTACTCAAAGTTTGGCTCTAAATTTATTATGCCACTACAGGTACAATAAAAAGAATATATAATTGACGCATCTAAAATATGAGCACTAAAAACATGGATATCGAAGGCAATACTGCTGATCAAATAGAAATTATCTATGAAGATGAGTATATAGTAGCGATTAATAAAGAAGCTGGTCTGTTGGTGCATCGCAGTTGGCTGGACAAAGGTGAGACACGCTTTGCCATGCAGCTCACCCGTGATGCGGTAGGCTGCCATGTGTTTCCAGTACATAGGTTAGACAAACCCACATCAGGTGTATTGTTGTTTGCTAAGAGCTCAGCCGTTGCACGTAGCCTTACCGAAGCGTTTACTGAACGCAAAGTGACCAAGCAATATTTGGCCGTGGTGCGTGGCTTTATGTCTGAACAAGGTACTGTTGATTATGCGCTTAGCTTTAAACCTGATGCCATTGCCGATAAGTTTGCGAACTTAGATAAACCTGCTCAAGAAGCGGTCACCCACTGGCAAAGTTTGGCACAAATTGAGCTGCCATTTGCAGTATCAAAAAAGCATGCCACTAGCCGCTATAGTCTGGTGCGCTTAACGCCTGAAACTGGACGCAAACATCAGCTGCGTCGGCATATGAGACATGTATTCCATCACATCGTGGGTGATACCAGTCACGGCGATATACGTCATACACGATTCTTTCGTACTCACTATGATTGCACGCGTATGTTGCTGCATGCACAGACTTTGGCACTCAGCCACCCCGTCACTGGTGAGCCACTAGTAATAACAGCGGGATTAGACGATCAATGTATGCGTATTTTAGAAGAATTCTCTTGGGTAGACAGCGCTAAAGCCTAAACTTATCTAAAATAGTCAGTGAAAAAAGCCAAAATACGGCTGCTAAAGGTTCGGTTCCCGAGTGAGGACTTGAATATTAGGCTGTAGCTCAAGTGATTTCAATTAACGTAACCTCCTGTGTCGCATTAGTGTACATCCGAGTGTATTTGACAACCTAGGCTTGATGGCTCTTCAAGTAAGTTATCATAGAGGCAATTTATCGCTGACTATTTAGCGCATTAGAGGTCATGAGTATGTCATTTAAAGTGTTGCCACGATTTATCGAAGAATTAGGTACTGAATATACAAGTCAAGATTCTAAATACTTCTTAGGTAAAGATAAGCTTAAAGAGTTTCCAAGTGTATTAAATCATATAAATAAGCTAACCTCAGCAGAGGCTAGCTTATTTTCAAATTATATGAGAAGTGGAGAATTAGTTTATGCATGGATGGGACTTGTAAAGGATCCAATTGATAGTAAGTATAATGTTTGTACAGGTGAGTACTCGGATGGAGTTTTTTTCTGGTATGACATGCACATTTATCTAGTTCAAAAATATCGCATAGATTTGCCTAAAGAGTTTAAGGCACACATTATCTCTTTTGGAAACAATTACGCGCATTTAAAAAAATTAGATCAAGGAGATTTGCAGGTATCAACTAGAAAATCAGAAAATATACTCTTAAAGTATTAACGGTATACCCCAGCGGAACCAGCTATTTCACCCTTTAAGCCTATTAACAGACTACTTAAAACAGACTGGTATAATGGAACCACTTATAACAGCTTTTAAGGATAGTTATATCTGTTAGGCTTTACTCGAGTACTTTATATTCTCATAATACACTTAAAAGATAGTCTCTTAGACTACGCTCCAAAACCTCAAGTTTTTCAAAATATCTTTTTTATCAAATCATCAGTATCTTGTAGCACCACGCATATAGACCACTCAATCATAATTAGCCATTTATTAGTGATCATCTTATCAAAAACCTTTTCCACAGCTATGTGACTACGCTCACGGATGTTAGTCTCATTTAAACTTACACATTTTTCTTGAAAGCTAAAAGATAACAAGAGAATAAAAAACGCAGAGCACCATTTGAAGCCCTGCGTTTGTTAGATTGAACTGTATTTACAGGATACTGTATCTAAATTGCAGATAGGCCGCTGTGATCGCTGCCGCATCTTCTACCTGCGGATAATGGCCTAACATAGGCATATTGGTTATATCAGCGTTGGGTATCAGCTGGCGATAACGATCAATCATATGCTGACCTGAGATGGGATCTTTAGCACCTGCAATCAATTTCACAGGTACGGTACTGTTGATAATCGCGCCTACCCATCGCTCGCGGTACTGCTGACGTTGGGGCATATAATTAATCAGCTTATGTATCACACCCAATCCATCATTGTGATTTAACAGCTGCCATAGCGTATCTATCACCTTTACTGTGGGCTGCGTGTCAGGGCCAAATATCCGTTGTAGACTGCCCGCAAATTTCTGCTTATTAATCAGCTTTGATACTAGAGGGCCTAATGGCGATAGCAGTAGTTTCTGTACCAAGATAGGTTTGTGCGTCTCAGGAAACAGACCACCGTTTAAAAAGCATACGCTAGCAATGTGTCGCTCAGCGCTCCCTTCGACTTGTCTGGCTAGCAATTCCTGAGCCACCGTATCACCATAGTCATGCGCTAATATATGATAATCACTAACGCCCAGTTTTTGCAAAACAACTTGATAAATATCAGCCTGTTCACTGATTAGATAGCGCGTGTTTTTGGGTTTATCTGACAACCCAAACCCTAGCATATCGAGTGTGATGACATAATAGTGCTCGGTTAGCGCATCCCACATGCCCTCCCATTCCCAACTGGCACTAGGATAACCGTGAATCAATAGCAATGCAGGCGCACTCTTATCCCCTGCATACCGAGTGAATATTTGATGCCCATGAATGGATTCATATTGCCCCTGCCGTTGCCACTCATCAAGAGTTATCATTAGAGACTTACTCCTCAAATGATGGGTCAGTACGGCGCAGTTTTCTTAGTAACGCAGGCCATGCGATATCACCATTTGCGCCTCGGGTCACTTGCTCAGATGCCGCTTGGATACCGGCCAATATTTGTGCTGGTATTGGCGTCAATGCACCGCCCCCGCTCTGTGCTTTGATCTGAATCTCACACGCTCTTTGCATGATATACATGTATAAGAACGCATTGGCAACCGTATCGGCACAGGTGAGCAGACCATGGTTACGCAAAATCATAAAGTGAGCATCACCCAAATCGGCAACCAAACGAACCTTTTCTTCAGGGTTTAAGGCGACACCTTCGTAGTCGTGGTATGCCAAGTTAGATAGTGGAAATAATGATTGTTGAGAGATAGGTAGCAGGCCTTTTTCTTGTGCTGAGACGGCAACGCCATCATTTGTGTGCAGATGAATGACGCAATGCGCATCATCACGAGCTTCATGCACAGCACTGTGAATGATAAATCCAGCTGGATTTACGTCAAACTCTGATGGTGCTACTTTTTCGCCTGCTTTGTTAACCTTAACCAGACTAGAGGCGGTAATCTCTTCGAATAACATGCCATACGGATTGATTAAAAATTCATCCTCAGTACCTGGTACGCGCGCAGAGATATGAGTGAATACCAAATCATCCCAACCATAAGAAGCAATCATTCGATAACAGGCGGCAAGATTTACGCGCATCTGCCACTCTTGTTCGCTCATATTATGGTGTACACTCGAGGTTGAATCGGTTGATGTCGCGGTTTGCATAGTTGTTTGCATGGTGTATTCCTTTACCGTGTTAGATATCCTGAATGATTACTTTACACCATTTCATAAAACCAAATCTGTCAAAAACATTACACTTATGAATATCAATCATTATTTGAATAACGACCCATGGTTTAGTCAATTGCCAGTCATTGTGCAGCCGCTACTGGCAGGCGATGCGGTGCTAAAGGTATACCAAAAAGGCCAAATGATTCATGCCATCGGTGACAACGATGATGCGGCGCTACACTTTGTCGTGTCGGGTACGATTAGAGTCTGTAACGTGAGCGCTAGTGGCCATGCCATGACGTTGGCGCATCTATCTAGTGGTGAGTGGTTTGGTGAGATATCTATCATAGATGACAATCCTCGCACCCATGATGCGTGGACGATTAATAAAGTAACGCTAATCTCAATCCCAAGAAATCTAGTCATTCAGACAGCGCAGTTGCATCCGATTTTATACAAGCACCTCGCGCTTATAACCTGCGAGCGAATCCGACGAGCATTTGATTGGATTGACGATGCTACCTCACTCAATACCTCAGCGCGATTGGCTAATATGCTGATTGGGCTGATTGACACTTATGGTAAGCAAGTGAATGGTAATATCAAAATAGATCTGCGCTTATCGCAAGAAGAGCTTGGCTTTATGCTTGGCACTACCAGACAAACCATCAATAAAATCATCCAATCGTGGCAAAAGCAGAACCTTATCGATATGCACTATGGTTTCATCACTATAAAGGACAAACCTCAGTTAATGGAAATGATGAATCCTGCCTGACTTGAATGTATAAAATCATCTCAGAAAACACCTCAGCATCTAACTTATTATAAGTAGCATCAACTGCCTTAACATCTTCTTAACAGACCACTTGCTATGGTAAGGAATGACGTTTCCTACCATCTGTTGAGAAGTATCTGTATGTCTATACCTCAAGTCATCAAGACCAATGTGCTAAAAATCAAAGCACCCAACGCCAATACAAAGACCAGCTACCTTAGCAAGCTCTATAATCGTGAGATAAATCTCAGTTATCTTATTATTATCGTGGCTTTATATTTGGTAGCGACTGCAAATATTGGGTTCTTTGAGCAGGTGCTAAATGTCTATCCATTTAGTAAAAACGTCGGATTTATCCTGTCTATTACAGGTTTGTTATTTGGACTGATGTGGCTGGTATTACAGCTGCTGTGCTATCGCCCTATTGCCAAACCAGTGTTGATTGCGCTACTGATTACTGCCGCCATATGCGGTTATTTTACCGATGCTTATGGGACGATATTTGATACCAACATGTTGATTAACAGTCTGGAGACCGATCAAGCAGAGGCCATGGGATTGTTTGCCCCCAGCATGGTCATTCGACTACTGATATTAGGCGTGTTGCCGGCATTTATCATTAGCAAAATTCGTCTAAAACGCTCTACTTGGCAACGCAGTATTCTACAAAAAACGGCAACCTTGCTCCTATCTGTTGCGCTAATCGCCGTTTGCATTTTGCCGTTTGGTGATCAGTACGCCAGCTTCTTTCGTCAACATAAACAAGTTCGCTCTTATGCCAATCCGATCACGCCTATTTACTCTACGATCAAACTTGGCGAAAACTATGTCGATGAGCTACGCCGTCCTGATACTTTCACGCTACATGCGACAGATGCAAAGCGCGTGGCACCTGCTAATAATGTGAATGGCGGCGGCAAACCAAAACTAATGGTATTTGTGGTTGGCGAAACGGCTCGCGCCGATCACTTCGGCTTGAACGGCTATACACGCAATACCACACCTTTGCTCTCAAAGCAGTCAGACCTTTATAGCTTTCAGAATGCTGTCTCTTGTGGAACCTCTACGGCCTACTCCGTACCTTGCATGTTCAGCTATGCAAATCGAACAGACTACGATATCGATACCGCTAAGTATAATGAAAACGTATTAGATACGCTCAGCAAGCAAGGGGTCAATGTCGTTTGGCGCGACAATAACTCTAGCTCAAAAGGCGTGGCTGATCGCGTTACTTTTGAAGACTATAAAACAGCTGACACAAACCCCAACTGCGATGTTGAATGCCGAGATATCGGTATGCTTGATGGGTTTGATGCACTTGTAAAGTCAGGCAGCTCACAGAAAGAAGTGCCGAAAGACACGCTTATTCTACTGCATCAAATGGGCAATCATGGCCCCGCCTATTATCAGCGCTATCCGAAAGAATTTGAAAAATATAATCCTGTCTGCATGACCAATGAGCTGTCTAAATGTGATGCTCAGTCTGTGATAAATGGCTACGATAATGCGATTCGTTATACCGATTATTTTTTGAACAATGTGATTGATACGTTAAAACCTTATGAGCAAGATTATGATGTGGTAATGGTATATATTAGTGATCATGGGGAGAGTTTGGGTGAAAATAATATCTACTTGCACGGCTTGCCCTACAAGTTCGCACCAGATACCCAAAAACACGTGCCCGCGGTCATTTGGTCACCAGACAGTAATAACATCGATGCGGATAGTCTCTCTAGTATGGTCAGCCAACCTGTGTCGCACGACGTTATTACACCAACATTGCTTAGCTTTTTTGGTATTACGACCGATGAAGTCAAAGGTGAAGCAACCTTTTTTAAACTGGGTCATTCTAATTGATTGGCTAAAAGTGAGTTATTCCAAATAATTTATTAAAACAGCTCACTACATACGTTCTTATATTACTCAGTCCTTTTAGGTAACCACTATTTTTTAGGTCAGCATCATGTACAAGATACTCGTCATTGAAGACAACCCCGATATCGTGGCCAATATTTATGCTTTTTTTGAGCCAAAAGGGTTTGAGTTGGACAACGCGCACAACGGCTATAGCGGGCTAACACTCGCCTCAAACAATCGTTATGATGTGATATTGCTAGATGTGATGCTGCCCGGTATGGATGGCACGCAGCTGTGCAAAAAACTCAGAGAAGAGCTGCATGATAAAACGCCCGTGCTAATGCTCACGGCTCGCGATACAATCTTGGATAAAGTCGCTGGGTTTGATAGCGGCGCTGATGATTATTTGGTCAAGCCGTTTTCGTTGGTTGAGTTGGAGTGCCGTATCAAAGCGCTCATACGTCGCCATGAGGACGATCATTTTGTACACAGTATCGCTGTGGGCGCGCTATCGTTGAACAACAGCGAACATACTATTATGCGCGAGGGCAAATCGATTAAGCTCACCCCAACTGGATTTAAGATATTACATATCCTAATGAGCGCAGCGCCTAGAGTCGTCAGTAAAACTGAGATTGAAGAAAAAGTATGGGGACTAGATATACCGAGTAGTGATGCACTGCGCACCCATATGCATAGCGTACGGGCGCAGGTTGATAAGCCATTTGACACACCTATGATAGTCACAGTACCTGGCGTAGGTTATCAAATTGTTGACCCTAATACATCAGCAAGCGCGTAGTCATGATTGCAGGATGCAATTGAATAAACCTCATGTGACTTACTAACCGACTTACCGTATCGTATTTATCGCTCTATTATATATCGCCCTGTTATATATCGCCTTTTTCTATTAGGTCATCTCATGCCATGCTCAATATAGACTCGATAGCCAATAAGTTCAGACTGTCTTACTTCATATTCGCGTTATTACTGTGCGCAGCTTTTGTCAGTATTTTCTTGTACGCAGAGAGCCGAATAGAGCAAGATTTGGTCAAGGCTCGCCTATTGCAGCAGCTAGAGCTTAGCCAAGAAAAGTATGGTGACCAGCCTATCTATGTCGCTGACCCAGGTATCAAGATTTATCGCTATGATAAAGCACCTGCCAGTTTGCAAGCGATAGCCAATGACACGGTGCAAGAGACTTCTGTCACTGTTAATAAAGCCTCTGGAACAGGTCATGCCAATTTGCATCTTTTTGCCTATACCCAAGATGGTCAAGCCTATATTTTGACTTACCTAGAAAACACCGAAATGGTGATGGGAAATTACCCAGTCTTGGCGATATTTGAACACCTAGAAGACATATTTGCAGATACGCTAAAAGTAGCCGTGATTCTAAGCTTACTTATCGCCGCTATCTTCTCTCAGTTATCTTCCAAACAGATCATTAAGCCTCTATTGGATTTGAAGCGAGCCGTCGAGACCGACCATCATAACTTAAGCGATTTAACATATTTGCCATCTGAGGTTGGTGTCTTGGCACGGGCTATCGATGAGAAAAACCACAAGTTAGAGCAATATCTCAAGCGCGAGCAACTGTTTACTGGTGATGTCAGTCACGAGTTACGCACACCGTTAACTATTATCATGGGGGCTTCCGAGGTGTTGGCCTCGCAACTAGACCCTGACAGCCACTTAAATGAGTTTACCAATCGCATTAGCACTACTGCCAAAGAAACTTCTGAGATTATCACAGCCCTGCTTCTACTATCGCGCGCGCCTGAAAAGTTAGATGCACCGCAAACCTCTATCAACAGTATCGCTTTAGCGGAAATGCAGCGCCTAAAATACTTGCTGCGGTATAAATCTGTTACTTGTCAGGTAATTGCCAAGCAGGAATACAGCGCTTACGTACGCCCCGAACTCCTAAAAATGGCATTGGGCAACCTCATAAAAAATGCGTTTCAATATACCGATGATGGCGAAGTAGCCATTACTATCGATGACGAAAAAATCACGGTGACTGATACTGGCTTAGGTATTCCTGAGGCAATGATGCCTTTACTCTATGAACGGTTTGAGCGACTAGAGTCTCAGTATAAAGACGAGCAAACAATCCTGTCGTCAGAGCATGAGACAAAACATAAGGTTGAAGGCTCAGGTCTAGGACTCAGTATCGTCCAGCGTATCATGTCGCATATGGGCTGGCAGCTCACTCACCAAGCCAATCGCTCAGGTGGTAGCACCTTTAGTATTTATTATAAATAACCTTATGATAATCCAAAGACATATTCATTTCCTAATCATAATTACTGATTGGGAAATAAAAATTTAAACAACCATTACGCTTTATTCTCAACCATCTATATCCTCTTAACGTTTTCTTAACCTCTCCCGTCTTATACTCAGGCTATCTTAATTTTAATAGACCATTAAGAATGCCCTATGAAGCAAATCACTCATACCGACCTTATAGACCCATCAGCCGAGCATAGTTCTGTCAACCAAACAGCACATGATAGTGCATTTGCAGCTGACAGCTTTGCAGGTCATGCCAAAGGCAAAACGGGAATCCAACGCATTATAAAAGCCACTGGTTACTCTATAGATGGCTTTAAAGCCGCATATAAATTTGAAGCGGCTTTTAGACAAGTTGTGTGGCTCAACCTTGTACTGCTAGCTGCTGTCATCGTTATGCCTTTTGCGCTTGGTATAAAAATGATGCTGGTCGTCGCTTCTTTTTTGTCGTTGATTGTCGAGCTGCTCAATACAGGAATTGAAGCCTGTGTTGACCATACTTCAACCGCCAAACACCCGCTCGCAAAAATCGCAAAAGATGTCGGCTCTGCGGCACAGTTTTTGTCTTTATGTTTGTTACTGATCTTATGGGTAATGGCATTGTCTGTTCTATTTTATTAAAGCATGGCGATCACTCGCCTAAGAGCGAAACGCGTTTCTAGCACTATCTTAAATAATAAAACGAAGGTCGTATTAAAATCCATCAACATCGCATATATGTTATCAGGTGTAGTCATGACTTCAGAAAACAACGCAATGACTTGGGACTGGCTAAAACTACTGTGCGTGACCATCATGGCCTCCTTGATTTTTGAGCATGGCCAATTAGACGTACGTATCAGTGAGCTTTTTTATAACAATGGACACTGGCTACTCGAAAAAGGCGCACAGCCTTATGCATTTATCTTTTATGATTTGCCCAAAGCATTATTGATTCTATTGGCTATCTACCTCATAGCGGTTTTAATCATCAAGTATAGACAGTCAAGGCTTAATGCTACTTCCCTAAACCGCAATAAGCTAAATCGCAGTAAGCTCAGTCATAATAAGCTTGATCAGTTTCTGCTTCCTTTACCTATGCGCGAGATAAGCTACCTACTGATTATATTGGCGATTGTACCTGCTACTATTGCCACGCTCAAAGGTGTCACCCATGTCAGCTGCCCAAATGACTTAGTTATTTTTAATGGGGATTTGCCCTACCTCAATCTTTGGCAAAACATCGTAGCAGCAACGCCTGCCAGATGCTTCCCAGCAGCTCACGCCAGCGCAGGGTTTTCTTTATATGGATTGGCTTTTTTACCGACACTAAGAAAATACCGCTATCAAATAGTCATATCAGTAACTATTTTGGGCTGGACAATGGGACTGTATAAGATGCTGTTTGGTGATCACTTCTTTAGCCATACATTGGTCTCAATGCTGCTGTCATTAACCATAGCCTGTGCGCTCGCGGCCTTATTTTTTAAACAATCGATTAAAAATAAAGCACACAGAATCAGCGATGATAAAGGACATACTGGTCTTAGCTTGTCTAGCATTGAACACTCTAATACTTAAAGTCAGCACTTAGGTTCAGTACCTATGCATCAGTACTCAGCTTCAATAATTAGGTATCAGTACTTAGCATCAATACTTGGAATTGACGTTCGGGCATGACAGAGTTGTTCGTTATCTCTTTACTAAAATAGCACTACTAAGTATTTGAAAAACCCTGTATAAATAATAAACAATCACTGGCTTATTGTTAAGCAAACGCACGGATAGCGCTTGTGAATAAGCTCCTCTATATCAATAGCCGGTAAAGGAATGTGGCTATGCGCTTGTTGTCTATTAGGCCAAAACCATCACATATCTATTCTTCTTTGACCATTCCATTGCTACTCGTAGGCACTGCAAATAGCAGTCAAGCTGCCAGTTACGCTATTAATCCTGCCAGCACTCATATTCGATTTTCTATCGAACGCTTTAAGAGTTCAGCCACGACTGGTGGCTTTTACAATATCAAAGGTCAATTGCAATACGATCCAAACTTAAGATCAGGTGATATCTCATTAATCATACCGATAAACTCCTTAAATACAGGCAATCCTTCTTTCAATAATAGTCTAACGGGGCCTGAATTTTTTGATATGCAGAGATTTCCTTCAGCACATTTTGAATCGACAAAATGGCATTTTAATCAAGATAAAAAAAGCCCGCAGGTCACTCGGGTAGATGGACAATTGACACTGCATGGCGAGACACACCCAATTAGCCTAACCGCGACTAAGTTCGATTGTTATCTAAACACGAGCATCAGAAAAGATGTTTGCGGTGGCGAGTTCACTGCTACGATTAATCGCACAAAATGGAATATCAATAAATTCGCTTGGTTCGGACTGACCAAAAACCTTGACTTAAGTATCAAGGTCGAAGCCGCCAGACAGTAGTATTTTTAATGTTTCGCCACTGTCTTAATAGATACGGGTAGTGATTTGCAGAAAGCTTAAAAAGGAATTAGACATGATTCATCGGTATTATAAGAGTATTGCGAAAACACTTTCTGCCGTCATGCCAGCATTGTCATTTTCTTCGATAATAACACTGACATTGGGATTCAGCTTAGTGTCTACCGTCGTGATGGCAGGCACGGTCAGCCTGCCAATAGACACTTTGCCCAGTCAAATAACCCTACCAAATGTCAGCCCAGCCAATAGTGCGCTTGCCAATCGCGGGGCTTACGTGGCACGCAGCGCCGACTGTATGGCTTGCCACCGTGATGACTATAGTGGCGGCGTACCAATTGAGACACCCATTGGCAATATCTATTCGACCAATATTACACCGTCAACGCGCTATGGCATCGGCAACTATACTGAATCTGACTTCAAAAAGGCTTTGCAAAAAGGTCGTGCACCCAACCATCAGCTTTATCCTGCGATGCCTTACCCGTCTTATCATGGCATGACAGATGAGGATATCAGCGCCTTGTTCGCGTACTTTCAAACCGTTTCTATCGTAGACAAACCACCTGAAAAAACCACTCATTTGCCTTTCCCGTTAAATATTCGTAGCTTGATGCTGGCATGGAATGTCATCAACGTACCCTCTACCGAAAATCGCTCAGGGCTGACGAACACTCAGCAGCGCGGTGAATATTTGGTCAATAACTTAGAGCATTGCGGCACTTGTCATACGCCGCGCAACTTAACTCAAGGCCTCGATAAAGACCGCTATTTATCCGGCGCACCACTTGGTAAATGGTTTGCACCAAATATCACCCCTGACAACGATACGGGTATCGGCCTTTGGAGCGAAATGGATATCGTAAATTACCTGCGTACAGGAACGCTTGATAAACGTGCTTATGCGGGCGGGCCAATGGCATAAGCCGTGGCGCACAGTACGCGTTATCTCACTGAAGAAGACCTGATCGCGATGGCTGACTATTTAAAAGTCGTTCCAGCCATTAAGACCGATGACTATCTAATACCTATCAATGTCTCTCGTCTACCGCAACCAGTCAGCGATTCTATTACTTATGACTTACTTGAGCAAAAAGACTATCTGGCGCGTGCCAAAACCAATAATGTCAGCAGTGCCAACAATAGCGGTCTGAACAGCAACACGCCAAAAGACTTATATCTCATCCATTGTGCCAGTTGTCATGGCGTCGATGGTTACGCTCAGCCAGATGCCCGCTATGCCTCTATTGTGGGTTTGAGTAGCATTCGCCGCGTAAAACCTGATGCGCTCGTTGGCGTCATTGCCTTTGGGGCAAAAGGTGCATTTAACACAGCACCAAAGATGCCCGGGTTCTCAGAAGATTTAAGCCCTGCACAGATTGCTGATATTACTAACTACGTACGAGTTAAATTTGGTGGTTTACCAAACAGCGACGTCATCGCGGCTGATGTGATACGCGTGATAAAAGAAAAAAGCTAGCCATAAAACTAACTATAAAAAATGCGCTCTAATCTTCGTCTTTTATAATAATGTAAAGACTTAGCACGATAAGGATAGTCCTATGAATGACCTGCTCCAATCCCCTACACGGCGGAAACTGCTCTCAATGATAGGCAAGACGGCAGGCGCGACCGCGATGTATCAAGCGATGACCACGTTGGGGTTTGCATCCGAGTCGAGCTTTAAAGAGGAGGTGAACCTCAAAGGCGCGCCGGCTGGCGCAAGTATCGTAATTTTGGGTGCAGGATTAGGTGGTCTGACTGCTGCCTATGAGCTACGTAAGGCGGGTTATAAAGTCACCGTGCTAGAGTACCAAAATCGTGGCGGTGGCCGTAGCTGGACACTTAATAGCGGTGATAAATATACTGAGCTTGGTGATGCTGAAGTTACTTGTGACTTTGAAAAAGGCAATTACTTCAATGGTGGTCCATGGCGATTGCCCATCCACCACTACGCGGTCTTTCATTACTGCAAAAAGTTCGGTGTGGCACTACAGCCTTTTATCCAAACCAATGATCGTGCTTATCTACATCGTATCAATCACTTCAATGGTGCGCCGCAGCGCTTGGGCGAAGTGCAAAACGATGTCCGCGGTTACGTGTCAGAGTTATTGTCCAAAGCCGTCAATAAAGGCAGTCTCGATAGTACGGTCAATAAAGAGGACAAAGAAAAACTCCTCGAAGGTCTAAAGGGCTGGGGCGTCCTTGATAAAAACTATCGCTATGTCAAAAGCCATGAGACTGGTAAGCATCGCGGCTATAGCATATATCCTGGTGGTGGTCTAATGCCTGATGCCAAGCCATCAACCCCCATACCGATGGATAAATTATTAGACTCAGGCATGTGGTCGGACATTTATAGCAACTATACTGTCCACGTGCATCAACCAACGATGTTTCAGCCTGTTGGCGGTATGGGAAAAATTGGTGATGCGTTCACACGAGAATGCCGTGAGATGACTACCTTCAATGCCAAAGTCACCAAAATCAATCAAGACGAAACTGGGGTCACCGTTGACTATGTCGATAGTAATAGCCCTGATGGTGCCACCAAAACAGTGCGCGCGGATTGGTGCATTTGTACTATCCCCTTGTCAATATTGACGCAGATTGATATCAATGTCTCCGCGCCAATGAAACAAGCGATGGCAGCCGTCCCTTATGACAGCTCGTATAAAGTAGGTTTGGAGTTCAAACGGCGGTTTTGGGAAGAAGATGAATGGATCTATGGCGGCATCACTTATACTGATATGCCTATCTCGCAAATATCTTATCCGTCGCAAGATATGTTTAGCTCAGGCTCGGGCGTGATACTTGGCGCGTATGGATTTGGGGAAGCCTCGTACAAGTTTAATTCATTAACCCCCAAAGAGCGTATCAGTGCGGCTCTCGCCTACGGCAAAAGAATTCATCCGCAATATACCAAAGAGTTCCGCTCAGGCACATCCGTCGCATGGCATCGTATCCCTTGGTCGCTTGGTTGCTACGGTATCTGGAGCGAGTCCAGTCGTGAGCAATATTACGATACGCTTTGCGAGATTAATCACCGTATCGTACTGGCAGGTGAGCATTGCTCGCATATTCCTGCGTGGCAAGAAGGAGCCATACTATCCGGTATGGATGCCGCCAAACGCTTACATCAAAAGGCTAAAAAACTTGGATAGTTAACTTTTGAGTAATGAGCTTTGAATAACAACTCTGCCGTTCAAGCAAGGATGATAACAATGAGACTAGACACATTAGGAATAATTATGAACGTGGTGACAGCAAAATCAATCAAATTATCTAGCTCGAGCAAGGCAATAATGATGCTCATGGTCGGCGGATCGATAGCCCTATCTGGCTGTAGTCAGTATAAAGCAGAAAACGCAGCTACTATCGCCAACCCGCAGACAGCGCCAATGCTATTTGACAATCAGGCCAGTCGCAATCAGGGCGCATGGGGCGGCGTATATATGTCCAAAGCAGAATTGACTGAACCCACCAGCAATATTGTCGATGTGCGCTCAATACCAAAAATGAGCGAAGATGCCAACCTGCAAAAATGGCTCGCAAAGTTTGAAGGCAGTACACAAGGCAAAACGGGGTTTTTTACTATCAACGGTAAAAAGCTCTACGATGACTCCTGTGCAGGTTGCCATATGCAAAAAGGTGAAGGCGCACAAGGCGCAGGGTACTATCCACCACTGGCCAACAACAGCAAGATGCAATCGAAGTACTATATTATTAGTGTCGTTATCAATGGCCTGCGCGGTATGCCATCATTCCACCGCATGATGAGTGATGAACAAATAGCAGCCGTCACACAATACGTGCATAGCGATCTAAATAACTTCACTGATATAGTGACCACTGCTAATGTCGCACAGCTACGCCATGACTTTCCACCAGGGTCAGACCCTAGTGAGTAAGTAAAATACACGACAAACTAACTAGCCCTCAATACGCTTAGGCGGCACCGAATACGTGCCAACTACGTGAGCCACAATGTCATCAGAGCCTTCTGAATAAAGGGACACCTCACCTATTATCAACGTGCGTCCCACTTTCATCAAGGTACATTCGGCGATAATACGAGCACTTGCTGATGGCTTACGCAAGAAGTTGATGGTCAAACTCGTCGTCACCGTTAATGGGACAATACCGATTCTTCCGAGTATCGCCACATAGATAGCGACATCAGCAACGGCCATCATGACCGGTCCTGAAACGGTGCCACCGGGACGCAGCTCGTTTATGCCAATCTCGTGCGATAAGGTCGCGCCATTTTCATTGACCGCCTCGACGACGCATTTGGTTTGGGGAAACTCCAATGCCATAAAGGCGCTGATTTCTTCTTTGGTTGCAGACATAACGCTTCCTTGAATTGAACTATCCATGTTGATTCGTTTAATACATGTATACGATCATCGCTAGTTGGCAAAATCGAACTACTTCCGCCTATGCTACTGCGTGCCTTTAACATTTTAAACCACGTACCGACTATACATATCTCAATGTATCACAGGCGTACCTTCTGTACTAAAGGCAAATCCTTTATTGCTAAAATTACCGATCATGACCGCTTCTATCACTGGTTTGACGGTTTCATCCACACCTTCGACTTCGATGATAAAGTTAGCGCCAGAACCGCCTTTGTCCTCTTCTTTTTCGACGATATAGTTGAGCGTTGCCATCGCTGGTAGCTCGATAGGCTTATCTAGATATGATTTGACCAATGCTCCATCTGTATCGTAATAATCAATTTTATTGATATACAGTGACTTTTTGAGCGTAGTGTTACGTACACTCAGCGTCGCCGATAGCAGCACTTTGCGAGCGTCTCTATCGGTATAGATATCAGAATAAATCGGCACATAAAAGGTTTGCTTGTAACCAAACTGACTGTGATCCACGTCTGAGGTAATCGCCAACTCTTTAATCGGATCTTTTTGATGCTCGGACAGAAGAACGTTCGGGTCTTGCGCGGACTGATCACAACCTGACAGTAGTGCCATTATAGCGATCAGTAGGACAGACATACTTCGCTTATTCATAATCATTTCCCTATACCTTCTGGTATCACTGCGATGACAAGCTGCTATTTGATTTTCACACCCACACTACGTAAGAACTGATTGATGTGTTTGTTGGCACCATAAATCACTAATACATCGCGCTCTTGCAATACTTGCTCAGACGTTGCCAAACCTTGGATACTAGGCTTGCTCTGCGTACGTCCAAAACTGTCTTCATAATACTCATAGCGCAACGTACTAAGCAATCGGATATTGAATTTTTGCTCTAACTGTAAGTCGTCAACAGTCTTACCAACCAACACATTTGGAATCTTAATCTCTACCATGCTGAAATTATCGCTCAACTCAAACGAATCGACAAAATAGCGTAGTGACAGACGCTTGGCCCAGCGATTGGCCGCTTCTTTTTCAGGGTGAATCAAATCATCCACGCCGATGGCTTGTAGGACTTTTTCGTGTAGCGGATTGATACTACGGCTAATCAAACGCTTGGCTTTTAACGTCTTAAATAACGCCGTTGCCATGACATTGGCACCTTGATCTTCGCCAATCGCCACGATGACGATATCAGTATCAACGATTGGTAATCCGCTAACCGTATACTCGTCCGTGGCATCCATACACAGCGTATGAGAGATCACTTCTTTGTAAGCTTCAACCCGTTGCATACTACTATCAATAGCAATCACTTCATGCCCTTGACTGGTCAATGCTGACCCCAATGATGCCCCAAAATTACCTAGTCCTACGATGATGTACTTCATAACTTAAACAACCTTTTTTAATATTTTTTGCTATTTATTAAGACCGACATAGTGTGTTTACGACGGATTAGTTAATCGTAATCTCTTCCGTAGGATAGCGATAATTACGTTGACGCATATTTTTAAGCAGTGCAATAAAGATTGTCAGCATACTGACGCGGCCAACGAACATAATGACCGAAACCACTATTTTACTAAAATCTGATAGGTCTGCTGTCAGATTTAAACTTAAGCCCACCGTGCTATACGCTGAAAAGCACTCAAACACCACTTTAATCAAATCAAGTTCTGGCTGATCATAACTGATGAGTGTCACACCCGTACCAATGACCAGTAGCGACAGCCACATAATAGAAAATGCGCGTCGAACGGAAATCTCAGCAATCTCCCGTTTAAACACTTCTATCTTGGTCTGTCCACGAGCTAGGCTCAATGTATTCAATAACGCAATCGCAAAGGTACTGGTCTTAATACCACCACCTGTCGAGTTTGGCGAAGCACCAATCCACATCAAAAATATCGTCAGCATCACTGTTGGAAAAGTCAGCTCACCCATATCAATGACATTAAATCCTGCCGTACGCGGGGTAGCCGCAGTAAAGAACCCTGTTACGAGCTTGCCAAGGAAGCTCGTGTGATCAGCGAGCACATTATTGTATTCAAATATCATCACCCCAATCAGACCGACCAGCAATAATGCGCCTGTGGTAATCAAAGTAATACGGCTATTAATATTAAGTAACCAAGGCTGATAAATATAGCGTTGGTCATGGCGATTTATCAGCCGCTGAGCACGATAACGTAAATACCTAAGCACATTGACCACGATGGTAAAACCCATACCACCGAAGATAAATGTCATCGCCAGAATCAGCTGTAGCGAATAATTAAAACGTAGCGAATCATCGTACAAGCCAGCACTAAAGGTAGAAAACCCAGCATTACAAAAAGCAGAAATCGCATGAAAGACTGAAAAAAATAACTGCTCAGACCAATCCATATTGGGTATGTCATAAATACTGATATAAATCAGCGCAGCCGCTACCGCCTCGACAGCAAATGTGACGTATAAGATAGACTTGAGTGTCGACACCACATCACCCATACCGCGCATGTAAGACATCTCGCTGATGCTGGCTTGTGTCTCATAGCTGACACCACCCTTAAAAAAATAACTAAAATAGGTCACAAAGGTCAAAATACCTAAGCCGCCAATTTGTATCAGACCCATAATAATGACTTGGCCAAAAGTCGTAAAATAGGTGGCAGTATCCACAACGATAAGCCCCGTCACACAAACCGCACTGGTCGCAGTAAATAGCGCATCCACAAAAGATAGTGGCTGCGTCGTCGCATTGGGCATCATCAATAGCAAGGCACCAACCAGCACCACGACTAAAAAGCTTAGAATAAAAAACTGGGCAGGATGTAGAAAGGTACGATTGAGATTGAAATTGTGATCGGAGAGTTCGCGGACGAAGGTGACAAACACCGCTATCTTTATCGCGACAAAGCCATCAACGGCAGCGGACAGGCCTGAACGTACTAAGTCCGTAAAATGCGCGGTCAATAAAATGATGATGGCAATGCTAGTCAGTGCGTCAAAGACGGCGACTTTATTAAGCGTTAATGGCTTTTTGGTATAGATGTAACGACCAGCGGTCACCATAAAACTAAGAAAGATAATGACCAAATAGAAAATATGAAATATTTGTTGGAGCCACGTCGGTAGTGTAAAACCACTATCTAACAAGGCAATCGCTACCCCGATGACACTAATGAGAATCGTAAAATTGTTTAATAATCGATAACGCGTGGCTGCATTCATAGCCTGAGTCCATGACAACAATAACCACGATACTTATACTCCTTTTTTGTCATATCCACAAAAAGTGATTTAAGTTAATCGTAACCAATTATTGAGTCATAGCAGCTATTGATAAGCTAGATACTGATAACCAGACTGATAATCCGAGCGAGATAAGAAGTGCCCATTAGGAAGTAACGGTTTTAATAACTCTATAGTTTAATGCTATCGCCTATACACACTTATTAAACCTCTTCTTTTACTCTTGCTATTTTTACGCCGCCCCATGTTACCAATGCCACGCCAATCGCAATTAAGGTGGCGCCTAAAAATAAACCTTCTGGAGGACTCTCCCCTTGCAAAAAAATAGCGACGGGCACGCCGACAATGGCTCCTACTGCGCCTAACAAACTCAGTAACACGGGCCCACCTGTCTTTTGCAATAGAAATAATAGTAAAAACTGTCCAGCGAACACGCATGCTTGTATAGCTATCATGCTTAGCGGCAACCAATTCTCTAAATCTAAAGGTACAGCAATAGAGAAATCTGACATCATACTGAATAACCCTAGCAGCAGCGCTGCTGCAATCAACATACCTGGAGCGAGTGCACCAGAAGACGCATTATCGGGCCAGCGTAATGTCCGATATATATTGCCAATAGCGAGTAGCACTGGCCCACAAAGCGCGATTAAAATCCAAAACACACTAGAATCTGGCGCAGAGAATTTATGTATGGCTAATGCTCCTGCCCCGATGAGTGCTGCGATGACCCCAAGCGCACGGACAATATAAAATTTCTCTATACGTAGTATCAGCGCGCCAAGATACGTTAGTAGTGGCGGCAATGAGAGGATTAGGGCGACGAAACCTGCGCCCACATGAGGAATGGCAGAAAATAACAGTAAGTTGGCGGCCGCGACACTGACAAGCGCCGCGACAAAGTAATACTCTAAGCTCCGAGCATTAAGAGGAGGGAGTTCTTTTCTGATGAGCGCTACCATCAGTAAGATAACAGCAGCGCCAGTAATCGACCAAAACAAAAACCCTAATGGGGTCAGACCGACATCGATAGCGTACTTTGCCACATTGGTCGAGATACCAGTGAGTGCACCGCCTGCCAGTAGACAAACAAAAGGCACCAGCCAAGTGGTTTTATGAATACTGGTTTGCTTGAGCGAGTCATTCATCGACTATCCTATTGGATGACGAACTTTCTTAATCATGTTTGATGGCTTTTATAATAACTACTGGCGCAAAATGGTAGCAGGTAGGCTTTGTACAGCGACGGTTGCTGCATCAATTGCCCCAGCGACATAGCCAGGGAACTGCGCTGACCACTCACTACCACAACCTGTTATACAGTCTTGCCACATGCCCGTTTTTGGTTTGGATGGCGGTGCTACTGCATGTTGACCGTTACCGCTGGCATCAGCAGACATCGCTGTTAATGGGTCTTTTGCCCAGTCTTTGAGATATTCAGCTTTTGTAGTATTCGCCTGCTCACCGAATAGTCGTACTAACTGGGCACGGCAATGTTCTTTTAGCACCGTATCAGAGACGCTCTGTCGTACTTGAACAGGAACGCCAAAAAAACCAAACAACGCGCCATCGCCCTCTAACGTAGAAGCATCATGTATCTCAGTGAGCGGCCCTATTGCACTACGCGCGGCACCCGAGAAACCAGCATCTCGCCAAAATGGTGATTCATAAACAGCGACGTATTTGGCATGAGGCGCCATCCAAGTGGCTGTCTCGCGCCACTGTTCACTTAAGTCTTGCGGTAGTGCTGGCTGAAATGCTATCCGGCCTTCTACCAATCGAGGCGGTAACGCAAGTAGCACATGTTTCGCTCGGAGCGTGGTCATATGCCCAGAGCTGTCTTCGCTCTGTACTTCAATATATTGAGACGTCTTGTTCAACTGCCTTACCGTTTGACTGGTCATAATACAACTAGCATCTCGAGCATATAGCGCATCAGTTAAAGCAGCCATACCACCGACTAGACGCATAGAAGGTGGTGCGCTTTTGTAACCTTGCATACGCACAGGTGGCTGATTGGCAATGCGCTCAACCATCATATCGCCTTCTTCGAACTGCGCAAAACGTGATAAATTTAACGATTCAACCAGACTACTTAATTGCGTTTGATAATCAGGCCAAAACCAAGATGGACCCAAGTCGAACGCGGCACTTGATTCTGCTTGGTCAATATCAGTATTGTTATTAGTAGCATGTGCATCTGGATATTTAGCAACTGCAATGCGACCACCAAAGGTATCACGCGCCTCTAGCAGTCTATAAGCTATACCCTTTTGCTCTAATAAGAAGGCGGCATATAATCCACTTAACCCACCACCAACGATTACCACAGGTATATCTTGCATAACTGATTACCCTATTTATAGTCGGTTCAATATAACTTGGATACAAGGAAGCCGAATGGAAGTAGTACAAGTAGTAGGCTAAGCGAGACTGACACCGTACCCAATTTGTAGAGGACTGACTATAAACCAAACTACTCTGCCAATAGCTTCGTAAGCATCTCATCAATCTCAACCTTGAACTCTTTATCTTCTATTTTATTGGCTGTGACTTTGGCATTTTGCAGACTTTGGATAGCGGCTTCTTTTTCACCTGTCTCAAGCTGTAGCACCGCCATAGAAAAAGCAATCGATGACATATGATCTTTTGAGTTAATGGCAGTAGCTTTGGCCAATGCTTTGTCATAAATGACCAGCGCTGCGTCCAAATCTTCTGTGAAATCAGCAAGCGTTTCCCATTGTTCTGGGTGGTCTTTGTCAGTGCCTTCATTATCGGTACAAATGGCGTTTAGTTCAGCATACAGCGAATCAAATTTTTCTTGATTGCCTCTGCGATCCGCTTCTAATAACTCTTCGGCTAAGGTGTAAATGGCTTTATATATTTTGGTATTAATCATTGTTTACAACCTTTTATGGACTATATCGTGTGTGGTTAGGATTATAACGTAATTCTGGCGGCTCAGATGATTGGCTTAAAAGAAGACACGATATTTATGTGGCGGTTGTTAACATCACTATGAACCTTGTTAAGGTTGTTATTCATACTATAGTCGATTCAATTTAAAAGTAGTACAAGGCAACCGAGTGCAGAGGTATATTTGATACTTCAAGCGAGGCTAACGCCGTAATACTTTTATAGTGGAATGACTATATTAGTGTTACAACTCTCGCCAGTGTAACCACAGTCGCGTATCCAGCTCAAATTGATGATACTCAGGCTCCATATGGCAGCATAATTGATAAAAAGCTTTGTTATGCTCATGCTCTTTGAAATGGGCAAGCTCGTGCACCACTATCATGCGCAAAAACTCTGGCGGCGCGTCTTTAAATAGGCTAGCTACCGTGATGCTATTGTGCGATTTGAGCTTACTTCCCTGTACGCGCGACTGCGTCGTATGAATACCTAGGGCATGCTTTAAAACCTTGAGCTTACTGCTATAGCTGACATTTGATAGCTGACCAATCTTACGCATGTATTGGGTTTTTATCTCATTTATATACTGATAAAGCGCTTTGTCGCTTTGGACTTGATGCTGAGTTGGGTACTTTTTTTCCAGATACTCGCCCAACCTACCATCACTGATAAGCTGAGCAGCTTGAGTTTGAATCTGTTCTGAGTAATGCGCTATGTACTTTAATTTGGTCACAAATGTATCCTTTGCTAATACGTAGATGCATATCAGTCGATCAATTTAATCTTAATGAATTTTACCTTATATTTGCGGCGCTTGTTTGCCACTTATTTGGGATATACCCTCAACCCAAACGATAGTTATTTATAAATGGTTATTCATAAAAAAACCCATAAGCTGCGTTCAACTTATGGGGGCATTTTTACTAATAGTTTTACTTAAAAAGTGTGTCTGATTAACGCTCTAAATGCAGATACTGCAAATGACGCTCATACTGATTTAAAATATCAACCAATACCTGCTCTTTTGAGTAGCCAACCAAGTCATACTCTTGCGAGCCTTCACTTAAGAACACTTCCGCACGGTAGTAATACTCTGCGTGCTTGGTAGATGTGCTCAATGTAAAGTTAGGACGATGAGCTTTAATCAGATTGACTTCATAAATAAAGTCATCTTCATCACCATGACCGACACGCAGTTTTAGACCGTCTACCTGACCACTATCTTGGTCCATGCCTGCATCGATACCTTCACCGATACTGGCAAGGTTTTTGGTATCCAAAGAAGTTTTGAGACCACCTGCTTTAAACTCTTTTTCGACCTCAGACATCGCTGGCATCACGACCGTATGCAAGAATTTTTCAACCTGTGCATGGCCTGGGAAACTCACAATACGTTGCAAGCGCGCTTTCCAGCTCTTCCCACTGTCCAACACATTTGCCGTGCCGATTGTACTTGCTTTACGCTTATTGCCTTCTTCTTTTAGCGACTTCCACATAGACATCATGTAGAGCACAAGAATAATAGAGAATGGTAAACCTGCAATGACAGAGACAGATTGCAATGAGGCAAAACCACCTGCAAATAACAATCCTAACGTAATAAGACCAGTCGCTGCTGCCCAAAACAGACGTAACCAAACAGGAGCATCGGTATCATTGGTCATACCTCTTGAGCTCAAGTTCGCTAATACTAAAGCGCCTGAGTCAGCAGAAGTCACAAAGAAAATAAGACCAATAACCACACCAGCAAATGACAATACTTCACTGTAAGGGAAGTATTCAAACAGCGCAAACATGCCCATTGCCGCATCATTGACCGCAATTTCACCCAGCTCTGTTGCGCCATTGGCAACCAAGTCTATCGCTGAATTACCAAAGATAGAGAACCATGCAAAAATAAACCCAAGCGGAATAAACATCACGCCAAATACAAACTCGCGTAACGTACGGCCACGACTAATACGTGCAATAAATAGACCTACAAATGGTGCCCAAGCTACCCACCATGCCCAGAAAAATATCGTCCACCAAGATTTCCACTCGGCACCAGCAGCACCGTCATAAGCATAAACGTCAAAGGTTTTATAAATGATGGTTTGGAAATATTGACCGATATTTTGAGTAAAGGTATTTAATAGATACACCGTATTGCCCATTACCAATATGGCAAGCAACAGCAGTATTGACGACAACATGTTGAATTCAGATAGACGACGAACACCTTTTTCGACACCTGTCATCGCAGAGATAGCAGCAGCCGCGACAACACCCACAATGATGAGCGCCTGAACCGTTTTGCTAGATTCGATACCAAACACATGGGTCAAGCCAGCATTTGCCTGCAATACCCCAATACCCAAACTGGTCGCAATACCCATCAATGTACAGACGACGCCAAAAGTATCAATACCATCGCCTAGCCAGCCCTTGATTAAACGTTCACCAAATATCGGTGTCAGCGGCGAGCGTAGCGCGAGTGGCATATTTTTGCGATAAGCAAAGTAAGCCAGCGCCATACCGATTAGTGCATAAATACCCCAACCATGCAGACCCCAATGTAAAAAGGTTTGCGCAAGTGCTTCGCGCATGGCCTCAGCACTCGCAGGCTCTAGGCCTGTATGCGGGGTCAAATAATGCATCAAAGGCTCAGAGGCGCCAAAGAACAACAGGTCAATACCAATACCCGCTGAGAACAGCATGGCCGCCCACGCTAAAAACGGAAATTGTGCTTTTTCGTGGTCTTGACCAAGCTTGATATCGCCGTATTTAGAAAAACCAACAAACAACGCAAAGATACTATAAGCGGCAACCACCAACATATAATACCAGCCAAACTTGTCTGATACCCAAGTCATGCTTGCGCTCAACAAGGCCTCACTATAATCTGGAAAAACGATGGTCCAGATTATCAATAAAATAGAAATAATAGCTGAGCCCATAAACACCGTTTTGTTTAGGGTCAGAGGTTTCGTCACATCTTGTGATGGCGAACTGTACATAAAAGACCTCAATAGATAAATTAAACAGGGTCCGATATTGCTTTGTCCGGCATCGTCTAATAGTAGACTGATGATCTATAACCGTATACGTAGAACCAACCGCATGACGGACAAAGCAGTACCAATAAATAAAAAGCTAATAAAATTATAAACAAATTCAACCTGAACGGTATTCATTATTCTAATACGTTAGCGCTGATAGAAAAGGCCTCTACTTGGAAAGGCCTTTTGGTTAAAATTTTCTCATATCGTTATTTATTCAGTAACCTGTATGCAGGCTTATATCGCAGCCTACACCGTCGAGAGATAATCGCGCATTGGCTCTGAGCGCAGCGGTGCACCATTGGCCACATAATAATCTGCCGTTGAACGTGGCAACTGTACGCCTCTCATCTTGTCGACGATTTTTTCGGCGAGCATAATAGTCGTAGCATTGAGATTGCCACTGATAATATTGGGCATGATAGACGCATCGACGACTCGCAAGCCATCAATACCATGTACCAGACCTTCGCCATTTACTACCGAATCGTTATCTTCACCCATCGCACAAGTACAAGATGGATGATAAGCCGTCTCACTATGATTGCGTACGTATTCATCTAATTGAGCATCGGTGACCAGATCATCGGTCGGTGCAATCGCACGTCCACGATAAGGATCAAGTGCTGGCTGATGCATGATTTCACGTGTGATACGCATCGCAGCACGGAACTCTTGCCAGTCCTGATCATGTGACATGTAATTAAACAAAATGCTTGGATGCGCTTTCGGGTCACGTGATTTTAGCTTGACGCGGCCACGGCTTGGTGAGCGCAGTGAGCCGACGTGCGCTTGGAAGCTATGTGATTTGACAGCACTGCGGCCATCGTAGCGTACAGCTAGTGGCAAGAAGTGATACTGAATATTTGGATGGGTAAACTTCTCATCGGTACGGATGAAACCGCCACCTTCGAATTGGTTAGACGCACCAAGGCCTGTACCGTTGAATAACCATTCCGCACCAATCGCAGGCTTATTCCACCATTTATTAGCAGGCGCGATCGATACTGGCAGTTTGCATTCATACTGCATATATAGCTCTAGATGGTCTTGTAAATTATTACCGACACCTGGCAGATCCAATATTTCAGTCACGCCAGCGTCTTTTAACCATTGACCAGGACCGATACCTGAACGTTGCAGTAGTTGCGGTGAGGCAATCGCACCAGATGAGACAATTACTTCGCGAGCGGCATGGAAGTTTTTGGTCTGGCCTTCGTGTTCGACTTTGACACCGACAGCGCGCTTGCCGTCGAATAAAATTACGTCAGTCAACGCACCCGTCAAAATCGTGATATTGCTACGCGGTTTAGCACGGTCAAGATAGCCGCGAGCTGTTGATGCACGGCGACCGTTAGGCGTCACGAATCGATCCATCGGACCAAAACCTTCTTGCTGATAGCCGTTTAGATCTTCGGTACGTGGATAGCCAGCTTGTACGCCCGCTTCAATCATAGCTTGGAACAGTGGATTGACTCCTGGCTTTGAGGTAGTCATTTCAACAGGACCGCCCACGCCGTGATAGTCGTTCTCGCCAGCGTCACAGTTTTCTAGCTTTTTGAAGTACGGCAAGCAATCCGAATACGTCCAGTCTGACAGACCTTTTATCTTAGACCAATCATCAAAATCTAGCGCATTACCACGGATATAGCACATACCGTTAATCAGTGATGAGCCACCTAGCCCTTTGCCGCGGCCACAGTCCATGACACGGTTATTCATATATGGCTCAGGATCTGTCTTGTAACCCCAGTTATAAGTCGTCCCTTGTAGCGGCATTGCAAGTGCAGCTGGCATTTGGGTACGGAAGTCAAAACGATAATCTGGGCGACCCGCTTCTAACAGCAGTACCTTAATACTGGCATCTTCGGTCAGACGTGTGGCCAGCACATTTCCTGCTGAACCTGCACCAACGATAATATAGTCATACTCAGGTGTGGTTGATGTCATAACATACTCCATAATATTGAAAAAACATAAATCGTTTAGGGTCAGTAAGATGTCCTAAAAAGGCTAAATTAAAGCTAATAAGAAACCTTACTGGCTTCATTTTTCTCAATAAGATTGATTAAAAGACAGATTCAAACGCACCCAACTCTACTTGGATAGATTTGGTCTGAGTATAGTGTTCGAGCGCTTCGATACCGTTTTCGCGGCCGATACCAGAATGCTTATAGCCGCCTACTGGCATTTGTGCTGCCGACTCGCCCCACGTATTCAACCAGCAGATGCCAGCTTCGATCTGAGCGATGACTCGATGTGCGCGTTTTAGATCTGCAGTCACAACCCCAGCGGCCAAGCCGTAATCGGTATCATTGGCACGGCGAATAACTTCTTCTTCGGTCTCGTAAGTCAATATCGACATCACTGGGCCAAAGATTTCTTCGCGTACGATAGTCATATCGTCCGTGCAATCAGTGAATACTGTCGGTGCGACAAATGCGCCGTTGGCAAGCTCGTTTGTCGTAACGCGTGCGCCGCCCGTTAACAGACGTGCGCCGCCTTTTTTACCTTGTTCAATATAGCCAAGCACGCGCTCCATATGCGGGAAGCTAACCAGTGGACCCATATTGATGTTCTCATCCATAGGGTCGCCTAGTTTAATACGCTCAACACGGGTTAGGATGGCTTTCTCAAACTTCGCTTGTAACGCTTTCGGGACAAATACGCGTGTGCCATTGGTACATACCTGACCAGTACTGTAGAAGTTGGCCATCATAGCGATGTCAGCAGCGGTATCGATATCTGCGTCATCAAATATGATCAATGGCGATTTACCACCAAGCTCTAAGGTTACGTCTTTTAGAGATGAGCTTGCCGCGCTCGACATGACTTTTTTACCAGTTGGTACGCCACCTGTGAACGATACTTTTGCGATATCTGGGTGTTCAGTTAGCGCCTGACCCACTTCATAGTTGCCTTGTACCACGTTAAACACACCGTCTGGCAATCCAGCTTCGGTCAATATTTCTGCCAGTTTTAAGGCAGTCAAAGGGGTGACTTCTGACGGCTTAAAAATCATCGCATTACCAGCAGCTAGTGCAGGTGCTGCTTTCCACATCGCGATCTGAATAGGATAGTTCCATGCACCAATACCAGCGACTACGCCAAGTGGCTCGCGGCGAGTATAGACAAAGCTCGTATCACGCAATGGAATCTGACGACCTTCAATCATTGGCGCAAGCCCTGCATAGTACTCGATGACATCAGCACCAGTCACGATATCGACATACTTTGTCTCAGAGTAGGCTTTACCCGTGTCTTTGGTCTCAAGTAGGGCGAGCACATCATTGCGCGCACGCAATATTTCAACAGCCTTTGATAAAATGCGGCCACGCTCGACCGCTGTCATCGCCGCCCAAACTTTTTGACTTTTATGTGCGGCTTTTACGGCTTCATCAATCTGCTCTTTGCTGGTTTGCTGAATCGTTGCCAATACTTCACCAGTGGCTGGATTGATATCTTCAAAAGTCGTCAGCGATTCATCTACCGCTAGATAGCGACCGTTGATATAGGCTGTTTGTACTTGGTCTAAATCGATAATATCTGTCAAATTATTAATATCAGTCATAAATTCTCCTTAGGACGATTGGCAAAAGTAGCTATATAAAGGTACTCAGGCCGAATAGTGTCGTCGTTAGTTAAGTTTCGAAATTTAGTCTTTAAATAGTGAAATAAAAATTATTTTATAAAACAGCGTCATTTTATGAATCAAAGTCTTGTTGCGTCATTTTTATCAGGCGATCACGTAATGACTGTTTGTCTGCGATATCGATACCTGAAAAGTCTGAGAGCCAAATACCGTCAGCGACAAGGCGAACCATACATAATGTCTCGGTATTATCCGTTGCTGCATGTTTTTTGAGTTGCTCGTTCGCCCACTTAGCCCACAACTCACGCAGCTCACTATCACCTAGCATCAGCACATATAAGGTCGCTTGGTTATCGTACTCTTCCTGCCCTTGCTCGCCGAGACTGATGGTGGCGTCTATGTAAGCGCGGGTAAATGAACCGTACTTAACAGGATCGTCAGCCATTGCTGCGTTTACTTCTGCCTCAAACTTAGCCATTGCATCATTGAAGACTTCTAGCACGAGTGCGTTTTTGGTAGAAAAATGATGCATCACACCACCCTTTGTCACCCCAACCGCATCAGCGACCGCCTGAAAAGTCACTTTAGATAAGCCCTGCTCCAATGTGATACGTGCTGCTTGATCTAACAACGCACGACGAATGACTTCTGGCTGTTTTTTACGCTTATAAGCATTTTCCATATCAATGCACCACAGAATTAGACAATAAGTTCATCACAACAACACCGCCGACGATCATCGCGATACCGACCACTGCTGCTGTATCAAGATTTTGCTTGAATAGCACCACAGCAGCAAGTGATGTCAGTACGATTCCGAGTCCGCCCCACAGCGCGTACGCAATACCTAGCGGTATGGTCTTAAGCGTCTGAGCCATTAGATAAAATGAAACCGCATAGAGCGCGCCCATCATCAAAGTTGGCACCAAACGGGTGAACTGCTCTGACTTCATCAAAAAAGTAGTGCCGATCACTTCACAAATGATGGCAATGGCTAAGTAACCATAAGCAATAGTAGTAGGACTCATCTTTAGAACACCCGCTTTCGTTCAACGCATGCTATGAAAAAACATAGCAAAGAAACCACATGGTCGGTATTTTATAGAACTCTACTGCCAATGTGAAGGGCTGTCTTGCAACTTTATTGTGTCAAACGGTGTCGCACCACCTTTATATTCAAAAACACAAAGCACCAAGTCCAGTTTTACTTTGCCGAGTTGATATCTATTTCGATACTTTTATTGTTCATCCTATATGCCATATGAAAATTTCTAAAAATATTTTTTTGTTTGTGAAGCAAATTTATCGTCATTTTCTATTGAGTTCTGCCTTGAAATAGCCTATCTGATAAGGGATAGGCGTTAATTTTCAATAATTGCGATAATATTTATAATTAAACGCATAATAAGGTTGACAGCCTGTAGTGACTTGGCTAAAATGTGCCCCACATAACGCAAACAAGCTAATTAACTGCTTTAATATAAAGCGTCAATAACTTGCTGTTATGACCAGCTATTCTCCAATAGCTCAGTTGGTAGAGCAACGGACTGTTAATCCGTGTGTCCCTGGTTCGAGCCCAGGTTGGAGAGCCATATACTAAAAACCTTCATCATAATTTGATGGAGGTTTTTTTATTGCTGTGTCTTTTATATTTACTTCTAATAATATTAGCACGGCTATGGTGTTCTTTTAGACATTTTTGTTGTATGGTAAGATTAGTTTTGATTGGGTTCGTTTTTGTTTGAGTGCTTCGCTCTTACTCACTAAAAGTAATGGTTTATTATGATACCTGTACGTATAAAAAATAAGTTTTCTGATCATCCGCAAAAAATCATGCGCCCGATTAGTATTCGTTTGTCTGAAGAAATGATTGGCCTATTAGAAACGACGTCATCAGACTTGGGCTTTAAGCGCATTCAAGGGCTTATTCGTCTTTATATTCGTCAGGGCTTGGATCGTGACCATCAGGATTATACGCTTGCCCATGATGAAGTATTCATCGAAACGCTACGTAAACGCGGCGTTAGCCAGCATATTATTGATGAAGCGATTGTAGTGACGCATAACAACAACATCACTCATCCGCTATCTGAGTTACAAGACAACGATTAAACAATTAATAATATCGTTGCTAATTAATAGTAACGCTGCTAGATAATACTAAAATAAAAAAGACCAAGTTTGCTAACGCGAGCTTGGTCTTTTTTGTGGCTGTTATAAAAGTCTAAGCATTACTGATATTTCTCTAACTCTCCTCTTGTTATGCCCTTCTTACATTTAATCTACAGTAAGTATGTTTTTAAGTACTCTGCGATATTTGCGGTTTTAGTTAGCCATAACTAAACACAACAGATGTTTAAACAAGGTATATTAAACATATAGTCGCGACTATTTATAAGGTTTCAACATAATAAAGATCTGCAAGGAGGGGTACGATGACGGGCTTACATCAGCGTTTCAACAAAACTTTGTTTTCAACCATGACGGTAGCAATGCTAGTGATTGCGACTGGCTGCTCATCGCCGCAGACTGATCCAAGTAAAACAACGATACCGACAGATTCTGACCAATGGCAAAAAAAGTTAGGGCAAACTTTTGAGCAGTTGTCTGAGGCCGATCAACAAGTACTCAGCCGATATATGCTGCGTATGAAATTGAGCGACGCTTATGAATCAGGAGCCATGCCGCGTACCACTATCAAGCAAGCGCTAATACAACAGCGTGAATATGAACGTCTGCATCCAAACAACCCAACAGGTAAGAAAAGCCCAATCGTCAAAGGTCAGGCGGCGAACGCTACTGCACAGATGTATCCTGTCGCCCTGCTCCCAGTGAAAACCAGTGATAGCGATAGCTTAAATCAAGTCAAAATGCAGTTTATGCTATCCAATCATGGCAAAGGCGCGATAAAAGGCTTTAAAGGGACGCTAACCATGAAGGATGCCAATCTGACAAAGGGCAAAAACTTTAATGTGCCTTTGACAACGTTTGATCCACCTATCGCACCAGAACAATCCGGCAAGATCATTATTGAAAGCAGCATTGAGGATATCAATGTCATGCGTGCTATCAAAAATGCTAGTGGCATCACTATCGAGATTAATAAAGGTACGCTTACCTTAGTAGACGATCAGACAATTGAATTTGAAAATTCTTTGGTGAAGTAGTGAAGTAGCTGTACAACCTACTATTGAGGATTTTATAGAAGTAGAAGGGGCTAATTAATACTTTTATCAATACCATAAAAAAAAGCCCCAATCATTGCTGATTGGGGCTTTTTCGAATTTGGCGGAGACGGAGAGATTCGAACTCTCGAAGGGCTATTAACCCTTGTCGGTTTTCAAGACCGGTGCATTCAACCGCTCTGCCACGTCTCCATTGGTGCATCATTATATAGATATCATTTTATAATGCAAGCCCCTAAACTAAAAAAATTCAATTAATTTTCGAATACTTGTAAATTGGTGCATTATCGCTTGCTTGAGGCCAGATGTAAGCACATATCGAGCAGCCTATTGGCATAGCCCCATTCATTATCGTACCATGCAAAAACCTTATATTGACCACCTACTTGCATAAGCTGCTGACCATCAATGATAAGCGACTCAGTCTGATGGATAAAGTCACTAGATACCAATGGCTCATCGGTATAAGCCATGATGTCATGCAAATGCGCTTGACTGGCAGATTTGAGTACTTCTCGTACTGTCTCGACATCGACATCTGGCGTATCAAACACAAAGGTGACATCAATCGCAGCCACGTCGATAGTTGGCACTCGTATCGAATGTCCGTTTATCTTGCCGACCATGGCTGGTAGCACCCGCTCTGTCGCAGCGATACTACTGGATGTTGTTGGGATAATATTATAGCCAGAAGCGCGCGCCCGTCTTGGGTCTCGATGTGCTTGATCTAGCACTGTCTGATCAGCAGTAACTGCATGAATCTCTGTCATCATGGCGGACTGCACACCAAACGCTTTATCTAGCGTATCAATCAATGGTACCAATGCCTGCGTGGTGCAAGAAACACTAGAAATAATCGGTAGCTCAAGCGTAAGCGCATCGGTATTCACGCCCATGACGATACAGGCATCCACATCGTCAAATGGCGCGGCACCGATAATTACTTGCTGCGCGCCAGCATCGATATGTAGCGTCGCTTGCTCATACGAGCGAAAATGCCCAGTACATTCTAAAACCACATCAACACCCAGAGCCTGCCAAGGTAAATTTTTTGGATCAGGCTCTGATAGCATATTGATGCAATAAGTTAAGTTGTTCTTAGTCAGACAGAGTTCGGTCTTGCTCGTATCACCTGACTCACTCTCTACAATCTCAGCATTGACCCCTAATCGACTGAGGCGGCCATGGGTGCTATCAAATTTTAATAAATGTAATAAGATATCCGCTGGCGCCAAATCATTAATTGCCACTACATGAATCGCACGACCTAACACTTCGAAGCGCTCTAGCAAAGCACGAAGTACATTGCGCCCTATACGACCAAAGCCATTGATAGCGACTCTCAGTGGCTGTGTGTGCTCACCAGTAGTACGGAACGTCGCCGCTGTCGGGTCAGAGGTCAATTGGTAAGTAGCGCTCGAAAAATCAGGCATAACATCGGACATAAAGGGTATCGCTATAAATGGGGGTAAAAACTGAGCGTTATCACGTTGAGTGCGCTAATGATTGCTAAATACTAAGAAATAGCAAAAATAAAGCCTATAAAAATAAAGGTGACAAAGTTATAGGCAATAAAATTATAAGCAGCAAAACTATGGAGTGATAAAAATCAATGCGAGGCGAATGGTATTGTAGTCAATGCTTTGCTTGAGATGATCATATATCGGACGCAGCTTGATGCTACCATCATCATTAAAGTCATTTGGATTATTGGCGACTTTAATGGCGACATAGGCATTACCTACGGCTGTCATCACCTCATCATCTGGACGCAGATGATCGCAGGCAAGACTCAGATCTTGTGATTTTAGCTCACCGATATGGCGCATGATGGTCGATTGTGACAATTGACGTGCTTCTGAAATCTCCGCAATGGTCAAACTCTCCTCCAATAACACTCGGGTTGCACGCAAGGTGCTTTCTGACTTATCAGAGACCTGATTACCTAATTTCTGTTTTTTATCGATTTTCGCTTGCTGTTGTTCGCGGCGTTTGTTTTGTAGCGTGGCATAGGCATCGATTACCGACTTGCTCAATGTCCCACCTGACTTCAGCACGAATTTTTCATGTGCCTGCTGCATACTTTCTTCATCTAGCATCGCATAATTAGCATCCGCTTCTTCAGACAGTACCAAAAACCGCTTATCTGCGCCGCGAGCCAATGGATCGAGTTGCAAGCTCATGTCGTTCATACCAAGCAGCTGTAGGCCAGATAGCGACTTGAGGCGTGATAATGCCACATAGCCTTGTCCCAACTCAAAAGTACGCGATAAATCGATTTCAGCTGCATCGAGGGTCATGCCCTGGGATTTATGGATGGTAATCGCCCATGCTAGACAGAGTGGCACTTGTAAATAACTTGCTAGCACATCACCCGTTTCATCTTCGATAATCCACTCTTCAGGCTCAGCGATGACTTCTCGTCCTGAATTAAGCCGCACGACAGGCATTTTCTGGGTCGTTGGTTTCTTCGACTTTGGTTTTTCTTTGTCTTTTTTAGCAGCGGACTTCTTACCTTTTGTCGTTTTTTCGCCAGCAGCCTCTTCATCAACGTCATCGCTGCTATCGTCTTCGATTAACGCGTCACTACTGTCTTTATCCTCTATCTTGACAGCAGCAAACCCAATCAACTCGCCCATCGTTCCGTTAGAGACACCAAGCTCAGCATTGTTTTTGATAAACATTACCTTGGCGCCGACTTTTAGAATCAGCTCGTCTTGGGTACGCACGGTCTTTTTTAGCGTTTCAACCAGCTTACTATCGCCTGTTGCCGTCGCCTCAAAACGCATCATATCGCCATCTAGAGACGCCAGTTCTTTGTCATTGATTTTATTGACATTGAGATTGTGGGTATACAGACGAGTACGCTTAATATCGACGCTTTGGTCATACGTCGCTTCTAAAGCGGCAATCGCCTCAAAGGTCACTTCCTGACGACGAATTTGATTAAGAATATCGTCTAAATCCAGACCGCCATTGGCTGCCTCGCTGACTTGACGATGCTGCTCAGACAAGTAGCAAATATGGAATTTGGCATCGAGCCACGCTTCGGACATAAAGGCGAACTTTTCACGATTCGTCTCACCTTTACTGCCAATCGGTGGTAACTGAAAAAAGTCTCCTGCGACTACCACCTGAATACCACCAAACGCTTTGTCATTTTTGCGAATATGTTTGAGCACTTGGCTGACCAAGTTAAGCTGCTTAGCATGTAGCATTGATATCTCATCGATGACCAACACAGCCGTGTCTTTTAGTCTGTCTGCTAAGAACTGCTTGCGTGATAAATTTGTCAAATCTCGATCAGACAGCTCATCCTTGATACCAATACCCGACCAACTATGAATCGTTGTGCCGTTCATGTGTGTGGCAGCAATACCGGTACTGGCAGTCACCGCAACAGGCACACGGCGAGCGCGTAGATAATCAATATATTGATTGAGCGTATAGGTCTTACCTGAGCCTGCTGAGCCCGTTAAAAAGACATTTTGACCTGTTTTTAAGATATCGAGAGCAGAAGATTGACGCATAGATTCAAACCAGCCAGTAATGTGAAAAAAGAGAATAATAAAACCATCATCATAATGGAAAAAAACGCAACATTTGCCTAAAATCACCTAAAATTTGCGGGCTGTGCAACCTTGAGGTATCGACAATAAAATAAACAATTGTCAATAGAATATAGATAAAAAATGCTTTATTTTTTATAAATGCAAAAAATCAATAGCTTATCTTTTAATTTTGTCCGTAAAGTATCTGCTTTGATCATAAATACCAAGCCTATGCATTCTAGGCTTTACAGCAATAAAATCATGGCCATTAAAGCAAACTTCCTGTTATGTGTTAACTCATCAGTCATTATAAAATTTTAGTATGATTATCAGCAGAAGCCGAGTAGTATGAAACGTGTACAGAGAGCAATTGATGTTAATCAATCACAACATCAACTGATATTGTTTTGCGATAACAGATATTAGGATAGATAAAATTGCGCTTGTATTATCCGATAAAACAAACAACACAACAAGGAGTGTTTCATGCTGTATGCAAATCCCAATACGGAAGGTAGCCCTGTTCAGTTCCGCGAAAAATACGATAACTTTATTAATGGTGAGTGGACCGCTCCTATCGATGGAGAGTATTTTGATAACACAAGCCCCATCGATGGTAAAACTATTTGCCAAGTAGCCCGCTCAAAAGAAGCCGATATCGAAAAAGCCCTAGACGCGGCGCATGCTACCAAAGATGCTTGGGGCAAGACCAGTGTTACTGAACGTGCCAACTTGTTACTCAAAATTGCTGACAGCATGGAAGCCAACCTAGAAGCGATTGCGATTGCCGAATGTTACGAAAACGGCAAACCTGTTCGTGAGACACTCGCAGCCGACATCCCTCTAGCCATTGATCACTTCCGTTATTTTGCCAGCGCCATTCGCGCACAAGAAGGCGGTATCAGTCAGATTGACGAAGACACTGTAGCTTATCATTTTCATGAGCCACTTGGTGTCGTCGGTCAAATCATTCCTTGGAACTTTCCTATCCTAATGGCCGTATGGAAGCTAGCACCTGCCCTTGCTGCTGGTAACTGTGTCGTTCTAAAGCCAGCCGAACAAACGCCAGTTTCTATTCTGTTCATGTTAGAGACCATCGGTATCGCTGACATTTTGCCAAAGGGCGTGCTAAACGTCGTCAATGGCTTTGGTGTCGAAGCGGGTAAACCACTTGCCTCAAACCCTCGTATCAATAAAGTTGCCTTTACAGGTGAGACCACGACTGGTCGCCTCATTATGCAGTACGCGAGCGAAAATATCATTCCAGTGACGTTAGAGCTTGGTGGCAAAAGCCCTAACATCTTCTTTGCCGATGTTATGGATGAGGACGATGACTTCTTGGACAAAGCGGTCGAAGGTCTAGTGATGTTTGCACTGAACCAAGGTGAAATCTGCACCTGTCCATCGCGGGCACTCGTTCATGAGAGCATCTATGATGAGTTCATCAAACGCTGTATCGCCCGCGTTGAAGCCATCAAGATGGGTAACCCATTAGATACCGACACCATGATTGGCGCGCAAGCCAGCTCAGATCAATTAGAGAAAATTCTATCTTATCTTGATATCGGTAAAAAAGAAGGCGCAAAAGTGCTCGTCGGCGGCGAACAAGCCAAGCACGATGGCGACTTGACAGACGGTTACTACGTCAAACCAACGATCTTTGAGGGCACCAACGATATGCGCGTGTTCCAAGAAGAGATCTTTGGACCTGTCCTTGCCGTGACTACTTTTAAAGACGATGACGAAGCCATGCAGATTGCCAATGACACCTTGTATGGTTTAGGCGCTGGCGTATGGACACGTAGCGTACACAAGGCATATCGCTTCGGCCGTGGTATCCAAGCAGGCCGCGTATGGACCAACTGCTATCATATTTATCCATCACATTCGGCGTTCGGTGGTTACAAACAATCTGGTATCGGACGTGAAAACCATTTAATGATGCTCGACCACTATCAGCAAACCAAAAACATGCTGGTGTCGTACAGCCCTAAAAAAATGGGCTTCTTCTAAACCATCATTGCTAATCATGGAGCGGGTTATCACAAGTGTTACATAGCCCGCTCGCTACAACGATCTAAATAAAAAACTGAGACGAATTTTTATATCCTCTAATGCGCTTAGGCGCACAGCAGGAAAAATTTGTAGCAGTCTTGCGTTCAAAATAAGGTGTTTGCATATTTTGAATGCAATATCGCAACAACTTTTTATATCAACATTTATCAATCACCCATAAAAGAGAGCTTATTATGACTAACAAAATGAAAGCCGCTGTATTACATGAGTTCGGTCAAGACTTAAAAATCGAAGAAGTCGACATTCCAACCGCAGGTGCTGGGCAAATAGTTGTCAAAATGCACGCCTCAGGCGTCTGTCATACTGATTTACATGCAGTTGAGGGGGACTGGCCTGTTAAGCCAAGCCCGCCATTTATCCCAGGTCATGAAGGTGTTGGCGTGATCACGGCGGTCGGTGACGGCGTAACTCATGTCAAAGCAGGTGATCGCGTTGGTGTGCCATGGCTATACTCTGCTTGTGGTCACTGTACGCATTGCTTGGGTGGCTGGGAAACCTTATGTAAAAAGCAAGAAAACTCTGGTTACTCAGTGAACGGTAGCTTTGCAGAATACGTCCTTGCAGATGCCAACTATGTTGGCATTATTCCTGAGAGTGTCGACTCCATTGAGATTGCCCCTGTTTTATGTGCGGGCGTCACGGTATATAAAGGTCTTAAAATGACCGACACCAAGCCAGGCGACTGGGTTGTTATTTCAGGTATCGGCGGCCTTGGTCACATGGCTGTACAATATGCCATTGCCATGGGGCTCAATGTTGCTGCTGTTGATATTGATGACGAAAAACTTGAATTCGCCAAAAAGCTGGGGGCAACAGTGACGGTAAATGCCAAAAATACAGACCCAGGCGAGTTGCTACAAGAAAAAATCGGTGGCGCTCATGGCGTGTTAGTCACTGCAGTATCATCAAAAGCTTTTGATCAAGCCTTAAGCATGTTACGTCGCGGTGGTACTTTAGTATGTAACGGGCTCCCCACTGGCGACTTCCCGGTGTCAATCTTTGATACTGTACTCAATGGTATCACCATACGCGGCTCTATCGTTGGCACACGTCTTGACTTACAAGAGTCGCTAGATATGGCAGCGGCTGGCAAAGTCAAAGCGACCGTCAAAGCTGAGCCGTTAGAGAACATCAATGATATTTTTGAGCGGATGCGTAATGGCAAAATCGAAGGTCGTATCGTCATCGACTATAATCAATAACGGATAGTAAAATGACAGTGTTATAAGCTTATTACATAGTTATTCCAACTGTCAATTATCAGCCGAAGGTCGTATCTTTTTAGTCATATGCCAGTTGTGATGTGTCTGAAGATGATGCGACCTTTTTGATTTGACTGTGGCATACTGATACTAGAGAGCAATTATATAAACCATGGATGGGCCATAAGAAGGAGTACGATATGAAACTGGCAGCAACAGAATCTTGTAAAGCGTTAATTGAGCTATTGAAATCTAAGCACGGTGAGCTGATGTTTCATCAATCAGGTGGCTGCTGTGACGGTAGCTCGCCCATGTGCTATCCATTAGGAGAGTTCAAAGTGGGTGGTCAGGATGTGTTGGTTGGTGAGCTTGCTGGCTGTCCATTTTATATGGGTAAGGCACAGTACAATCTATGGCAGCATACCGATCTCACCATTGATGTCGTCAATGGTCGCGGTGCGAGCTTTTCGTTAGAAATCCCTGAAGGCAAACGCTTTATCGTACGCTCAGAAATCTGTGCGATATAAGGACGTTTGACGCAACATTAAGTAGCATTAATTTTAAATAACATACCGAATATAACAGTCTTAGCTTGTCCTACGATATTGACGCAAACAGATACCGCAGAGTCATTTTTATTTTATTATTTCAGCAGAATAATAGTTACTGTAAAGCGTACCCTATTTTAATTAGCATGGATGCTATAAGGAATATAAAATGGAATTTGACACAACATTTGACTATGTCATCGTCGGTGGTGGATCAGCAGGTTGCGTGCTCGCCAGCCGTCTCACTGAAAACCCAGATATCAGTGTCTGTTTATTAGAGTACGGCGGTGATGGCAAAGATCTAGCAGTACGCGTGCCTGCTGGACTGATTCTGATGGTTCCTGGTAAACCGCTTAAATTAAACAATTGGTGCTTTCACACCACCCCGCAAGAGCACCTTAATAACCGTAAAGGTTTTCAGCCGCGTGGACAATGTCTGGGCGGCTCATCAGCGATCAATGCCATGATCTATACGCGCGGTAGTAAGCTAGATTATGAGCGCTGGGTAGAGCAAGGCTGTACTGGCTGGGGATTTGACGATGTACTTCCCTACTTTATCAAAGCTGAAAATAACGTTCGTGGTAGCGATGACCTACATGGCGATAGCGGGCCGCTGCATGTTAGCGACCTACTCAGTCCACGAGACATCTCAAAAGCATTCGTAGAAGCTGCGATTGCCAATGGCCTAGATCATAACACCGACTTTAATAGCGAAAAGCAAGACGGTACAGGATTGTATCAAGTCACTCATTTCCATGGTGAAAAACAAGGCCAACGCTGCTCTGCCGCGGCCGCCTATCTACATCCTGTCCAAAACCGCTCCAACCTAACTGTCATCACTCATGCGCAGGCTAACCGCGTCATTATCGAAGACAATCAAGCGACAGGCGTCGTCTACGAAAAAGACGGTGTCGAACATACTGTCACGGCGCGTCATGAAGTCCTACTATCAGGTGGCGCATTTGGTTCGCCCAAAGTCCTGATGCTCTCAGGTATTGGTCCTGCAGAGCATTTGCAGTCTCATGGTATCGATGTGGTGGTAGATGCACCTGAAGTCGGTGGTAATTTGCAGGATCATTTAGACGTCGTCTTTGATTACGAGGTCAATACTACTGACGTCATCGGTATTGGCATGGCATCGATTTCGACATTGACCAAAAGTATTCGGCAGTGGAGAAGAGACGGTACAGGGCTGCTGTCTACCAACTATGCAGAGGCAGGTGCGTTCTTTAGCGTCGGTGATGACCCAAAAGAGTGGCCAAATACCCAGCTGCACTTTGTCATCTCGCGCGTGATAGAGCATGGCCGTGATCTCAGACGCGGCTTCGCTGTCTCTTGTCACAGTTGTTACTTACGGCCTGAAAGTCGAGGTACTGTCAGATTGGACTCAGCCGACCCCTCCGATGCTGTCTTAATCGATCCAAACTATCTGTCACACCCGAAAGACGTAGAGTATATGGTTGCCGGTGCCGAGCGTACTCGCGCCATTATGCAAGAGTCTGCACTCGCAAAGTACATCACTGAAGACTACCCTGCCCCTTACCTCGAAAAAGATGGCATGCTCGGCTATATCCGCAATAAGTCAGATACCATCTATCACCCAGTAGGCACTTGCCGCATGGGATCAGATGACAGCTCTGTGGTTGATTTGGAGTTGAAGGTACGAGGTGTGAGCGGACTACGAGTTATCGACGCTTCAGTGATGCCAACGCTTATTAGCGCCAATACCAATGCGCCAACTATCATGATTGCCGAAAAAATAGCCGATCTCATTAAAATGAATCATAGCCCTGTTTAATGCTGCATTGGACAAACGGCTTATAGCTGATTGCTTTAAAGAGACATAACTTTATTATTTCTAATTGTTTACACCTAGTAAAATTGTAACTGGTTAGCAATTTAAAAGCGTGTCTCTTTGCTACTTAGAATGAATAAACAAAAAATAATACAATCTAGTATTTAACATCTTATTTATGCTAAATACAGTAAAACCGTGCATTTTTTATCAAAATTAGTCTATTTATAGCTTGCATTATCACAGATTAAGAGAGTATATTCGAACGACTTATTTATATTTTTAGTTTCCATCTATATAATTTAAAGTTATAACAACCTTTAATATGTTTTATTTTGTATATATAAAATACTGCATAGATAGATACTTTAGAGGTCATTAAACGCTTTCTCATCGTATTCATGCTCGAGTACGAACATATGGATAGATGAGTACCTACCTACCATTACATAGGATGTAATAATGCAAAAATCACTCTTCAAACTTACAATGTTGGCGACGTTTGTCTTAGGTATCAGCGCCTGTAGTGGAGACAACAAGACCACCGACGATTCTGCTGCTAGCTCAGATGCCAAAGCCGCCAAAACATTGCTCTATTGCTCAGAAGGTAGCCCTGCTGGATTCGATCCAGCGCAATATACTTCAGGTACGGATTTTGATGCGAGTGCCTTCCCTATTTATAATGGCTTGGTAGAATTCAAAAGAGCGGAGACTGAGATTCAACCAGGACTTGCGGAGAGCTGGGATATTAGCGAAGACGGCAAGACTTATACCTTTAATCTACGTAAAGGGGTTAAGTTCGGTACAACTGACTACTTTACTCCAACTCGCGATTTCAACGCGGATGATATTGTCTTTACGCTAGAACGTATCACTGACCCAGACTTTGAATTTAACAAAGCTTATCCTGCTGAATTCCCATATTCGGTCGGCATGGGACTACCTGATATTATCTCTAATATCGAAAAGATTGACGACTATACGGTAAAAATCACCCTTAGCGAAACCAATGCGCCGTTCCTACAGAACCTAGCGATGCCTTTTGCTTATATTGGTTCTGCTGAGTACGCAGATCAATTGCTAGCCTCTGGCAATGCTGCTGATATCAATACTAAGCCCGTCGGTACTGGACCTTTCGTCTTTACTTCTTATCAAAAAGACGCACAAATTCGTTATACCAAGAATCCAGACTATTGGAATAAAGACGACATCTATATCGACAACTTAGTGTTTGTCATCACTAAAGATTCAGCTGTTCGTGCTCAAAAAGTGCAAGCTGGCGAATGTCACGTGTCCGCTTATCCAAAACCTGCCGAAATCGAATCTGTTAAAAAATCAGGTAAAGCCACCGTTCTGGATCAGCCTGGCTTCAACGTCGGCTATGTCGGTTATAACGTAGAAAAACCTCAACTGAGCGATCTTAAAGTGCGTCAAGCATTAGATATGGCGATCAACAAAGACGCTATTATCAATGCGGTTTATCAGAGCGAAGGCCTCAAGGCAACCAACCCAATGCCGCCAACGCAGTGGGGCTATGATGAGTCACTTAAAGATGCGCCTTACGACGTCGAAAAGGCAAAAGCACTAATCAAAGAAGCTGGCGCGGATAATCTTTCTATAAATCTGTGGTATATGCCAGTTCAGCGTCCGTACAACCCAAATGCCAAGCTAATGGCTGAAATGCTACAAGCCGATTGGGCGAAGATTGGCGTCGATACCAAACTTGTGACTTATGAGTGGGGCGAGTACCTAAAACGCGCTGCTAAAGGCGAGCCTGATGTCATTCTAGCAGGTTGGACTGGCGATAATGGTGATCCAGACAACTGGCTTGGTTCGTTATTGTCTTGTGACGCGGTCGGTGGTAACAACTACTCGCGCTGGTGTAACAAAGACTTCGATAATTTGGTGACCAATGCCCGTCAGATTAACAATCAAGATGAGCGTGTCAGTGAATATGAGCAAGCTCAGCAGATATTCAAAGAGCAGCTTCCTTGGACAACAATGGCACACTCGGTAGTGACCGTATTCACCGCACCAAACGTTGTCGATTATAAAATCAGCCCACTTGGCTCAATACGCTTCGATGGTGTAAAAGTTGAATAACCTTGACTGATTAATTCCGTTACGACGTAAGCAATTTATTCATTTTATTCATTCATATAAGTGCGGCTGGGTCAGATACTCTGCTCCAGCCGAATTTATATAAATGATATGAACAATATGAATTAAGCGCTTTGTCACGGATCTCTTCATTATCGCTAATACTCTAATCATTGAACCACAACTATTGAGCAGCCCATGCTACTTTATATTCTGCGTCGTATTGCCATTTTAATACCCGTCTATCTTGGCCTAACGCTATCGACTTTTACTCTGATTCGTCTCGTACCTGGAGATGCGGTAGAGATTATGATGGGCGAGCGTATGGTCGATCCAGAGCTACATGCTCGTGCCTTAGAAAGGCTAGGATTAGACAAACCACTCGTTGCCCAGTATTGGGATTATTTGACTGGCATCCTAACAGGTGATTTTGGTCAGTCTTTTCGTACTCGTACGCCCGTATTGCAAGACTTCTTTGCCCATTTTGTTCCTACTTTAGAGTTAGCATTATGCGCTATTGTCATCGCTAGTGTCATTGGTGTCAGCTTAGGCATCTTTGCTGCCCTGCGCCGTGGTACATGGATTGATTACACCCTAATGTCAGGCGCGTTGGCAGGTTACTCTATGCCCATCTATTTACTAGGTCCCATCCTGACTGGTATCTTCGCTCATTATTTAGGTCTACTGCCCGTCGCTGGTGTGATATCTGTCGCACAGTTTTTAGATGTGCAGCCACTGTATGGCTCATGGTTACTCGGCTCACTAAGCTCGGGAGAACCTGGCGCGTTTTGGAACGTGGTCAAACACTTTATATTGCCCTCTATTGCTCTATCGACCATTCCGTTAGCGATGATTGCACGGATGACACGCTCTGCGATGCTAGAGGTACTAGATGAGGATTACGTGCGTACAGCGCGAGCCAAAGGTTTATCTCCACGCCGAGTGATACTAGTCCACGTAATGCGTAACGCCTTGATTACTGTGGTTACAGTCGTTGGCCTACAGATGGCAACATTGCTCGCAGGTGCCATTATTACCGAGACTATCTTTAGTTGGCCAGGCGTTGGTAATTGGCTACTCGATGGGTTTTTCACTCGTGACTACCCTATTGTACAAAACGGTATTTTATTGGTCGCCACCGCTCTGATTTTGGTTAGTTTATTTATTGATATTTTGTATGGTCTGATCAATCCACGTATTCGCCATACTTCTTAATTCAACATTGATAAATACTCACATTATAAATAGTGATGATTAGCGCTTGCATGGTTACAAAGGTTTTGGCAAATTTCTGATGATTATCAGGAAAGAGAACCTAAACGAGTCCAATGCGCTAGCCACTATAGGAAATGCTCATGAAGCCTTCTGTTCTCCCCTCTGATGTCAATCTGATGGCAGCCACACCGCCGTCATCTTGGCAGCTATTTTTATCGACGTTTTGCCGAAACAAAGGCGCCGTGATTGGTTTTATCGTACTGGCATTGATGGTCCTAGTTGCCATACTTGCGCCTGCTATTGCGCCTCATGATCCTTATGAGTTGTTCACTGGTCAAGAGCAATTGCCGCCAGCCTTTTTAAGTGGTGGTGATGCGATGTTTTGGCTAGGCACGGATGATGCTGGACGAGATACCTTGTCTCGGGTGATGTATGGCGCGCGTTACTCTTTATTTATCGGTCTGAGCGCGACGACCCTTGCGATGCTAGTCGGTATTTCACTAGGACTTAGTGCTGCCTTTTGGCCCAAAGTTTGGGGCAAAGCGGTCATGTTGGTCAATGATATTTTGATGTCATACCCCAGCTTACTACTAGCGATCATCATTGCCGCTATCTTAGGGCCCTCTATGACCAATACGATTATTACCATCGCTTTGGTCTGTACGCCGCCTTTTATTCGTCTGACTCGCGCCACCGCAATGGTAGAGCTACAACGTGAGTACTTTATCGCCTCGCAAGTGATGGGTGCTGGTGTGCTGCGTTTATTATTTATCACGATTCTACCCAACTGCATGGCACCGCTCATCGTACAGGCAACGATGATTTTTTCGTCTGCTATTTTAGAAGCGGGTGCGATTGGTTTCTTAGGCTTTGGGGTACAGCCACCTGATGCTGAATGGGGCGCGATGCTAGGTACGGCGCGTCAATATATTCAAAGTAATGTTTGGCTAGCAATCTGGCCGGGTGTCGCTATTTTCTTGGCTGCACTATCGATTAACCTGACTGGTGATGGCTTACGCGATGCGCTAGATCCTAAATTAAAGCAGGTGACCTAAGATGACTGATACTTTAATTAAAACGCCTACCGCTCATACTTCTATGAATGGTGCATCAGCAACAGACGCGCCGCTGTTATTGGACATCGAAAATCTGTCGGTCACTTTTGGTCAAGGAAAGCGTGCCTTTCGTGCTGTAGATGATGTGTCTTTAAAAATCACACAAGGTGAGGTCATCGCTGTCGTGGGTGAATCCGGCTCAGGTAAGTCGGTCACGATGATGGCGCTGATGGGGCTACTGCCGCCGTCTGCCACCGTTCGCGCACAGCGAGTGGTCTTTGATAATAAAGACATGATTAGTATGCCTGCCAAAGAAAAACGCGGCATCATTGGCAAAGACATCTCTATGATCTTTCAAAATGCGATGTCTTGCCTCAATCCAAGCTTTACCGTTGAGATGCAGCTGGGTGAAGTACTGCGCAAGCATCTTGGTTTGCGCGGTGCAGCAGTACAGGCACGCATATTAGAGCTGTTAGAGTTGGTCGAAATGCCTGACGCCAAAAACCGACTCAAAGTGTATCCACATCAGCTCTCAGGCGGTATGAGCCAGCGCGTTATGATTGCGATGGCGCTTGCGTGTGAACCAAAACTGCTCATCGCCGATGAACCGACCACCGCACTTGATGTCACCGTACAAGCGCAGATCATGGACTTGCTCGGTCGTCTACAACGTGAAAAACAAATGGCGATGGTTTTGATTACCCATGATTTGGGCCTTGTTGCACAAAACTCGCGTGATGTCGCGGTCATGTATGCTGGACAAGTGGTTGAAACCAGTACCGTGCCAGAGGTTTTCCAACATCCTGCACACCCTTATACAGAGGCGCTCTTACAAGCCATTCCTGAGCTGGCTATCGGACAAGATCGATTGAACAGCTTGCCTGGGGTCGTACCAAGTCAATATGATCGCCCAAGCGGGTGCTTATTATCTCCTCGCTGCCCATATAAAGAGCCTGCTTGTGACGTGCCGCCGCCTATTTTGGACACACCAAATGGCAAAGTGCGCTGCATTTATGCCGATCTTACTGCTCGCACCCCCATCTCTCACGCTGCTATTTTGGAGTCACAAGTATGAGTAATAAAGTGGTTTTAAAAGCAGACAATCTACATAAGCACTATCCGGTATCACAAGGATTGGGCAAACCAAAAGCGCACGTCAAAGCGCTGAACGGTATCTCTTTTGAGCTTGAGGCTGGCAAGACATTGGCAGTCGTTGGTGAATCAGGCTGCGGCAAATCCACCCTTGCCCGCCAGCTGACACTCATCGAGCAGCCGACGCAGGGCGAGCTTTTTATCAACGATGAAGCCACCACTGGCTATAGTAGAAAGGCGCTCAAAGACTTACGTACCGAAATTCAAATGGTCTTCCAAAACCCTTATGGTAGCTTGAATCCGCGCCATACTATCGCCTATCAATTGACAGAGCCGTTGAATATTCATACTAACCTGTCGAAAGAAGAAAAGCGTGACAAAATCAATGAGATGATGAGAAACGTGGGTCTACGTCCCGAACATGCTGGGCGTTTTCCACATATGTTTTCGGGTGGTCAGCGTCAGCGGATTGCCCTTGCCCGTGCCATGATGCTCAATCCAAAAATTGTCGTCGCTGATGAGCCGACCTCCGCGCTCGACGTATCGATTCAGGCGCAGGTCTTAAATCTGTTTATGGATTTGCAAGATGAGTATCGTACCGCTTACGTCTTTATCTCACACAACTTGTCAGTCGTACGTCATGTCGCTGATGATGTGATGGTGATGTATTTGGGTCAAGCGGTCGAGCACGGCCCCAAAGAAGCGATCTATAATGCGCCAAAGCATCCTTATACCATCGCATTACTGGCGGCTGCACCCACAGTAAATGGCCAAAAGAAAGATTTGACGCTACAAGGTGAGCTACCAAGCCCGCTTAATCCGCCAAGCGGCTGTGCTCTACATAAACGCTGCCCATATGCGACCTCGCAATGCAGCGAAATCGAGCCACAACTGCGCGAATGGGATGGTCGGCTGGTGGCTTGTCTGCGTTTGGAAGAAATATATGGGTAAAAGGACTAACGGCTAAGTAATATTCACCACACCGCGGCATTTAGGAAACTGTGCGCACCCATAAAAGGACTGTCCTTGGCGTGCGCCTTTTTTTGTGATGCGTTCAACCATCTCACCGTTACATCTTGGACAGGTTGGTGTTTGGACGAGATTAACGTTATCTTCTACCGTCTTAGGTATCTCAGGTTCTTCCTGTGACTCATATTCTATAATCTCAAATGGCGTAAGAAAAACCTTATCAGCCATATCATGCGGTTTGATTATTTGCTGAGTATTTAGACTATCAATTGGTAACTCGCTAGATTCAATCTCAGTTTGACCAGACCATCCATGTACTTCCCTACTTTTTAGAGGAGTTCTTCTTACAGTTTCTTTAACTATTGGTTCAAGTGTAGGGTTATCAGTATTCTTGCTAGCATTGCTATGCTTATCTTTTAGATAGGCTTTGTGTTGGCGATTGGTGCGCCATGACTTGCTAAATTTATTGCTCTCGATCTGCTCGACGATAGATGTGACCTCGTCTTCGGTGAGTATTTTATCTTGCTTCTTCTTCACATAAGACACCATACCACCTGTTAACACGTGTTCGGGTAGCTCATCACGGGTTTTTAGCTCGCACTCACCGATGAAAGCAATCATTGAATGAAAGTAGCTCAGCTCCAAGTCTAATAAATCAGCGAGCGTCTTTATGTGCAAGTAGTTCTGACGCAATGGATTTTGAAATTTGTATTTGCTGCCATTTGGGAAAGATTGTGTCCACTGCCTTTGGTTCTCGCTACCGTATATCCAACCTTTGTAGTTTTTGGTTTCAATCACAAAGATGCCATATACGGAGACGATAACATGATCGATTTGCGTACTACCACCATTGGCTAATGGCAAAGTGACATTGTTTAGACGGTGATAGATGTCTTTTTCAAGCTTTAGCCACATGGCGACGTTGATGACGGTTTCACCGAGGAAACCTTTAAAGGTGGATTTTAGGGACATAGTTTTTTACTCTAAATATCCTAGACTACAAGGTTTTGAATCGCATCTAAAACCTCAGGTACTTTGACATCTATACCTTTTTCGACAGCTTTTGTCATGAGAGCAGACGACCAGGCAAGAAACTTAGCACCAAGTTTATTTTTATCCGGCTCATTGTTGATAATATCTTCTAATTCATTAATGTCTTCATTTGGAACACCTAACTGCCTTAAATCATTAAGTACTTGCTCTACTTTTTCCGTATAGCTATTGCTAATACCTTGAGTGAAATCCTTGCCAACTCCAACGTTCGAACTTGCATTATTGCCATAGATATACGTAGTAATAATTTGACTCGCTGTATCTTTTTTATCATCGTTCATATATTCATCTTCTAAATCTGGAAAAGCTTTATTTAGTTCAAGCAATGTATCTAAAAGCCTCTGCTTTGTTATGCTTAATATATTATGTAGCTGACTAAATTGCATTTTTCTACTTACAGCAGATATATTATTTTGCTGAACAAGCTTACTTATATCCCTTACTATCTCAATAGGAAAATCAATATATCCATATTGCTCGTTTGAATGCTTCACAGCTTCTAAGTTCTGTTCAACGCCAAAAATACTTAATGTATAATTAAATTTATATAAATTACCATCGATACTTCTGTCAAATTCAGTCAAATCTATAGGAACCAATCTAGTACCATTATATGGATTTTCTACTCTAGCAACTATGTCACAGTGTAATTCTCGGTATTCAGGAATAATGTCTAAATCATCATATCCATTTAGCTCTCTACTTATCCAACTTATGAACTCATCATTATCAATTTTATAGGCAATTAGCTTAGCTCGGGTTAACGCTTGATCTAAAGAAATTTTATCGTAGCTTATATCTTTAATTAGCTCTTTAATCATCATAATGCCTAGTTAAACATTTAGTTTATACGATAATACAACTTAATATATTGATTAGCCATACAAAAAAAAGCCACCAGATTTCTCCGGTAGCTCTTTTTTGTTTAAACATTAACTAAGTTAGATTTATTACACCAAACTATTTACCGCTTCAACCACAGCATCAGTGGTAATACCAAACTCTTTATACAAGTCGCTAGCAGGAGCAGATTCACCATAAGTCGTCATACCGATGACTTTGCCATCTAGACCAACGAACTTATACCAGTAATCCACATGCGCGGCTTCTACTGCGACGCGAGCACGAATATTGGCAGGCAATACCGCTTCGCGATAGCTAGCATCTTGCTCGACGAAAATCTCAGCACAGGGCATAGAGACCACACGGACGCCAACGCCATTTGCGCTTAGTTTTTCATACGCTTCCATCGCTAGGCCAACTTCTGAACCAGTGGCGATGATGATTGCTTGTAGCTCGCCCTGCTCTTTCGCAAGTACATAACCACCTTTGGTGATGTTGGCTACTTGCTCGCTATCACGTGCTTGATGTGGCAAGCTCTGACGGCTAAAGATCAATGCTGATGGGTTGTTTTCAGACTTGATTGCTTCTACCCAAGCGCTGGCAGATTCAGTCGCATCACACGGACGCCACGTACGTAGGTTTGGCGTAGTACGTAGGCTAGTCAATTGCTCAACTGGCTGATGCGTTGGGCCATCTTCACCCAGACCGATAGAGTCATGAGTATAGACGTGGATGACGCGCTGCTTCATCAGTGCGCCCATGCGTACCGCGTTACGAGCGTACTCCATAAACATCAGGAACGTCGCTACGTAAGGGATGAAGCCACCATGCAATGCGATACCATTGGCAATCGCGGTCATACCGAACTCGCGTACGCCGTAGTAGATGTAGTTGCCATCAGCATCTTTTTCGATACCTTTAGCGCCTTTAAATAGCGTGAGGTTTGAGCCCGCTAGATCGGCTGAACCGCCCAATAGTTCTGGCAACAACGGCTGCAAGCTATTGATAGCATTTTGGCTCGCTTTACGACTAGCGACATCGCCACCCGCTTCTTGCGTTTGCTGAATATACGCTTGCGCTTGGCTAGCAAAGTCAGCAGGTAACTCGCCATTGAGACGGCGTGATAGTTCTGCTGCAAGCTCTGGATAGGCTTTTTTGTACGCTTCAAAGTCTGCGTCCCAGTTCTTTTGCTGTACGTCGCCTTTGGCTTTGGCATCCCATGCTTCATAGATTTCGTCATCTAATTCAAATGGGGCATGCTTCCAAGACAGTGCATCGCGAGTCAAGGCAATTTCATCATCACCAAGTGGCGCGCCATGACTAGCCGCAAGGCCTTGTTTGTTCGGGCTACCCGCACCGATCGTGGTTTTACAAATAATTAGACTTGGCTTAGCAGTTTCTGCAATTGCTTGTTCCGTTGCTTGCGTGATTGCATCAGTATCATGACCGTCAACTTTGATCACTTGCCAGCCGTAAGACTCAAAACGCGCTTCGGTATCGTCAGTGAACCAACCTTCGACATTACCATCGATTGAGATGCCATTGTCATCATAGAAGAATACCAACTTGCCAAGCGCCAACGTGCCAGCCAGCGAGCAAACTTCATGACTGATACCTTCCATCAAGCAGCCATCGCCCAAGAACGCATAAGTATGATGGTCAACGATGTTATGACCGTCACGATTGAACTGCGCGGCTAGCGTCTTTTCTGCGATTGCAAAACCAACGGCATTAGCAATACCTTGTCCTAGTGGACCAGTCGTCGTTTCTACACCAGGCGTGTAACCAAGTTCAGGGTGACCTGGGGTTTTTGAATGCAGCTGACGGAAACCTTTAAGGTCATCAACGCTCACATCGTAACCTGATAAATGTAGCAATGAATAAACAAGCATCGAGCCATGACCGTTTGACAGTACAAAGCGATCACGGTTGTGCCAATTAGGATCAGCTGGATTGTGCTTCAAAAATTTGCGCCACAAAACTTCGGCAATATCAGCCATACCCATTGGCGCACCCGGATGTCCAGAGTTGGCTTTTTGAACCGCGTCAAACGACAGTACACGGATGGCATTGGCTAGTTTACGTTCGCTAATTGGAGCTGGCATAGAGTGTCCTAATATTCGAATGAGTAGTATGAAGATAAGAGGAGAGTTTACTCAGAGGATAATCCATCAAAAACACAACAGGCATTTTCAACGGATAGGCTATAAAATAAAAATGCAATATTAACATATTTGCTATGAGCCTAGCCAAAAATGCGGTGACAAGACCGTTTATATTTAGCAATGACTCACATCAGTTTTGTTAAACGATAAGCAGTAACGATCTTTGATTTAAGTTATAAACAACAAGCTGCGAGTGACCTAAGTGACAAGCAGCTCATTACTTATAGTCAATTTATTAAACTGAAATAGTCTCAGCACCGCCCATAAACGGACGCAATACTTCTGGAATCGTAATGCTGCCATCAGCGTTTTGATGATTTTCCATCACTGCTAGTAGCGTACGACCAACCGCCAAACCCGAACCGTTCAAAGTATGAGCCAAGCTAGTTTGTTTGCCATCTTTGACACGAGTACCCATACGGCGCGCTTGGAAATCACCACAGTTAGAGCAGCTAGAGATTTCACGATAGGTATCTTGGCTTGGTAGCCATACTTCGATGTCATAGGTCTTTTGGGCTGCGAAACCCATATCACCTGTACATAACTGTACCGTGCGGTATGGTAGGTTCAACTGCTGCAAGATATATTCAGCTTGTCCAGTCATTGCCTCAAGCAATTCATCAGACTGCTCAGCCGTAGCAATATTGACCATCTCAACTTTTTCAAACTGATGCTGACGAATCAAGCCGCGAGTATCACGCCCGTGTGAGCCCGCTTCACTGCGGAAACATGGCGTATGCGCGGTGAATTTTAGCGGTAGCTCTTTAATATCCAAACGCTCGCCGCGTACCAAGTTGGTCATTGGCACTTCAGCGGTTGGAATAAGGTAAAAATCCATCTCATCATTATTCGTGTGATTGCTCAGCTTAAACAAATCATCTTCAAACTTAGGCAACTGACCCGTACCCTTTAGACTATCGCTATTAACGATATAAGGTACATAGGTCTCAAGATAACCGTACTTCATCGTGTGCGTGTTCAACATAAATTGAATTAGTGCGCGATGCATTTGCGCCAATTGCCCTTTAAGCACGTTAAAACGGCTACCAGTTAACTTAGTCGCTGCTTCAAAGTCCAGCATACCAAGCGTCTCACCGATATGCGTATGATCTTGAATTTCAAAATCAAACTCACGCGGCGTGCCCCATTTGCGCACTTCTACGTTATCGTCTTCTGACGTACCGACTGGTACATCCGCCGCCGGAATATTCGGAATTTGCAAAGCCGCTTGAGTGATACGCTCTTGTAGCGTACGTAGCTCGTCTTCAGCAGCTTTAATCTCACCGCTAACGCTTTGCATCTCAGCCAATAGCTCACTGGCATCTTCGCCTGATTTTTTTAGGGCACCTACTTGCTTTGCACCAGCATTACGGCGCGATTGCAACTCTTCGGTTTTGACTTGTAGAGACTTACGCTCGTTTTCAATCGTCTGCCAGAACTCCATATCAAGCTCATAGCCACGGGTGGCTAGCTGCTGCTGTAGGTCGCTTAAATCGCCGCGTAAGAGTTTCGGATCAATCATAGTAGTTGCCTGTAACACTAAAGGTGAGTAAAAGGTTTAAAAGTATTATTAATAGGGTAATTGCCTAGCGTATCGCTATCACGGTCTTTGTGATAACTGGCTATGACGTTATGTTTTATATCAACATATCTTGTAGTCGCTATAATACCAAGACACGGCAGATTTGACCATGTTTTGGATGTCTTTGACTGCTTTTCACTGTTTTTGGCTGACTTTCACCAGCTTTTGTTCATTGTGCTAATCACTTATCACAAGTTATTCTGTTTTTACTTTCTCACTTTTGCTTTCGTCTAGTCTTAGTAAGCTGAGTATAGAGCGTAAACTACGTCATTAATATGACATCTATCCGTGAACAGTCTTGCTTATATGTTTCATTTAGGAGTACTTTTCGGTAAGATAAGCGCATACCTTTATTCACTTCTAGCCAAGTACAGCATCGCTGCTTCGCTTTGGCAGTTTTAATCCAACGCTTTTAATATAAGTATTTGAGAAACCTTTATGGCCCTGTACCCCTACACGCTCCAACCTGTCGCCTTAAACCTGACTGAGGCTGAATTTCACCAAGCACAGTATGAACTGTTTGCCAGTGCCAGCCCGTCTTTTGGTTTATCAAGCTTTAAGACCAAAGAGTGGATCATCATGGCAGTGGTTGTGGTACTTGCTATTGCAGGACTTATCTTTGTAACAGGCTATTCAACCATTATATTTTGGTTAATGCTGGTTGGTGTGGTGATATATCTATTGGCGCGTACTTTAGGTTTTAAATGGTACGTAAAAAGAGAGTTTGACAAACAAGTGGCCGACCAAGAGATGCCAGATGAAATGCGCCAAATGAAGTTAGGTGTACAAAAGCATGGTCTAGTCATGGCGATGCCAAGCAACCAGCCTGATATGATGAAAAACTCGCAAATGCGCGGTATGCAAATGCGTGCAGGCGCAACTCAGCAAGCGGTTATTCCTTGGACCTCTATCAAGAGCTGGGATGAGACTGACGACTATATCTTTATGATGTTTGAGCTAAAAGGTCAGCAAGGTAGCCAAATCGTACCGAAACGCTTGCAAGCACAGAAGTTTCCTATCGATACGATACGTCAACATTTACAAGAAGTGGTTCCCGTTAAAGGCTTAAATCCTGAAAACTTGCAGCCACCAGCGTAAATGTAATGAGGTCTCTCTATCGTTTAGAAAAATAGTAGAGAGATTTGGTTTTAGTTTTATAAAACCAATCGTAAAATTGTATTTATTAAATTTAACTTATTAATAATAGTTTGCTATTATTATAAGCATCAAAGGAAGAGATAGAGTTTATATTGATAGGTACAGATAAAAACTAAAGTATTTTCGCTGTATTTCAATTGATTAGAGTCTTTATTCTTCTTTATTTATTATCATATAACTACACTCACACTATAAGGACAATACTATGAGCAATTCTAACAATGCTACTAACCAGATCGGTCTAGAAAAAGCAGACATGAGCGAAGTCATCGCCAAGTTGAACAACCTACTATCGACGTATCACGTGTTTTATCTAAACGTACGTGGCTATCACTGGAATGTAAAAGGTGAGCATTTCTTTACTTTGCATCCACAATTTGAAGAGCTATATACGTCACTACAATTACAAATTGATGAAATCGCTGAGCGTATTTTGACGTTGGGTGGTACACCACTTCACGCTTATAGCGATTTTATGCAGCATACTAGTATTAGTGAAGACAAAAACGTCAAAGATGGCACAAGCTGTGTCAAAGGCGTAGTCACTGGCTTACAAGCGTTAATTGCAGAGCAACGCCAAGTATCAGCGTTAGCAGAAGAGAGCGAAGACCAAGGTTCAGCTGACTTAGTCGATGCCTACGTACAAGAGCAAGAAAAACTGGTATGGATGTACAACGCATTTTTGGGTTAAGAATCGTTAGATTTTACTAGGCTGAATTTTAATAAGCCTAATGAGTATCAAGTTTTAAACAATAAAAAAGCACCTAATTAGGTGCTTTTTTATTGTCAATCTTTTAGAGAAGACTGATTTATTTTTCGATCCATTGACGCATTTTTTCACGTTCAGCAGGCGTGGCTTGTAGCCAAACTTGCATAAACGTATCTAGCGTACTAGTAGAAGTGTTTAAGCTAGTAGCTTGCTTAACAGTGGTCGTGCCAGTATTGACGTTGCTAGTAGAATTCACTACTGGTTGATCTAAAGAGGCAATAGCACGTTGGTTCTGTAGCTCTGCATCACCTGCACCGCCGAACACGCCGCCCAGTGCTTTACCAAGGCCTGAAAATAGTCCGCCTTGGTTACCGGCCATACTTTGCTGGCTAGCAATGACAGTATTGTTTTGTTGCACAGCGAGCGTAGGCTGCTTGGCATACTCTCTAGCAGCTTCATAACCTTCTGGTTGGTCAGGCATAGTCAAACGATATGTTTGATTGTCGGCCAATTGTGCCGTCACACTGACATTACCTGAACGCAAATAATCATGCTCATCACGACGCAAGTTATATAAACGGTCATACTTAGCAGTAATAGCATGTTGTCCAGGCTGTAACGTAAATGTTTTTTGCAGCGGCTGAAAAGCGCTCTGCTGAATTTCCTGCCCATTAATAGCAGTTACTTTGATATGGTCATCAACCTGTAGAGTCACTGCTGCCTGTGACAACATAGAAACCGAGGCAGCCCCCACCAACAACGTGCCTATCGTTAATTTCTTTAGCAAAAAAGTATTCGATTTCATAAGTTATTCCATTAATAGTAAAAGCGAGTTGGACAAAAGATTCGTGTTCTTACGGTAATTGGTTTTTTTACTGCCAGAAGTCTTGCTGCTAAAAATCAAGTGGCATCGTATGTTGGTCCTGATCAGGCATATCGTTATTTACTTGCGTCTCTTGAGCGATATCTGCCAGCTCCGCTGCAAGCGTTTGCTCATCAATGGTACGTAGAGCATCGCTTATTACAGCTTTTGAGATATTACTGCGACCAAGGTTAGAAAACATTGGTTGAATATAATTAAGTACTTCCATCATCGCACCGATACGATGCGGTCCATCAGTTAGTAAGTGATCAATAATTCGATCGTCAAACTGCCATCCGCGCCGACGCAAAATAGACTGTAACAATGCTTGTCTGTCTGCCAAATCATGCCCAGTAGGTACTTTAAAGGTCGGTGCTTGTGCCAAGCGAGTCATTAAATCTCTTAACTGGAACGGCAAACCATCAGCTGGTTTATTAGCGGCAAACAATAACTGGCGCTGTCCTTCTCGGCTACGATTGATCAGGTGAAATAAAGCTTCTTGCCACTGACTGCTTTGCTCAAGCACTTCCAAATCATCGATGGCAATCAGATCAAAGTTTTCTAAAGAGGATAGTACGTGGACATCTGTATGAATCAGCTCATTAAGCGACAAACAGATAGCCGATTTGTCCATCTCGATAAACGACTCGCAAATAGCAGACAGCAAATGAGACTTACCTGTAGCAGGGCTACCAAACAGATATAGTTGACCGATCAGGCCGACATGTAACTGCCGTACTGCATCAATAATCGACATCCAACCGGGACCGGCAAAGTCGCTGAGACTTGCATCATGCTTAATGTCCAGATTGAGACTTAGCTGTGCTTCTGCCATGAATCATCAACTCGTGTTGCGTAGTGCAATGGAAAAATATAATAGAAAAGATAGGTTACTTTGAGCTGTATTCATTACTGTCAATACTAGCCGATACAGCTGTAAGTAATGACCCTATAGCCTTTGCAAAAATCGGTCAGTCGCTTTGTCGAAAACAACGTTAGCAAAACTGGTACCAAAACGGTTGATACTATCAACACTGCGCCTATATATAACATATTTACAAAATGACTGACAAGTCTTTTACCCATTAAGCCTTATCAATCATTGCGTTCCTATCTTAATATTACATAGCAATCTTTATCTAGTGTATTCAATAATAAGATAATTATCTTTTTTCAAACAATGCCAGTTGTTTACGGCCTTTATAAAAGTCAGTCGTTCGATAATAGTTGTATAAATGGCGGAACAGGACATTCAAGACAGCGGACACTGGCAAGGCGATTAGCATACCGACAAAACCTAATAGACTGGCACCTGCCAATACGGCAAATATGACCCACAATGGCGATAGACCAATCTTATCACCTAAGAGTAACGGCTGCAGGATATAACCCTCTGCAGCTTGTCCAATCAAGAACGCACCTACGACCAATGACAAATACGTCCAGTCCAATCCGAACTGAAATAGGCAGGCTATAATAGCTGCGATAAAACCAATACCAAATCCTAAATACGGCACAAAACTGGCAATGCCTGCTACCATACCAATGATAAGCCCAAGCTCTAGCCCAATAAGCTGCAACTGTACGGCATAAATAGCGCCTAGCAATACCATCACTAGCAATTGACCTTTAATAAATGCCATCAATGCCAGATCACATTCTTTAGCTATTTCAGTCACTTTTTGACAGTAAGCACCTGGTATCGCCATCTTCCAGTTATGCAAACGCTGATCCCAATTAAATAGGAAGTAGAATGTCAAAATAGGCACCAATACAATCAGACCTGCATTATTGATAAAGTTCATACTTGAAGTCAGTATTTGGCTCATCATGGTGCTAGCATCAGCGAACTTATAGTTCGTTTGCATATAATCGACGAGAGTATCGGAAAACTCTTTAGACTCTAATTGGGGCAATTTGATACGAGTATTACTATTGAACCACTCTCGTACTACTTGATTGTACCAATTAAATATCTTTGGCAAATAATCCCACGCCGCTTGCAACTGATGCCACAATGTCGGTACCAACCACCATAATAATAACGCCATCCCCAAAGTAATTGTCGAGTAGACGATAATAATCGCGACCCAACGCTTGATGTATTTTGATAGGCGCTTGACTAGAGGATTAAATAGGTAAGCCAGCATAAAGGCAAAAACGAAAGGCACGATGACGGGCATCATTAAATACAAAAGAAACACAGCCACAACTAACGCCACGACAATAAATAAACGCCGAAAAAAAGGATCTATTGGTTGATTCATCATGGCAAGTAATCCTATAGTTGGACGAGGTTAAAAAAGTGACAGGTTTAAAAAAGTGGCAGTGAGTCGGTCAGTGATAGCGATTTCTAAATGATATAACTACAGCCATCACGATGTATCACTAGGCGAATTGCTTTCTTTTCTCATTAGTTTTAGCTAGCTAAACTGAGACGTATCAACGTTCCTAAAAAGCCTAACTTTTGATAAATTTATGTTTAGTATTTTTTATTCTGTCAATCACATTTGGACTTGTATTAAGGCCATTATTGACAATAAATTTAGCGTTCTATTATCGCAGAGTACAACAAAAAATCAGTCATTTTTTGTTTCTTAACGGCTTATTTGCCACTTAATGCAAATCTTAGTCAAATATTGGCAAGTTGCTTTGCGAGTACGGTCTGTTTTTGGGTATAATGCGCGCACTGTCTTTAAACTTTGCTTTTGAACTTTATAACGCTGATTTTTGCGTGCTCAATTACTTTACCTTCTAACCCCAATTATCTATCCCCAACTGTGAGATGACTATGAGTGACAAGCCTTCTTTAAGCTACAAAGATGCCGGTGTTGATATCGATGCAGGCGATGCTTTGGTTCAGCGAATCAAGTCCGTTGCAAAAGCCACTACTCGTCCTGAAGTCGTGGGTGGACTTGGCGGTTTTGGTGCGTTGTGCCGTATCCCAACAGGTTATACCTCACCATTATTGGTTTCTGGCACTGATGGCGTCGGCACCAAACTAAAACTGGCCCTACAGCTGAACCGTCATGACACGATTGGTATTGATTTGGTCGCGATGTGCGTCAATGATCTATTGGTTTGCGGCGCAGAGCCATTATTTTTCTTAGATTATTATGCAACTGGTAAGCTCGATGTCGATGTAGCGGCGACTGTGGTGACTGGTATTGGTGATGGTTGTAAACTTGCTAACTGTGCGCTTATCGGCGGTGAAACTGCTGAAATGCCAGGCATGTATCAAGACGACGATTACGATCTAGCTGGATTTTGTGTAGGCGTGGTTGAAGAAGCAGAAGTTGTCACTGGTGAAAATGTCGCAGAAGGCGATGTACTGATTGCCCTTGCCTCAAGTGGCGCGCACTCAAACGGCTACTCATTGGTTCGTAAAGTCATCGAAGTTAGCGGTGTGGATGTTACGAGTAGCGATGAGCAACTAGACGGCCAGCCTATTCAAGACGCTCTAATGGCTCCTACCCGTATCTATGTGAAAGCAATCAAAGCATTACAAGATACGCTTGGTAGCTCAGCTTTACATGCGATGTCACACATCACAGGTGGTGGTCTAACGGATAACTTACCACGTGTACTACCTGATAACCTAGCAGCTAGCATCGATACTAATAGCTGGCAGTTCTCAGAGCTATTCACTTGGCTACAGACCCAAGGTAATATCGCGCAGAGCGAGATGTACCGTACCTTTAACTGCGGCGTTGGTTTTGTCATCGTTGTGCCAAAAGACAAAGCAGATGCTGCTATCCAGACCTTGACTGATACAGGCGAGACAGCTTGGCAAATAGGTGAAATGGTCAAACGCAGCACTGATGACCAGGCGGATGCAGTGGTGTACCGTTAATGTCGATTGATAACGCAAGCCAGCCTATCAAACCATTGCGTATTGCTGTTCTAGTCTCAGGAAGTGGTAGCAACCTGCAAGTGTTAATCAATGCCATGCAAGCAGGTGCGCTACCGATTGAAATCGTTGGTGTCATTAGTAACCGTGAAGATGCTTATGCATTGACACGTGCTAAAGATGCCAATATTCCAGTTGCAGTATTGTCACACGTTGCTAATGGTAAACGTATGGGCATCAAAACATTTGAAACCCATGCCAACGAGCAGCTAATAGTATGGCAACCTGATTTGATTGTCTTAGCTGGGTTTATGCGTGTATTAAGTGGCTCATTTATCGATAATGTACCAGCGCCCATGATTAACCTTCACCCTTCTCTACTTCCGGTTTATAAGGGTTTAGATACTCATAAACGGGTCATACAAGCGGGTGAGCGTCGTCACGGTTGTAGTATTCATAAAGTGACCGCGGAGCTTGATGCAGGTCAGGTATTAACTCAAGCCGTATTGAATGTCGATATCAACGACACTGCAGAGAGCTTACAGTCACGGATTCAGAAGCTTGAACATCAGCTGCTACCTTGGACGATTTTACTACTAGCACAAAATGTATTATCACTTGAAGTAAATAATACATCATCGCAAACGGAAACTTATTTACCTAAGTTGCCTTTGCAATTGCTGATAGAGGGATAAAAATCTCAGCTTATTAAGCTGCTTTTTATACTACTTTATATAGCACAGTAAAAGCCCAGCTACTCATTACGAGCAACTGGGCTTTTTCATTTGATAACTATTTATTATTTACTATCATTTAAAATCGTAAATAGTTATCTATTTAGCTAATTTGTCTAGTTAGTTCATTCTTAGAATACATGAACTGCTTTGATGTTAACAAACTCTTTGATACCGAAGCCGCCATGCTCACGACCATAACCTGAGTTTTTCACGCCACCAAATGGTAGTGCAGGGTTGGCAAGACCATAACCATTAATATAGACCATACCTGTATCGAATTGCTCACGTGCTAGACGAACGGCTTTCTCCTCGTCTTTTGAGAAAATCGCGCCACCTAAACCATAACGACTGTCGTTAGCGATGCGCATTGCATCGTCTTCATCTTTGGCACGAATCAATGAAGCGACAGGGCCAAATAGTTCGTCATCGTACGCAGGTTGGCCTTTTTCGACGTTCTCTAGGATAGTTGCTGGATAGAAGCTACCTTTACCTTCAGGTACCTTACCGCCAACAGCAATCGTTGCCCCTTTAGCCACACTTTGCTCTACTTGCTCATGTAGCTGCTCACGTAAATCTGCACGTGCTAATGGGCCGATATCTGAGCTGTCATCCATTGGATCACCCGCTTTGGTACCTTCAAACTTCTCAACGATACGCTTGCGGAATTCGTCATATACGCTATCGACTACGATAAAGCGTTTGGCTGCTACACAAGTTTCACCGTTATTGATTAAACGTGCTTGAGTACAGGTTTCTACAGCAGTTTCGATGTCAGCATCTTCTAATACGATAAATGCATCGTTTGAACCTAGTTCTAATACAGCTTTCTTGATCGCTTTAGCTGCTTGCTGCCCAACGATTACACCTGCTTTGTCACTACCTGTTAGTGTCACGCCGCGTACTTTGTCATTGCCAATCAATGCTTCTGACTGGTCATGATCAATGATAATCGTACGGAACAAATCACTTGGTAATTCAGACTCGTGAAGAATTTTTTCAATTAATAAACCAGAGCCTGTTACGTTTGATGCGTGTTTTAGTAAAACACTGTTACCCGCCATTAGATTTGCAATGGTGTAACGGAATACCTGATACGCTGGGAAGTTCCAAGGCTGCATGCCATAGATAATACCGATAGGTTGGTACGTCACTAGCCCTTTCTTCATGCTTTCGATATCGCGTACATCATCAGCCAAAGAAGCGACGCCATTTTCAGCAGTGTAATCACAGATGGCTTTACAGAGATCAATCTCTTGCATGCTCTGGCTATACAACTTACCGCGCTCTTCAGTCATCAGCTTAGCCAGCTCTTCTTTATATTCCATCAGCTTATCACCAATAGACTTGATGATACGGCCACGTTCTTCGTGACTCACTGTACGCCATTCTAGAAATGCGTTATGTGAAGCATCGACAATCTTGTTGACTTCGTCATTGCTCATATAATTGTAGTTACTGATTTCTTCGCCCGTGGTTGGGTTAATAGTAGTAATGTCTGACATGGTTACTGTCCTTATTATTCGAATTTATATTTAGGATTTATAATCGGGTTTACTGTCACTTGTAGTTATTTTACTGTGACAGTTTTAGTTATTAAATTTACGTCGATAGCACAACCTATTGGTAGCTCGTTTTCTATCTGCCGTTATCTTAACAAGCTATTTAATAAAGAGTTTTACAATATATTGTGAAGTGTGTTGAAGATGTTAATAGTGTGACTGACTTATTAAGTAAAGCTAAATTCGATATACTAACTATTAACCCTTATGACATAAAAAAACCAGCCTAGTGGCTGGTCTAATAACTATATAGAGTGGGAGATAAAGAAAAATACTCTTACTAAAAATTCAGATAATCAGCAACATTTCGCTCTAATAAAAGATAGATTCAACTCACACAAACCAATCAAAACAAATGATTAATAACCGGTATCTCTTGTGGCGGATTTTCTTCTTCAGCGACGACTTGTCGTGCCACATGCATAATTAACTGACGTAACCAGCGATGGGCTGGGTGATGCTGCAACAAAGGAGACCATGCCATCGTAAGCTCAAACTCAGGAATAAAAAACGGTGGATCTTCCATCATAATGCTGTCGTTATTTGCCTGCATCCTTGCCACACGCGTGGGCAAAGTCGCTATCAAATCTTTATTTGCTGCAAGCATAGCAGGCATTTGATAATGTCGAGTAAAGACACTGATTTGGCGTTTTTGACCAAGGCGCTGCAAGGCCTGATCGATAGACCCTAGTCCACCAGATTTTTCTGGATTGACCCCAAAGCCCACGCCCATCCCTGTTTTAGATACCCAAACGTGCTGTGCTTTAAGGTAGTTTTTCAGATTAAAACGATTGGCATAAGGACTGTCAGAAGATAATAGGCAGCTAAAAGTATCACGCCATACTAGAACCTGATGGAAACTTTGAGGTATCTCGTTAAAACGGTTAATCGCTAAATCAACTCGTCCCTGCTCCATATCTCGATAAGAGACGTCTGATGGAGTCAAAAAGTCCAAAATCACATTAGGTGCTTCAGAACGTAGTGCTTTTACCAGCTTAGGTACTAGGGTCGCTTCAGCATAATCCGATGTCATGATACGGAACACACGAGAGGTACTATAAGGGCGGAATTCGGTACGCGGCTCCAACACCTGAGTCAAGTCAGCGAGTATCTCGCGGATACGTGGCTGTAGCTCAAGAGCGCGTTCAGTTGGCGTCATACCCTCAGATGAGCGTACCAATAATGGATCATTAAACAGCTTACGCAAACGGCGCAAGATATTACTCATAGCAGGCTGAGTAATTCCAAGCTGCTCGGCTGCTCGAGTAACGTTTTTTTCTCGTAGCAACACATCTAGATGGACTAATAAATTTAAATCAACCCGCTGCAAATTCATATTTGGTTCTCTTGGCTTTTGAATAAACGCCATATTAAGGCTGGCATTTGTAGTGCTGCTACGGTGACTTGTGCACTATCACAGCATAATTTCATTATTTTTTACTAATTTGGTTCTAGTTTTTCCTGATAGATCTGCATTATAACTCATTCAACCTATCGTAAGACCTTGTTATATAAACATTATATCATACAGAAATACCAAAGATAACTATCATAAATTAGATAAATCTTGGTAAGGTGGTTATAGTGAGTTCTATAAAGGATTTGCAGCATGGATAGTGAACTTTGAGTTCATAAGCTGTTTTTATCCGATTAAATATTGTCGCTAAGTAATATATTAATGGTTTTTATCAGTCGTTAAATACGGTTAATTGGCCTCATTATTGTAACATCTCTTGCTACCAATTATGACATCACTGGCTATTAAGTATTCAGATACCTTTTAGACATATAGTGAGAATCGATAAATATTTATAAACCAGCAATTATTTTCAACTGTTGAGTTCAGCAAATTTCTTGTAATAGCCTAGCGGTTTGTTTAGGGTAAATAGAGCTTCAATAGATAAATGATAGACCAAATTTTGAATATTACTTTTTAGTACAAAGATTTTAGTAAAGCGACAGACCCATTATTTTAACAATTAACTTATTTGTTTTTACACCCCACCAAGGAGACTATAGATGTCAACTGCATATAAATCAGCGATCGACTTAGTACGTGAATTAAAGCAAAAGCACGGCAACTGGCAGAACATTAGCGAAGTTGATGCTGCACGTATGATGTCACAAAACCGTTTCAAGACGGGTTTGGATATCGCAAAATATACTGCAAAAATCATGCGTCAAGACATGGAAGATTATGACAATGATACGTCTCAGTACACGCAGTCTTTAGGTGCATGGCATGGTTTTGTTGCACAGCAAACTATGTACGCTAAGAAAAAATATTTCGGTACGACCTCTAAAACTTATATCTATCTTTCAGGTTGGATGGTAGCTGCTCTACGCTCTGAGTTTGGTCCACTACCTGACCAATCTATGCACGAAAAGACGTCAGTACCTAAGCTAATCGAAGAAATCTACACCTTCTTACGTCAAGCAGATGCTAAAGTATTGAACGACTACTTCCGTGAGCTAAACGCTGCTGAAGAAGCTGGCCAAGATACTTCTGCTATCCTAGAAAAAATTGAAAACTTTGATTCACATGTTGTGCCAATCATCGCTGATATCGATGCAGGTTTCGGTAATGAAGAAGCTACTTACCTATTGACTAAGCAAATGATCGAAGCTGGTGCTTGTGCTATTCAGGTTGAAAACCAAGTATCTGACGCTAAGCAATGTGGTCACCAGGCTGGTAAAGTAACTGTACCGCATGAAGACTTCATCTCTAAGCTAAACGCTATCCGTTATGCATTCCTAGAGCTTGGTGTTGAAGACGGCGTTATCGTCGCTCGTACTGACTCTGAAGGCGCATCACTAACGCAAAAAATTCCAGTATCAAATGAGCCAGGTGACCTTGCTTCTAAATACATCGATTTCATCGAAATGGAAGAAGTAACGCTAGAAAATGCTCAAGAAAATGACAGCCTACTTAAGCACAATGGCAAACTAGTACGCCCAGTTCGTCTACCTAACGGTCTATATCAGTTCCGTGAAGAGACTAACATTGACCGTGTTGTACTTGACTGCGTAACTGCTCTAGAAAACGGCGCTGACCTACTATGGATCGAAACACCGACTCCAGACGTAGAACACATCAAAATGATGGTTGACCGTATTAAAGAGCAACAGCCTAAAGCCAAGCTTGTATACAACAACAGCCCATCATTCAACTGGACGCTTAACTTCCGTAAGCAAGTTATCGCTCAGTGGGAAGAAGAAGGTAAGGACATCTCTGCATACAATAAAGATGACTTGATGAGTGCTGATTACGACGGTACTGAACTTGATGCAGCAGCTGACGTAGCCGCTAAAAACTTCCAGCGTGACGCGTCACGTGAAGCTGGTGTATTCCATCACTTAATCACGCTACCGACTTACCACACGACTGCTCTTAGCGTTCATGAACTTGCTAAAGGCTACTTCGGTGAAGAAGGCATGCTTGCTTATGCAGCTGGCGTACAGCGTAAAGAAATCCGCGAAGGTATCTCTTGTGTTAAGCACCAAGCAATGGCTGGTTCTGACCTTGGCGATGACCACAAAGAAATCTTCTCAGGCGATAACGCTCTGAAAGCTGGCGGCGGCAAGAACACGATGAACCAGTTCTAATAACCGACAGACTAGCAGTATTTATCAAAAAACCGCCCTACATCATGTAGGGCGGTTTTTTATTGCGGTTTAAATAATCAGAGAATGGTAGACTAATAATGGTTTATCACAACCATCGATCAGAGCCATCAGTCAGAATTATTAGGAGCTAATATGCAAGAGATAGAGCTGAAGTTTTTGGTACCAGAGTCACGACTAAAGGGATTAATGCGTCAAACGCACGTTAAATCCTCACAAGTGACGCAACTGGCTGCACATTATTACGATACGCCTGACCAACAGCTTGCACAGGCAGGTATCGGTCTGCGTATTCGCAAAGAAGGTGATACATGGGTTCAAACCATTAAAGCTGGTGGTGATGGTATCGCGGCACGCTTGGAGCACAATGCCGTACTCGATAATGAGCAAGTACAAACGATGCTCGATAATAATGAGCTGATGCCTGATTTAACGATATATCAAGACACTCCAATCGCTGCAGCATTGGCTGACTTTAAACTCAAAAAGTTAGTAAAGACGCTAACACGACTTTATGTTACTGACGTCGAGCGCACTACGCGGTTGCTAACAGAAAGTAATGAAGATGAAACCGATAATTGCATCGAAATGGCTTACGATCAGGGAGAAATCATCCATGGTACTGATGACTCGCTACGCAAAGCCATTCAAGAGATAGAGTTTGAACTGGTGTCAGGAGATTTAGATTTTCTATTTACGACTGCCAAAACATGGTGCAAGCGCTATAAGCTGTGTCTATCTACCGTTACCAAAGCTGAAAACGGTAGCTTACTTATTAACGGACAAAAACACAGTCCAGCGGTCAACGCAAACCTAAGTCAATTGCAAATACACAAAGACAGCAGTGCACCTGCCTTTATACGTGCGGTCGTACACAATTGCTTATTACAGATACTATCAAATAGCAGTGCTATCGTCGCTGGCAGTATAGATGACGATCATATTCTACAGTTGCGGATTGGTATTGATCGCTTGCGTACTGCGTTGAAAGCATTTACCGACTTCTCTGATGAAATTAACCCTGAATGGTTGCCAATACTAAAGCAAACTGCAACCTTACTTAGCGAATACTATCAACTTGCTTATATCAATGCACAGATCGAACCTGAGCTACAAGCATGTGGCGCGCCTGCCGTCGACTGGACAACAGATATCGAAGATATCAAAATCACACCCATCAATACGCTGCAAGCTAATGACTTTCAGATAACCTTACTAGAGCTGATTGCCTTTACTATGAGCGACCCCAGCATTGAACCTCAGACTGATCAGCTTGCCCGCGATAAGCTAACGAAAGTCCTTTCTAAACAATATAAGAAATGCCTTAAAACCAATAAAGAAGCTGACGAAGTAAGTGATGAAGTAAGTGTTGCTGAGCTTGTGAGCGATGACACAAATGTAAGCATAGATGTTGCTGATAATAACCAACCTGAAAGCGACCTGCTTAATCAGTTAAGAGATTTGCGTTACATCAGTGAATTTTCTACGCCTTTACTAAGTAAGAAAAAAGCTAAAAAGAAAACCAAACGTTGGCTAAAAAGGCTGATAAAAGCGCAAAAAGCGTTAGAACAACTAAACGATGATAATCAATATCAGCAGTTTTATGAGTTAAAATCAACAACAGATACTAATGCTTTATATGGTGCGGGTTGGTTCGCTGCCATACTGACTGATGACCAGAGTCATATTGATGCACGTTTAGCAAAATTTGCGGACAGCTCAACGTTTTGGTAATAGTAATATCATTTTTATGACGGATACTACTTTCATAAAGTAAAACCACTCCATAAAAAAGACAGCTTGTTATATAACTAGCTGTCTTTTTTTATTGTGTTTAAATAGTTTCTGTCAGCGCTATGGCTAAATTTGTGTGCAACACGACCTAGTCAACAACGATCGTAACGGGCGTACCCTCCTCCACTTGCTCAAATAATTCTACAATATCTTGATTACGCATACGGATACAGCCATGTGATAGCGGAATACTCATTGGTTCAGTATCTGGTGTACCATGAATATAGATATAGCGCTCATAAGTATCGCAACCACCTTGGCCATTGCTACCTTTGTTTAACCCTTCCTCAAGACCGCTTAACCAAAGAATACGGCTCAATATCCAGTCACGCTTTGGATGTAGCTCACCAAGATTTGCATCGTATATCTCACCTGTCGGCACACGCCCGACAAATACCGCATTCATAGGCTCGCTACCACCTATTTTTTGTTCAATGACATGCCTACCAAGCGGCGTGCAACCACTATCCTGCTGACTACCAATACCATTCTTTGCAGTGGAGACTACGTATCTCGCAACCTCAGTCTGCTGCTGGTACATCGTTAATGTTTGCTCAGCGATATTAATCACGAGTTGTTTATCAAGCGTCTTATTATTGGTCATAAATGCTTCCGACTATCAGTCATTCATCAGATTACTATCAAGGTTATTAGTAAAATGATTGAAAATTTCTATTATCAAGGGATTGTATCAAGACATTTGGCACCGTAATATAGGGGCACACTTTTTGATGCTAGCAGATTATGACGACTATTTCACCGACACGTGTGTCGATGTATGATTTTTTATATCATGATACCCAGCCTATGCTGTCACTTTTGGCCGATGCGGCACAGCTCTCTCTACCGCAAGCTCGCTTAGGGGTGGATGCCAGTCTACAAGCCATCATAAGTGCGCTGCTCGCCTATCAACAGCGTCATCAGGGACAAGCAGTCAGCAAAAAGCTGTTTGGTCGTAGTGCTGTCAAAGAGTTACGACAGTATAACTCAATGAACTTTGCCACCATTAGCGCCACACTCTACCATCGTCACGATGCGGCAGATGCTGTATTTAGTGATAATGCCCGTGTCATAAAGGCAAGCGAACATATCGCTGAAAAGATCGATGCAACGACGCAGCAGGCTCAAACTCTACTTACCTCTTTATGCGTGATTGTGCTGCGTGAATTGGCTATCCTGACAGAATACAGTCAACTAGACAGTGATGAGATCAATAAATGGTTTGCGCTACAACCACAGTTTTTATCAGCAGCCCGATTTAGCCCAGAGCACACGCATACCTCATCTGCTGAGACAGAAAGCAACAGTGACCTACCCGAATCAACTACTGAAGCTGCTGAAGCGATAGAGAACAACTCAGAAAGTAACGCGGAGCGTACATTACTAAATACTGAGCAGTTATCAAGCACTCCACCTCCTTTTGATCCTTACTGGTATGAGCTGACTGGATTCAAACCTGAAAACTATGAACCTGTGCAAGATATGCAAATGGCGACAGGCAATTATCTAAAAGCCATTGGACGCTCACCTGACAATCTACAGCAGGGTCGTCACAATGATATGCTAGTATTTACGGAAATGCATGCCGTTGCCTTACCACATCAACGCTGGCTGCTACAATTAGCCAAAATATCAGATATCTATCTCAGTCGAAATCGACTACGTGTTAACTCTGAACCAGCCAATCCGCCCAAACCGCCTTTGGTAAGTTTGGGGTTAATCGGCGGCAATAACGACAATACACCGACCACCACTAGTGAAAAGCCCATCGAGTATGAGGCTTCTACACCACTATGGAAAAATCCTGTCATTCTTATCATCATACTTGTCGTTGGTGTCCTTGGTGCACTCGCTACCTTGAAATACCAATCGCAAAAATCTGACGGTGCTATCCTGGCAACTGAAGAAGTATTAGAACAAGATGCCATTGATGAGCGCCAACAGCAAGATGTAGCCATTGTAATGGTAGACGAAGATGAATCTGACGTTGTAGAGACAGAAACAGCTGAGTAAAACCTTTTACTTTTGAAATAGCTACCCTCAAAGCGATGGTTTTAACAATCATTTATTAGCCATAAAAAAAAAGAGGCCCTATTAATATAGAGCCTCTTTTTTGTTGTGCGATCTAAGTTACGAATTGGCTATCAGCAGCCAAAAAACTTACTTAGATAAATCGCGACCACGGCTAGCTTCGATAGCTAAACGTAGGCCATTTAGACGGATAAAGCCTTCTGCGTCTTTTTGATCATAAGCGCCCGCATCATCTTCGAAAGTAGCGATTTTTTCATCAAACAATGAATCGTCAGATTTACGGCCAACAACGCTCACGCTACCTTTATACAGTTTTACACGTACAGTACCGTTGACGTATTCTTGTGATTTGTCAATCAATGCTTGTAGCATCATACGCTCAGGGCTGAACCAATAGCCATTGTAGATGATTTTTGCGTAGCGTGGCATTAGCTCATCTTTTAGATGGGCAGCTTCACGATCAAGCGTTAGTGATTCGATACCGCGATGCGCTTTTAGCATAATCGTGCCCGCTGGCGTCTCGTAGCAACCACGTGACTTCATGCCTACGTAACGGTTTTCAACGATATCTAAACGGCCGATACCATGTTTGCCGCCGATTTCGTTCAGCTTAATCATGACTTCATAAGGCTTAAGTGCTTCACCATCGATAGCAACGATGTCGCCTTTTTCGTATTCTAGTTCTAGATATTGCGCTTCATCAGGTGCTTCTTCTGGGCTGACAGACCAGCGCCACATGTCATCTTCTGCTTCAGTATACGGTTCTTCTAGAACACCGCCTTCATAAGAGATATGCAGTAAATTCGCATCCATTGAGTAAGGAGATTTTTTCTTATTGCCCGCATAATCAATTGCGATGTCATGCTCTTCAGCATATTTCATCAAGCTTTCGCGGCTTGATAGATCCCACTCACGCCAAGGAGCAATAGTTACTACATCTGGTGACAAAGCGACAGCACCTAGCTCAAAACGAACTTGGTCATTGCCTTTACCAGTCGCACCATGGCTGATGGCATCGGCGTTATGCTCTTTAGCAATCTCAACCAAGCGCTTGGCAATCAATGGACGAGCAATAGACGTACCCAGCAAGTACTCACCTTCGTAGATAGCATTGGCACGGAACATAGGGAATACATAATCACGAGCGAACTCTTCACGCAAATCTTCGATATGGATATGCTTGATACCCATTGCTTGAGCTTTGGCTCGTGCTGGCTCAACTTCTTCGCCTTGACCGATATCAGCGGTAAAGGTGATTACTTCCGCATCATAGGTTTCTTGTAGCCATTTAGCGATGATTGAGGTATCAAGACCACCTGAATAAGCCAAGACGATTTTATTGATATTTTTTGGATCAAGTTGAGCCATGAAGAACTCCCATTATGAAATATAGTTTTAGAAAAGGCGACGATCAAATCGAAAGCAAGTCGAACGATAATTACCTGCTCAGTGTACATCATATTTACTATGGGCAAAAGTCTAACTGCCATAAGGCGTGCGCTTTTGACTTAAATTCTAGTCAACCTCATTTTTGCCACTAGAATTTAAACATCATTTAACGACAAGATATTCATCTCAGCCCGATGAATTATGTACAGATATCTAGCCTTATATTTAGTCAAGTGGGCAAATCTGTTATGATAGACCCACAGTAACACTCCCTTTTGTTTCCTTTATTTGACGATATAGAGCGCTTTGACACTATGACTGATTCGATTAGAGAATTGACCATCCTTCAGCCAGATGACTGGCATATTCATTTGCGTGACGATCTCGCCTTGAGCACGACCGTACCTCATGCAGCAGGCAGCTTTAACCGTGTCATCTGTATGCCAAACCTTGTGCCTCCAGTCAAAAATGCGCAGGATGCGATTGCTTACCGCGCACGTATCATGGAGCAATTAGCAGCAAGTGATTTAAGTCTTGAGCGCAAGTCAGCTTTTGATCCACGTATGACTCTATACTTAACGGATAATACCACTGCCCAAGATATTGAGTTGGCAGCGCAGTCAGGTATCGTACAAGCTGTCAAACTCTATCCTGCTGGAGCAACTACCAATTCTGCAGATGGTGTCACCAATATTAATGCCTGTGTCGATGTCTTTGAAGCATTAGAAAAGTACAACCTGCCACTACTGATACATGGCGAAGTGACACAAGACCATATAGATATTTTTGATCGTGAAAAGCGTTTCTTAGATGAAGTGTTGGCACAAATTATCGTGAAATTTCCTACATTGAAAATAGTAGTAGAGCACATCACTACCAGCGATGCGGCAGATTTTGTATTGTCACAAGGTAACCATGTTGCTGCGACTATCACGCCGCAGCACTTGATGTTTAACCGCAATCATCTATTGGTTGGTGGCATCAAACCGCACTTTTATTGCCTACCTATCTTAAAACGTGAGAGCCACCAGAAAGTGCTATTAGATGTGGCCACTAGTGGTAATCCAAAGTTCTTTTTAGGTACTGACTCTGCGCCACATGCGACAGACAAAAAAGAAGCCGCTTGTGGCTGTGCAGGTTGCTATAGCGCAGCCACGGCGCTGCCTTTGTATGCGACCGCCTTTGATAGTGTTGGAAAAATAGATAAGTTAGAGGGTTTTGCCAGTCGTTTTGGCGCTCAGTTCTACGGCTTACCTCTAAATGAAAGCACGATCACACTTGTCAACACGCCTATGCAAGTACCGACTGACTATCCTTATTTTGATGGTGCATCATTGACGCCCTTGATGGCAGGTGAGACGCTACCTTGGTCAGTCAAGGCTTAATGCTCACAAAGCTTAGCATTCAATAAATGACCTATTATTTTATCCTATGATACTAATGATACCTTTGTAGTAGATTTCTTTGTACTAAAGGTGCAGTTAGTATCATAGGATGCTTATTTCTTATTCAATATATTAGTACGACTGATAAAAGTGATTTAACTTTATATGACCAATCAAAACATAGCGACCTTGCCTGACGAAGACTTATCAAACCCTAAATCTGCCAGTCTTAATGCGACTCTAAGCACTTCCGCTGAAGATGTAGCTTCAGCGACAGATGAGCAAGCACCTATGGCATTAAAAGACCGCTTTCGTAAGTTCTTGCCTGTCGTCGTCGATGTGGAAACAGCAGGTTTCAATGCCCAGACGGATGCACTGTTAGAAATTGCCTGCATTCCCGTCTTACTAAATGAGCAAGGTGTATTTTATCCAGGTGAAGCTTTCAACGCTCATATTGAGCCTTTTGAAGGCGCAAACTTAGAGCCAAGTGCGCTTGCCTTTACCGGCATTGATCCTAAAAACCCAATGCGTAAAGCCATTGCAGAAGATGAAAAAACAGCCTTGCGCCGCATCTTTAAAGGGTTAAAAGACGTACGCCGTGATGAAGAATGCCGTCAGTGTGTCCTAATTGGACATAATGCCCATTTTGACTTGGCTTTTTTAAATGCAGCTGTGCTACGAACCAATAGCAAAAACCACAATCCATTTCATAACTTTTCAGTATTTGATACCGTTACCTTATCAGCATTGGCGTTTGGTCAAACTGTCCTAGCGCGCGCTTGTAAAGCAGCAGGGTTAGAGTTCGATGGTAAGAATGCTCACTCAGCTCTGTATGACACTCAAAAGACTGCTGAGCTATTCTGTCATATACTGAATAACTACCCTATGTTGGCCAATGCGCTGCACAATGAAGACGCGAAAGAAGAGTCAGCTGATAGCGACAGTCAATAAGTCACATATCTTATATTGCCAATCATACATAATAGTGCTATTTGTAATACTTGATGACTTTGACATCTTGATTTGGCAATCAATAGGGATATGATTGATATCATAATAAATAGACGGAACTATTTTCGTGATGAAAAACGTAGTTGTTTTATTCGATATGAATAACGGTCTGATGATAAAATATCACTCTTAAGCGATGTAGTTATATCCTATAGATGGTTCAAGTTGCTCACACTGTCTTGATAGCAAGCACTATCAAGATTAATAGGAGGGACTTTATTATGGATCCACAGCTCAAGTTATGGGGCACCATTCTCGGTTATATGCTGCTCGCATTGACGATTAGCGCCTGTACTTCTTTATGGATTCGCTATCATTTAAAGCGAAATGACCTACATCCTCGTCGCGCAATTAAAAAAAGATATTTAATTTTAAAAAGACGTAGAAAAAGGCTTGACAGGAAGCGCCGTCGCTATTAAAATACGCACCACTTCAGCATAAATGGTGAAAGCAGTTGAAGTGTTGTTACTAGTCCCCATCGTCTAGAGGCCTAGGACACCGCCCTTTCACGGCGGTAACGGGGGTTCGAATCCCCCTGGGGACGCCACTATTTGGCGTCACTTGTTAGCACTATTGCTTAGCATTAGATTAGACTAACAAGCGTACCACCAAAAACCCAGTTCATGATTTATTATGAACTGGGTTTTTTTATGTCTGTCATTAAAAGCCAACTTATTCTTCTAAATAAAAAAGCCAGCATTAATTGAATGCTGGCTTTTTCTTTTGGTTGTCTTATTAATTGTAAATATAGCTTGGCTCAATGGGAACTTTATTCATATTTATCGATTACAGCAGCAACCATAGCAACGTAGCAACTATCATTAATCCCAATATCGTCTGGATCAAAAAGAACGCCTGATGCTGCCCTACAACTTTACTTAGAGTCACCCCTAGCGTACTGTATTTGACAGGAGGCGTATCAACGTTACCTGTTCTTCTTGTTTGCTCTTCATAGTAGCCCTGCAATATGTCTAAGAACTTCTGCCACTCATTAGAATCCCACTCATACGGCTTAAATGGCATTAACTTTTTAAGCTCAGGCTCTTTAGTCATCCAACGCTCAAGGGTAATCGAACGTAATGACCAACTGGCAAAACGACGTTTGGTAATTTCAGAAAAATCTAAAATCTTTAACTCTTTATGTCGATCATCTACCAACAAACGATTTTTTAGGTTGGTTAGTGCCTGCTCTGATCCTTCGACGCACTGTAAAAAGTAGCCATTGCCATAGCAAAGAATACCGGTGACATTATCTATTTGATTGCGTTCAACCGCGGTCTCTGAGATATCATTAAGCGTGCTAGGACTTGAAAGACCAGTAGAGGTAATCCGGCTTATATATACAAGCTGGCAGAGATCTGTCGTTACTGGGTTTGTTGAATCGTTGATTGTTGACAATCAGCTTCTCCCTATTATCAGGTAAATGTCGCTAAAACAATCATACTAACTTCAGAAAAAATATAGAGACAACATAACTAAGCGTAATGAATCGGTCTGATATATTATTGATTTTATAAGTTTTTATATTAATTGTATTAAGTTAGTTACATCATAGGTTAGTTTGGTCATTAAAGCAACCTATTACTGGACATAGGCCCGCTCAGACACAAAAACATATGTAATAACCATATTATATTCCAAAGTAGATTATATATATTCTGGGTATAGGCTTTAGTAATAGTTGATTTTTGGATTCATTAATTTTTAAGAATAGTACAGAAAAGTCTAACGAGGATATAGTGGCTACTGAAGCCATAATTCTTATCATGGCCACCATTAAGTATAAAAGGAGTAAAACTGATGCTCGTTAGCGGAAGCAGAGTTGAAACTAAGACTGAAGCGCCATAATCGCTGTTAACAGTACCGCATCATCAGGATAGGTCAGTTTTATATTCTGGCGACTACCAGAGACTAAGCGTATTGGTAAACCTAGTTGTTCAAAAGCACTGGCTTCATCTGTGATGCTTAGCTGATGTTCAAACACATGATTTAGGACTTTTCTTAATTGACCTAAGCGGAATACTTGCGGGGTTTGTGCTTGCCATATATTACTACGATCAATAGTAGATTTGGTATAAGAATGTGGACGACTCTCTTCTGCGGAGGTAGCTTGCTGATAGGAAGCTTTTAACGTATCGGCCACTGGTGTCGCTAGAATAGCGCCGTAAGGCTCCAGCATCGCTGCTTCAATCACTTGATCGATATCTGAACTTGGTACAGCAGGACGTGCTGCATCGTGAATAAGCACCAAATCTGAATCATCAGCACCTGTCTGACTAATCGCTTCAACACCTGCCTGTACTGACTGCCAACGCTCTGCTCCGCCGACTGCATAGCGTACAGGAAGTGCAAACTCTAATTGTTGAGCCGTGCTGTCATCGGCTGATATGACCAATAGACACCTATCGATGTAATCGCTACAAGCAAGTCGTGCCACGCTATGCTGCAACAGCGTCTGACCTTCTAGCATTGTATATTGCTTGGCGATAGATGCACCAAAACGGCTACCGCGACCAGCTGCGACGATCATGGCATGTATATTAGGGGTTGTATTCATAGTGGTGTACTCATGGTTTGAGCCCATGACAGTATATGTAAAGAGGAATAAAGCAGGTGTTAAGTATGATGAATGATGTCAGATAACAACATTATGATGCTGCATCATGAAAATTAATTCATGTCGTAAAAATTAGTGTATTCGTGAAAGCTAGTGTATTCGTGAAAGCTAGTGTATTCGTGAAAGCTAGTGTATTTATAAAGCTAATAGTTGCTGTGCGTGGTTGGTGCGGTGGATACTTGGACAAAAGTCTCATTCGGTTTGATTAAACCTAAATCTAAGCGAGCATGCTCTTCTACGGCCTCAAGCCCCGTTTTTAAGTCTTGGACATCGGTGCGTAGTAAGTTGTTTGCTGCAACTTGATTGTCATTCAAACGTTGTTGCTCTTCAATTTGAGCTGTCAACTTATTGTGTTCAAAACGGCCATTTTCACCCAACCAATACTGATATTGCAATCCTAAAAGCACTGCAACGGCTAAAGCAAGTAGTATAAATTGGCTAAAATATTTCATAAGGTGATAACGCCAAACGGTATAAAAGAGGATAGTAAAATTTAAGCTGATTAGGCGATATACAAATGATTATATATCGCCCAAATATTGACTTCAGCTGATGAGTTTAGGCTTTTTAGCGTACATTACTTAACATATATTATACGCCAAAGATCCAGTCAAACTTTTAGCCACGTAGACCGATAAATTCTTCACGGCCACGATAGCTTGCACGTACTTGCTGCTCGATACGTAGCAATTGGTTGTACTTCGCTACGCGGTCTGAACGACAGAGTGAGCCAGTTTTGATCTGGCCTGCCGCTGTACCAACTGCCAAGTCTGCGATGGTGCTGTCTTCCGTTTCACCTGAACGATGTGAAATGATGGTTGCATAGCCATTTTTCTTAGCCATATAAATCGCATCTAGCGTTTCTGACAAGGTGCCAATTTGGTTAAATTTAATCAAAATTGCATTGGCAATATGTTTATCGATACCTTCTTGCAAGATTGCAGGATTGGTTACGAACAAATCATCCCCAACCAATTGGACTTTATCGCCAATTTGTTCGGTCAGATACTTCCAACCATCCCAATCTGACTCATCAAGACCATCTTCGATAGAGATAATAGGATACTGACGTGCCAGCCCAACTAGGTAATCTGAGAACCCTTGGCTATCAAAGGCTTTGTTACCTTCGCCTGCCAAAACGTATTGACCGTTTTTGTAAAACTCACTAGCCGCACAATCTAGCGCAAGATGAATATCTTCACCAGCTTTGTAGCCGACTTGTTCAATCGCCTGCATGATAACCGTGATGGCTTCTTCGTTACTACGTAGGTTAGGTGCAAAACCACCTTCATCACCAACGGCAGTGTTGAGACCTTGTGATTTCAATACTGACTTTAAGCTATGGAAAATCTCTGTACCAGCACGCAGCGCTTCTGAGAAGCTAGTGAAGCCCACAGGCTCAATCATAAACTCTTGGATATCAACTGTGTTGTCCGCGTGCTCACCACCGTTCAAGATGTTCATCATCGGCACAGGCATGGTCAACGACGTTTGATTGCGTAGATTGGCAATGTACTGATGTAATGGTAGATTCTGTGACTTGGCTGCCGCTTTGGCTGTCGCAAGTGACACAGCTAGCATAGCATTAGCACCCAAGCTTTCTTTGTTTTCTGTACCATCTAGCGCAATCATGGCATCATCAATGGCCTGTTGCTCAGTCACATCTTTGTCAATCAAGGCACTGCGGATTTGACTGTTGACATTAGAAACGGCTTTTTTGACGCCTTTACCCATAAAGCGGGTCTTGTCGCCATCACGTAGCTCAAGCGCTTCACGTGAGCCTGTTGATGCGCCACTTGGAGCAGCAGCACGGCCGACAGTACCGTCAGCTAAGATAACATCAGCTTCGATAGTTGGGTTGCCGCGCGAGTCTAAAATTTCACGAGCGCGAATGTCTTTAATTGCGGTGACGTTGTTGGTTTCTTCAGCGTACATAATGTCTGTTAATTCCTTTGGTCATGCCAAGTTTGTGAGATAAATAACGGCAGCTAGCATACAAAAAAGATAAAGCAAAATATCATATAGCGCGTAATCCTAAAAACCCTTCATACCTTTCCATCTTGTGGCTATAGTTACCCAGCAATTAGAGGTGTATCAAGCAGATTAATAGTCGGCTATAGTGCTTGGCATCATAGCATATATTTTACCAAACTTCCCTTATCTTACACCGACTTGCCGTCATAAAAACAATCTTAGAGATACATATATGCGATGGCTATCTGTTTTATATTTATAGAAGCTTAAAGCAAATATGATAGCTATCCTTTTGCTAAATGCTCTTTATCCGTATGAGAGGTTGATATCGTATTATCTAGCTCAACCTCTGTCTTAAACCGTGTCAATCGTAGTGCATTCATGAGTACTGAGATGGAGCTAAGCGCCATAGCAGCGGCAGCAATCATCGGATTTAAAAACCCAAATGCAGCAAGCGGAATACCAAGACAGTTATAAATAAAGGCAAAAAACAGATTTTGTTTAATATTGCGTAGCGTTGCTTGAGCGATTTTTTGTGCCGCATCGATATGCATGAGCGACTCACCCATGAGACGTGCAGAAGCGCTGTGCTGCGCGACATCAGTCCCTTCAAACATTGCAAAACTGGCATCAGCGGTGGCCATTGCTGGCGCATCGTTGACGCCGTCTCCTGCCATCGCTACCTTATGACCAGCAGTCTGCAATAGTGCAATTTGACTGGCCTTGTCACGCGGGCTCATCTTGCCATAAGCCTTATCAATACCCAACTGCCCTGCTACATGATCGACAACGGACTGCTTATCACCACTCATCAAGATCACATTGATACCCGCATCTTGTAGTGCATTGATTGCTTGCGGCGTATCTGCCTTTAAATCATCAGCTAAGGCAAATGCACCTAATGGCTCATCATTGATACTAATCGCAACGGTACTGGCAATTTGCCATACTTTTGGCATAAATCTTGGCAACGTCAAGTTCGCAAACTCTGCCGTACCCACTTTTATCAGCCCAAGACCTTCGATATTTGCTTGTATACCAGCGCCTTTTATCACACTGATGTCAGTCACATTAAATAGAGACAGTTGACGGTCTTTAGCTGTGTTTACCAGAGCAGTTGCTAGTGGATGACTGGCATGCGCCTCGACACTGGCGGCAATCTGCAATACATCGTCCACAGCAAGCGATTTATCAACCATGACATGATCGACGATAGTAGGTTTACCAATAGTTAATGTACCTGTTTTATCGAGTACTACCGTATCGATATTACCTGCTGCCTCAAGACTTTGCGCATCTTTGAACCAAACACCATGACGCGCGGCAACGCCCATACCAGCCATGATCGCCGCTGGCGTGGCCAAACCAAGCGCACAAGGACAAGCAATAACCAATACCGATACCGCGTGCATTAGTGCAGTATCAACCATACCTGTTAGCCACCATGTAACCCCAAAGGTGATCAATGCAATCGTTACTACTATAGGAACAAAAATAGCCGTTACTCGATCCGCGAGACGCGCTAGATTGGCTTTTGAACCTTGTGCATCACTCAACGCTTGTACCATATCGCCGAGTTTCGTATCACTGCCCTTTGCACTGACACGATACAGTAGACTACCATTCTCTACCAAAGCACCTGCCAGCAATCCATCGCCTTGTTCTTTTTTGAGAGCTACCGACTCGCCAGTTAAATGACTCTCCACGCACCAGCCGCTGCCTTCTATGACGGTACCATCCGTAGCGACACGGCTGCCTTGTTTTGCACGTAGGACGTCACCTACTTGTACATCAGATAACGCAATATTATGAAATTCACCATTTGGCTGCTGCTGCTCTACTTCATCAGGTGTCAATGACAATAATAAATCAATACTGTTTAGGCTGTGCTTCTTGGTACGTTCCTCAAGATATTTACCTGTACGTACAAAGGCAATGACCATCACCCCTGCTTCAAAATATACGGCTGGGCTATTACTCGCACCGTGTTCGCCCAAATGCCCACTTTGCAATAGACTGTTTAAAGTACCATCGCCATGCGTGAGCCAAAGATAAGTCGAATACGCCCATATCGTCATTGTACCAATGACCACCAGCACATCCATATTGGCAAGGCCACCTTTTATAGATGCCCATGCGCTCTTATAAAACGGCAATGCCAAACCAAACTGTACTACAGTCGCTAAAATAAACTGAACCCAGACTGGCGGCATCCACGCCATACCAGAACCCGTCAACATACCTGCCATACCCACTAAAAATGGCACCAAACAAACCCATAATCCGATCAAACGCCATGGATATTGAGTGGCAGTATCTTCGTCAGTCTGAGCAAATAAGCTATCGGCTGCCTGCACATTAGCCACAAAGCCTGTTTTATTTACCCACTCTGTCACCTGTTCGGGCGTCGTCTGGGTTGGATCATAATCAACATTGGCAGTCTCGCCAGCAAAACTCACACTTACCTCATACACCGCAGGCTTTTTGTTAAGCACCTTCTCGATTCTTGAGGCGCAGGCCTGACAAGTCATGCCATCAATCGCCAATTGCAAATGCGCGCGTTGCGGTGTAAGTGGCGTGTTGGACTCAACATCAGTTTCGACATCATAAGACTCATCTTTGGTAGTACGGGTGGTATCGTTCATAAATAAAACTCGTCATGGTGCCTATAAATTTGTAGGAACCACGATAAAATATCCGTGGGTGGGCAAACAATTCAAATAAAGCAATTGGGTTATATTGTATTCAGTATGAGTATTTTAGACAAAGTAGCAATATCTTAATGTATCAATGTATCAATGTATCAATGCTCATAATCGTTAATCATTAAAAAACCAGCTATCATGCTTGTAATAACATGTTAGCTGGTTTTGTAAATAAGTGATGAGATTTATGAGTTAGCAACTGTCGCCTCAAATCCGGCATCATCAATAGCTGAAGCAATAGCCTCTGCACTGGTTTTGCTATCATCAAAGGTTATCGTCGCTAGGTTATCAGCGAGGTCAACAGTAATAGTCTCTAATCCATCAATATCGGCTGTTGCCGTATGTACGCTTGCTACGCATCCGCCACAAGTCATACCGTCAATTTTAATAATACGTGTTTGATCTGCCATATTGGGCTCCTTATTTTTATTAGTAATGAGTAACTCTAATAGTGATTCTGTTAATACTTACTTTGACACTTTTTAAGTTATCAAAGTAAGAGCAACTATCAAAGCTACATTAAATAAGCATAAGCCCTATTATCCTCGACAACAAGACTGTTTGGTTGTTGCTTTATTAACGAGATGCTATTAACGAGACAGTAACTTATTAATAAAAACGTAAAAGAGCGCATCAACAAATTTATAGCAATAGCTATTTTTAATTATAAATCATTATGGTGCGGGTTCTGCGGTGAATCAATCGGAAATGGCTGAGTCACATAGTCCACCATACTAATCGCTGCTGTTAAGGCATGGATACTAGTATCTGTATCATCATAGCTTACTGTTGCGACATTATGCTTGGGATCCAAATTAATAGCCGTCACGCCTGAGATATTCTTAAGCGCGGTCATTACACTATCTAAGCCTTCTGCATCATCGATATTTTCGATGCTTACTTGTGCCATTTGAATTGCCATTGTATAGCCCTCTTATTACGTACCGTATCAATGAGTATCCAATACTTCAAAACCTTTGACCAAATCATCAATTTGCTTAAGTTGACGTAAGAACGGCTCTAGTTGGCTCATACGCAGCGCACATGGACCATCACACTTTGCAGTTTCTGGGTTTGGATGCGCTTCTAAAAATAACCCTGCCAACCCTGTAGCCATACCTGCACGGGCAAGCGTTGTAATCTGCTCACGACGTCCACCAGCACTATCACTACGTGCACCTGGCTGTTGTAAGCTATGCGTCACGTCAAAGAATACCGGTATATCCATCTGCTTCATAGTATCAAAACCAAGCATATCCACTACCAAATTATTATAGCCAAAGGCACTACCACGCTCACAAAGTATCAATTTATCATTACCACCTTCTAGGCACTTATTGACGATATGACGCATCTCGTGAGGAGCCAAAAACTGCGCCTTTTTGATATTAATAATGGCATCTGTTTTTGCCATCGCATGCACTAGGTCTGTCTGACGCGACAAAAATGCAGGTAGCTGAATAATATCAGCCACCTCAGCGACTGGTGCTGCTTGATGTGGTTCATGCACATCGGTGATAATCGGTACTTGGAATTTTTCTTTGATCTGACCTAACCAATCGATACCTTGCTCTAAACCAGGCCCACGATACGAATGCAGACTTGAACGATTGGCCTTATCAAAGCTCGCTTTAAAAACATAGCCAATACCCAAGCGCTTGCAGATATCAACATACTGCTCAGCAATCTCAAATGCCAATTCTTTAGATTCTAAAACATTCATACCACCGAACAATACAAAAGGCTGGTCGTTACCAATGTTAATCGTATCGTTGTTAGGAGTGTTGAGCGTGATATGTGATTGTGCGGTCAATAAGTTTTCCATGAAGCCATTACCTCTTATTTTGTTATTAATATGTCTGTCCCATATTGTAACCGATAGGCTAATTAAAAAAAGTATGCAAGCGTAATTAGACGTCATTAGTAAAGATGATTGCTGATTAATAACAACAAACAGCCTGAATTAAACAAAAAAAAGACCAATCCGAAGATCAGTCTTTTTTATAATAAATGCTTTCAACATAGATTACATTTTGAGAGCTATTTCGCTTCGTTATGGTTCTTCGCTGCTTTTACAAAGCTATTAAATAGTGGATGACCACCACGTGGTGAGCTAGTGAACTCTGGATGAAACTGTACAGCAACGAACCATGGGTGCTCAGAAATCTCAACCGACTCTACCAAATGCTGCTTGGCAGAATAACCAGAGATGGTCATACCTGCTTGCTCTAACGGCTCGATATAACGGTTGTTCATCTCATAGCGATGGCGATGACGCTCAGTGATATTGCTCGCACCGTAAATTTGGCTTAGCTTACTGCCAGAAACTAGCTCTGCTTGCTGTGCGCCTAGGCGCATCGTGCCACCAAGGTCTGAATCATCACTACGAATCTGCAGCTCGCCGCGCTCATCTAACCATTCAGTGATCAGACCAATGATAGGCTCAGCTGTCTTACGATCAAATTCAGAAGAGTTCGCATTAATGTTAAGTACATTACGCGCATACTCAATCACAGCCAACTGCATACCAAGACAAATGCCTAGATACGGAACGTTGTTTTCACGAGCATAAGTAATGGCTTTTATTTTACCCATAGTACCGCGCTCACCGAAACCGCCTGGTACTAAGATAGCATCAGCATCGTTTAGCTGCGCAAGCAAAGTATCGTCATCTTCTAGACGTTCAGCATCGATGTAGTCAATCTTCACGTCTACTTTATGCGTGATACCTGCATGTAGCAATGCTTCGTTAATAGACTTATAAGCATCTGGAAGCTCGACATATTTACCAACCATCGCAACAGTCACTGTTCCTTCTGGATTCAACTGTGCTTCAACCACTTTATCCCAATCGCTCAAATCAGCTTCAGGCACATCAAGACCGAAACGCTCACAGATTAAATCATCAAGATCTTGCTCGTGCAATGTACGCGGTATCTGATAGATACTCTGTGCATCTTCACACATAATGACTGCACGCTCTTCAACGTTGGTAAACAGCGCAATCTTGCGACGGTTGTCTTGTGAGATGTGATGGTCAGAGCGGCAGATTAAGATATCAGGCTGTAGGCCAATAGAGCGTAGCTCTTTTACTGAATGCTGCGTTGGCTTAGTTTTGGTCTCACCCGCACTAGCAATATACGGTACTAAAGTAAGATGCATTAGCATGGCTCTATTACGGCCAAGCTCTACTTGCATCTGACGTACGGCTTCCATGAATGGTAGTGACTCGATATCACCAACCGTACCGCCAATTTCGATAATAGCGATATCATACCCTTCGCCACTGGCAAGGATTTTGTTTTTGATTTCATCAGTAATATGTGGAATAACCTGTACAGTACCGCCTAGATATTCACCACGGCGTTCTTTATTCAACACATTCTGATAAATACGGCCACTGGTAAAGTTATTACTCTTACTCATTTTTGAGTGACGCAAGAAGCGCTCGTAATAACCCAAATCTAGATCGGTCTCTGCGCCATCTTCGGTGACGAATACCTCACCATGCTGAAACGGACTCATTGTACCTGGATCGACGTTAATATACGGATCCATTTTGGTCATCGTGACAGTCACGCCACGTGCTTCTAAGACCGCTGCAAGAGAAGCTGCGGTGATACCTTTTCCTAGTGAGGACACTACCCCACCGGTCACGAATATAAACTTGGTCATAGTACTCTGTCGGTAATTGGTAAAGAAGGATTTTACTAAAAATACGCCACAAAATATAGGGCAAAAGCGCAAACTCTTTAAAACACTCAGTTTTTAACGCTTAATTGTCATAAGTGCGTAATCATCGTAAATACGTAGCTATTATAACCCACTGCGGCTTTAAAAAGGTCACAACAAAAAAACTCACCCCGAAGGATGAGTTTTTTATAATACGTTTTCTAATGTTTAGATTAGAATTTGTATTCTAGACCAGCACCGACCACGAAGACGCTAGCATCACCACGCGCTCTGACAAGAATATCTTTATCACCGTCATCTTGACCAGCAATGAAAAGATCATTTTTTAAGTCTGCAGTGTTATTACCGACATAAGCATGTGCAATTATATTCTTTCTAAAGCTATATTTACCGCCTACGACGATTTGATCTGAATTATTTTCATTAATGCCTCTTAAGTTATCCGTTTTATTGTACTGTGCATATATTGAGGCTGGACGAGCGAGGTTACTTAGACCCATCTCAGCACTTAATATCAATCCTTTTTCAGTTTCATTAGTATCATCAAAATCAGCTTGTTGGTATAGAGCGCCCACTTTTACTGGATAAGCAACATAATTACTTAGATCGACAGTAGCCGTCCCACGGATCATATCGCCGCCCGTATTAGTACTACTGGGATTTTTAGTAGCCAGATCACTCTGATAAGCAACACCAGCCGTAAAGCCATTGCCTGGATTAAATAGTAATGAGGCACCATAGCCGCTGTCACGACTATTATCGTCAGATATAAAGTCTTCATCAGCACCATACTGCAACGCAAGCTCTAATGGTAACTCATTGTATTTAGGCGCTTTCCAGACGATAGAGTTATTAACTCGGTAACCATCAGCTAAGGTTAAAGCATTGGCTAGTGTATTTTTGCTTAAACTACTAGCACCCACATTGTCCCAGTAACCTTCATTGACCGTGACATTATCGATATAATCAACGACTGAGTAGTTACGACCAAAGCGGAATTCGCCAAGGTCTTTATTCTTTAGACCCAGATAAGTATCACGGCTTTTAAAACCGATGTTACTGCTGCCACTATCATCAACCTTGATTCCATACTCTAATTGGTAGATCACATCAGTATTGGCAGTCATGGCTTCAGAACCTTTGAAACCAATACGTGAAGATTTTGATGCGATTTCTACTGAACTGTTGTCTTCATTAATGCTTATACTACTATCGTCCATAGCTTCTCGTTCGAATGAAGCATTGACATAGTTGGCGGTAACAAATGCTTTGCCATAAACAGTCGGTGCCGCTTGAGCTGTAGATACTAATAGCATTGCGACTGATGAGGCTAAAAATAGTTTTTTCAAAAGACATCTCCACTTTACAATTTTTTTGATAAATTGGTTAAGATTGGCCGATATATATAATGGCAGGGTGACTACCCTATAGAACATTTATATATATGAGCTAGAAGCATTACTTAGACACAACTTTACCAACCAAATATTACAGTAAGGTGAAAAAACCAAAATTTACACAAATGTTATTATTAATTTTACGGATTCTGTTATTTAAGACACGCTGTTGTTCAAGACACAGTATTGATTACAAAACAAAAAAACCCACCCCGAAGGATGAGTTTTTTATTTAGATTCTAATGGTTAGATTAGAATAAGTATTCTAGACCGCCACCGATAGCGAGTACATCAATATCACCACGTAAGTCGATTTCATTAACATTGCCGTCTTCGTCTCTCGAACCAAAACGACCATTGTTTAATTCCGCTGAATTTAGACCAGCATAGGCATGAGCGATCATATTATTTTTAAACGCATATTTGCCACCTACAACGACTTGATTTGAGTCATTATTCTCAAGACCACTGATATTGTCGGTTTTGTCATACTGAATATAAACAGAGGCTGGACGGGCAAAATTCGAAAGACCCATTTCAGCACTCACCACTAAACCGTCCTCTGTTGCAGTAGTAGTACCGGCATAGTCAGCTTCTTGATATAGAACGCCTAACTTTACAGGAGCTGCGATATATTTACCTAAATCGACGCTAGCACTGCCACGGATAATATCACCACTAACACTCATGTCTTGCTCATAAGCAATACCAGCGGTAATGCCTGTACCTGGATCAAACATCAATGAGGCACCATAGCCTGCGTCACGATCACTCTCAGATATAAAGTCTTCATCAGCACCATACATCAGCGCAAGCGCTAATGGTAGGTCATTGTATTTAGGCGCTTTCCAAACGATTGAATTATTGATACGGTTACCAACGGTCGGGGTCAAAATATTAGCAAAGCTGTCGTTGTTGTTCAGAGTACTAGAGCCAAGATTATCCCAATAACCTTCATTAACTGATACGTTATTGATATAGTCAATGACTGTGTAGTTACGACCAAAGCGGAATTCACCGAAGTCTTTATTTTTTAAACCTAAATAAGTATCACGACTTTTGAAGCCAATGTTATCGCTACCACTATCATCAACTTTAACGCCGTACTCTAATTGGTAAATTACGTCAGTGTTGGCCGTTATCGCTTCAGAGCCTCTGAAGCCTAAACGTGAAATATTAGAATTAACTTGTAATGAACCGTTGTCTTCATTAATTCTGTTATTATTATCCATATTCTGACCATCAATTTCAGCATTAACGTAATCAGTAGTAACGAATACTTTACCATAAACGGTAGGTGCTGCCTGTGCTGCAGATACAGATAGGGCGGCGATTGCTGTCGCTAAAAGTAGTTTTTTCATGGGGGTATCTCCACTTTACAATTTTAGTAATGAGCAAGCTATTATTAGCTGGCGCCCATAATGGTATCGTCACAAATCCTCAAAGATATAATGTGTAACTGGCTACCGAGATTAGTCAGAAACAAGTGTGGCGAATTTCTATTACAGTAAGGTAAAAAACCATGACACACATGACTGGGATTAAACAACGCAACTGCCATGTAACGTTTGGTCTTTATCACTCCATTGCGTAACATCCGTTACCAAACTCATACTTCGAGTACAAGCATAACAACTTTGACATAATTTGCAACATATTTTTTCGCTTTTTCGATACCCCCAGTATCAAATGACAAGTCACCTATAAAATCCAAATAGCTACAAAAAAAAGCGCTATCTACTCAAGCAGATAGCGCTTTTATTGATTAATATCATTACTTATAGTATTAAAATATTTTAATAAAAACAAAATAATTGCCCAAGAAATAGCGCTATCCATTGATAAATAAATAGCGCTTATGAAGAATCGACCAGCGTATTTATGACATATTTAGCGTTACAAACGAGCAAGATTAGATACTACACCTTAGGCTTCAGCATACGCTAAAATACCCATTGCTAAGCCGGCCTCTCTAAGCATTGGCTTTTAGATCAAGGCGCGCTTGATGCAACAATGGTTCAGTATAACCACTAGGCTGCTCGCGTCCTTTAAAGACCAAATCACAGGCTGCTTTAAATGCATAAGAGTTATCAAAGTTATCTGCCATTGGCTGGTAATCACTATCGCCTGCATTTTGCTCATCGACGACTTTTGCCATACGTTTCATTGTGTCCATCACTTGCTGCTCGCTTACCACATCATGATGTAACCAATTGGCAATATGCTGGCTAGAGATACGTAAGGTAGCACGATCTTCCATCAAGCCAACATCATTGATATCAGGTACTTTGGAACAGCCTACGCCTTGGTTTACCCAACGTACCACATACCCTAAGATACCTTGAGCATTATTTTCAAGCTCTTGCTGCTTCTCTTCTTCTGTCCAATTGGTATTTTTTGCCAATGGAATGGTCAAGATGTCATCCAAGCTAGCACGCTCGCGTGATTTTAGCGTGTCTTGTACATCAGCCACGCTTACTTGATGATAGTGTATGCTATGCAAGGTAGCGCCCGTTGGTGATGGTACCCACGCAGTGCTAGCACCAGACTTAGGATGAGCAGCCTTAGTATCCATCATCTCTTTCATTTCATCAGGCTTAGCCCACATACCCTTACCGATTTGCGCGCGACCTTGTAGGCCTGTCTCTAGACCGATATCGACGTTCCACTGCTCGTAAGCAGGCTGCCATGCTTGCGATTTCATCTCGCCTTTTGGTACAAATGGACCTGCATTCATGCTGGTATGCATCTCATCACCAGTACGATCTAAGAAACCTGTGTTAATAAAGATAACGCGCTCTTTAGCTTGGCGGATTGCTTCTTTTAAGTTCACCGTCATACGGCGCTCTTCGTCCATGATGCCGATTTTAAGCGTATTGCGCTCTAGACCTAATAGATCCTCTGATGCATTAAATAAGTCATTGGCCATTTTAACTTCTTCAGGGCCATGCATTTTTGGCTTCACGATATACATTGAGCCTTGACGCGAGTTTGATAGCTCGTTTTTGCCTTTGATATCATTAAGTGATAATAGTGGCGTGATTAAGCCATCCATTAAGCCTTCAAATATCTGCTCTTGACCATCGCCTAGATCGACTAAGATGGCAGGGTTCTGCATTAAGTGACCGACGTTACGAATTAATAATAGCGAACGACCTGGCAAGATCAGCTTGCCACCATCTGGCGTGTTATATTCACGATCTGGGTTTTGCTTACGTGTACGCGTCTTGCCGCCTTTTTCAAAGGTTTCTTGTAGGTCGCTATTCATTAAGCCAAGCCAATTACGATAGACTTCGACTTTTTCTTCTGCATCTACCGCAGCGACTGAATCTTCACAATCCTGAATAGCTGTCATGGCAGATTCAAGCAGTACATCCTTGATATTTGCTGGATCGTCTTTACCCACTGGATGATTACTATCGATTTGAATCTCAGCATGCAAGCCGTTGTTCTTTAACAGTACACCTGTAGGAGCTTCAGCTTCCCCGACAAAGCCAACAAACTTAGCCGTATCTTTTAGCTCGGTACTGCTATCACTTTGTACGACCTCGAGCTTGCCATCGAGTACTTTAAAGCCAGTCACATCATTGTAAGAGCCTGATGCTAGTGTGAAGTGCTCATCTAAGAACGCTTTGGCGTAAGCGACAACAGCGGCACCGCGAGTAGGATTATAGCTACCACCCGCTTCTTGGCCATTGTCACTACTGATAACATCGGTGCCATACAAAGCATCGTATAAGCTACCCCAACGCGCATTGGTCGCGTTAAGCGCATAACGAGCATTACGAACTGGTACGACTAGCTGCGGCCCTGCAATGTGCGCAATTTCATCATCGACGTTTTTGGTATCAACCGTAAATGCTTCGCCTTCAGGTAGCAAATAACCAATTTCTTGTAGGAATGTCTTATAAGCTGGATAGTCGATTTCGCCATCTTTTGCAGGATTATCTAGGTGCCACTGGTCAATCTGCGCTTGAATCTTGTCACGAGTCGCAAGCAACGCTTTATTGCGCGGGGTAAATTCTTTAATAACCTTTTCGAAACCTGACCAATAATCGTCTGAATCCACACCGACTTTCGGTAGCACTTCGTTTTCAATAAAGTCATATAACTGCTGATCGATGGCAAGACTGCCTTTTTGAATACGATTGGTGTTAGAAGACTGGCTCATATTGTTATCCTTATCTGTTCGTGAGGGGTACTAATACTGAGTTGTGACAGTAACTGTTTAAGATTTTTTAATCTTGGGAGGTTTAAACGTTCATATCTCATTCATTGTGGAATCTTTGATTCTCTAATTTTTCTGAGAAGATATATCTACAAATTTGATGTTCTAGTAAAACGAAATGCTTAAAGAGCAAAATCTCATCCTACTATCAAATAATAAAATTAACAAGGAAACACCATTCACTAAGTAAATACTTAGGCTGTTTAATAATGATAGTCTATAAGTGGCCTACTCTAGGAGCTATAATCATCATCTAGAAATTAGATGCAGCAAAATTAATATAAACAGTAAGTAATCATTGATACCTTTAATTATGCTTAACCGTTATCTATTAATAAATACCTATTGGTGACTGTCGGTTATTTAGCATCGTATCTAGGTCAGACTAACGATATAATTACTGGTATTACTATTCATAAATAAAGCTTCCTTAGACTATGACTATCAATCAACAAGACCTCGCAACATTACAATCAACAGCAAATACTATAGATGACAAGGGCATTGAGAAAAATTCTGTCGAAGAAAATATCTCTCAAACTGTAAATAATAGTGCCGAAACAGATTTAATCGAAAAAGAGCTGCCTGAAGAAGACAGTATCGATATTACGCATCTGCGCACTCCTATAAAGGTAGACTTATCTCCTGTTTATAACTTTTTAGGTGCTCGAACCACGCAATCTTGGGTAGATGCCGCGATTGCAAACCTACCTATGATCATTCAAGACCACGCTAACTGCGAAAAAAAGGCCGCTGGCACTGCCATGAATTTGATATTTCGTTATGAGTTCTCGTATGACTTGCAACGTAAACTGGCGCAGCTGATACGTGAAGAGATGCTGCACTACGAGCAAGTACTAGGTATCATGAATGAGCGCGGTCAAGAGTGGAAATATCTGAGTGCTGGGCGCTATGCTAAGGGTATGTTGAAGCACAAACGCACTTACGAGCCAGCAGCGATGGTTGATGTATTAATAATTGGGGCATTTATTGAGGCACGCTCTTGTGAACGTTTTGCCGCGTTGGCCGAAGTCATTGATGATGAACGCTTAGCGAAGTATTATCGTTATCTACTCAAGTCAGAGAGTCGTCATTTCGAAGATTATCTTGCACTCGCTCAATCATTATCAGATGAGAATATCGATGAGCGAGTTGCTTTCTTTAAGGAAGTAGAGGCTGAATTAATAAGTAGCCCAGATGCTGAGCTACGTTTTCATAGTGGTACACCTGCTTAAAACCCACGCCTTACCTAAATATGTCTACCTATATAATGTCGAAAGTAAAAATATAGTAAGCAAAAAAGGCACTGTGTTTGATACGAGTTATATACTCTTACCAAACACAGTGCCTTTCTGTTTATGTACAAATGCGTATTTATGTACAAATACTAATAGCTATTGATGTAGTGAGTTTTTACTTTTTATCTTCCATCAATGGACTGTCATACTGTTTATTACTTTTAGCGACATTATGCGGATCATGATCTTCCGTAGCCTTTTCTGCTGCGGCTGGATTTGCTTTTTGTAATGCATCATCAGGGACAATACCATTATTGTCATCTGCATCTTTTAAGTTATGATCACTATTGACGCTTTCATTATTTGAGTTATTCATTGGTACTCCCTACTATAATAATTACTCGTCTAACCCAAGGAACACTATATACCTTTCGAAATTTACTCCTGTTTAATCTTTCTCATCAGGATTTAAAATACGAGTCTGTGCGTTATCGATATTGGCATAACGATTTAGATCATTAATACCTTCACTCTTCGGTGCTGCACTACCGACAGTATCTTCATTGATATTGTCATCAAACGCGGTACTGCCCTCTTGATCACGGCGATCTGGTTGGCGCGCTGGATTGTCATTATCATTTACGTGTTCTGAGTCGACCACAGATTCATCAAAAGTATCAGTCCCTTTGTTCTCAGTAGTATTTCTTTCAATTGCACTATGATCGTCAGATCCTAGTACCTTTGTCTTGTCTATTGCTGAGTCTTTGGCTTGCATTATCATATCCTCTTTTTATATTTATAATTTTATCGATTTGGTTGGCCCGCTGTTATCTATAGTCCTTTACTCATTACCTTTTCGGCTCAAGTCATAAGCACTTAGTTCTGCTGCGTTCTTGCCACCTGCAGGAAGATTCTCTTCTTTACGTGGATCAGCATACACCTCGTCAGTCTCTTGTGAGTCTTGCTCAGGGCCATCTATTTCAGGCTTGTGCTTGCGGCCTGCATAGCTATCTTTAGGGTTTTCTAATTCGTTAGCAGCAGGGTCATCCACGATTACTCTTTCTTCTGTTTCCGTTGCTACTGGTTCTTGCATAGTCATGGCGTATCCCTCGCTTTATTATTGGTTATTATCGTATATTAGGTCGGTGATTGATGTCGTAGATTACTTATCAGTACGTAGATCATCATCGATAAAAGGCGTTTGCTCTTCTTCGCTTAATGATTCAGGAGCGTCGACTTTTTTATTCTCTGCTAAGTTCTTCCCAACTTCCTGACCATTTACCTGTTCTGCAGCTTGCTTGATATCTGAATTGTCATCGTTAGTAGTACTCATGGTTTATTTCCTATTATTATGATTTGATTACGTGGTTTTGGAATATTAAATAGATATATGTTTCGAGATTATACCAACGCTTAAATGAGCAACCAATACTTCTCAAGTAGCGTCGGAATTGATATTAATTATAGGTATGACCTTGGGTAATGCACCAGTGTACTGCCGTATCAATATGTGAATAATTGTGAGGTTGCAAGTCAGTTTGTAACTTTTGCAATTGGTGAGCACAAAAAAACCAAGCACCAGTATTTACCAGTGCTTGGTTAGATAGATAATCGAATAGTTGATTATCACCTAAAGGTGCTTTTACGGATTAGCTAGATTCCTCGACACGATTAATTGTTTTTAGTAAATGCTCTTGTGCGACATGTGGCTCCTCACCTGCTGCTGGCTGTAGCTGCTGCCAAACGCCAGTGCCATCAAGTGTCCACGCTTGCGTATTATCCTGTAAGTAGTTAATCAAGCCATCTTGATAAATCTGCTTAAACAGTTTCTTGTTCTCAATCGGGAACGCCACTTCTACGCGATGGAATAGGTTACGATCCATCCAGTCTGCACTACCGCAGTATAGACGCTCATCGCCATTATTATAGAAATAATAAACGCGCGTATGCTCCAAAAACCGACCGATAACAGAACGTACTGTAATATTTTCAGAGAGTCCTTTTACTTGCGGACGTAAACAACACATAGACCGTAAAATCAGCTCAATCTTAACGCCTGCCTGCGAGGCATCATATAATTTATCAATGAGGCGGCGCTCAGTGAGCGCATTGGCTTTTATAATGATATGAGCACGTTTACCCGCTTTGGTATGAGCGATTTCATCATCGATAAAGCTCATCAATTTCTCATGCAAAGTAAACGGTGCATGTAATAGTTTTTTGAGGTTGGCAGGCTTACCCATGCCGGTTAACTCTTGGAATATTTTATGAACGTCCTCTGAGATATCAGGATCGGCGCTAAACAGACCATAGTCCGTATAGACTTTGGCATTGGCCGCGTGATAGTTACCAGTGCCTAAATGAACATAACGACGGATTCGATCGTCCTCGCGGCGTACGATTAGCATGAGCTTGGCATGGGTCTTGTAACCTACGATACCGTAGACCACGACCGCGCCTGCTTCTTGTAGATAGTTAGCAACTGCGATATTAGACGCTTCATCAAAACGCGCACGCAGCTCAATAACAGCCGTGACTTCTTTGCCATTACGAGCGGCGGCGGCAAGTGCTTTGACGATTTCCGAATTGGTGCCTGAACGATATAAAGTCTGTTTAATTGCCAATACTTTAGGATCGCTGGCCGCTTGCCAAAGTAAATTAATAATCGGTGAGAACGCATGAAAAGGATGATGAACTAACACATCGCTTTTACGCATGGCAGCAAACATACTGGTCGATTTATCTGACTTATCCATTTCTCGGCGAAATGCCTTTGGCACTACATGAGTAAATGGCTGATAGCGCAGCGCAGGAATATTAAAGTCAAATAGCAAGCGCGTCAGATTCACAGGGCCATTGACACGGTATAGCTGATTGTCATGCAACTCAAACTCATTAAGCAGATACTCACTGATATGTGTTGGGCAATCGGTTGTGACCTCAAGGCGCACCTTATCACCAAAGCGACGGTTTTCAAGCTCGCCTTCTAGTGCTTTGGCAATGTCTTCAACATCATCAGCCAAGTCTAAATCGGCATTACGTGTCAGCCTAAATTGATGACAGCCTGTCACACTCATCCCAGGAAATAGCTCACCGATATGCTCATGAATAATAGCGGATAGCATCACATGATGCTCTTTACCACCAGTTAGCTCATCTGGCAGACGAATCACACGCGGTAGACTGCGCGGCGCAGGCACAATCGCCAAGTTGATATCACGTCCAAAGGCGTCTTTGCCTTCTAATGTAGCGATAAAGTTTAAGCTTTTATTTACAAGACGCGGGAATGGATGTGCCGGATCAATACTAATCGGCGTCAATACGGGTACGACTTGCTCCGTAAAATAGCGCTTCATCCATGCAGACTGCTCAGCGTTTAGCTCATCACGTTTGAGGTAGCGAATATCTTCGAGCGCAAGTGCTGGCAGGATATCCTCATTGAGAATACGGTACTGTTCGCTGATTGCAGCATGAGTGATAATAGATATCTCGTTTAACACTTCGCTAGGACGCATGCCATGAGCACTGGTAGATACATCACCAATGTTAAGCTTTTGCATGATACCAGCGACACGAATCTCAAAAAACTCATCAAGATTGGATGAAAAAATAATCAAGAAAAATAAGCGTTCAAGCAATGGGTGACGTGAACTAGATGCCTGCGCTAATACTCGCAGATGAAACTGTAATAAAGACAAATCTCGATTGATATAACTGCTGGGTGAATAGCTGCCGTCTTCTGAGCGTTGCCAGTCGATGTCGGTCAGATCATTATAGTTACTGCTTACGCTCATATTTTTATTAACGTTTTCGTTGCCATCTTCACTCACACTATTAACGTCGATCATCTCGTTCATATCACCGCTGTTCTGATTATTATTTATCTCTACCACGTTACTACTCCTTTTGCGTTATCGATACGCCGTCGTCTTTATACTATCGTCTTAAAGGTTATTAACTATTATTCTTTCCCGTTATTCTTGTTGTTAAGGCTTCTTTTAAAAGATTAAGACGCTTGCGGTAATACCGCATTTTTCATGCGTTTTTTGATAATACGTTGCTTGTTACGCAAACGCTTATCGCCTTGATTGTCTTCGTAGTACTTTGGATTGGTAAGCATCGCAATCAGAAGCGCTGACTCATCTCGGTTTAGGTTGGCCGCAGACTTATCGAAATAATGATGCGCTGCCGCGTCTATACCATAAATACCGTTGCCAAACTCCGCCACATTTAGGTAAGCGGTCATAATGCGCTGTTTGTCCCATAGCGTCTCAATCATCACAGTGATGACAGCCTCTTCAGCTTTACGCACATAAGAGCGATGCGAGGTGAGGAACAAGTTCTTTGCCAATTGCTGAGTAATCGTTGAGCCACCAGCAGACATTTTACCTGTCTCTTCATTTTTCTTTTGCGCGGCTTTGATACCTTTAAAGTCAAAACCACTGTGCTGACTAAACGTCGAGTCTTCACTCACAATCGCCGCTTGCTTGGCAGATTTGGCAATTGCATCATATTCAGCCCATGTCTGAGTGACTGTGCCGCCCGTTAGGCGATGCGTCAACATAAACATACTGTTGTTAATTGGCTGCGTTTTCCAAATTAATAGTAGCCCAACGACCAATATATGGAATGCGACAACCAATAGCATAATTGCCAATAACAGACGTTTGATAAATGTGCCAAAACTTGCCATGCGCGATATCCGAGTGGTTAAAAAAGTAATAAGATAAGGTTGATACTCTATCAATGACTATGAGACATCAACTAAGAATCAATGATTGTAAACGGGCTATATATAGCCAATCATTAACTGTTGAGCATTAGTCATTAATAACGATCAATAGCAGGTCATCTTACCTAATCTCACAATCGCTGTCATTATTTACCCCACTTCTTTATGATGTAATGACCGTTAAAGTATTTCATGTTTTAAATAAGCGCGTGCTGAGCATCAGCGCTTTGCAATCAGTATGAAGATAAGAGACTAACCATGTACGATGATAATATAGAAGTATTACGAGCGCGTGTTATTGCAGCAAATCCAAGCCTCAACACCACTGAAAATAACAATCAATGGTGGCTACTGGGCACCTCGGGCTGTCATTTATGTGATATCGCTGAACAAATAGTCACTCAGTTTCAGGCGGTACAACTAATTAGTTACCAACATATCGATATTGCAGACTTTGATGAGGCGCTGATGATGGATTTTGCCACGTCTATCCCTGTGATTTTGACTCCATCAAAACGATTAGACTATCCATTTTCAGTCATGGATTTACAGCAACTGTTAGCTCACAACTAACGGCACTTTGTTTTGATGTTATAGAGCTTTTAAATTTCTTATATTAGAATATCTACCGCTAATTTTAGCTAGTATGGTATTTCAATATTTGCTAGACTACTTTTATATTCTGTTTGGTAAATTGATTATACTAATGCTAATGATTTACTGATCAATAATCTCAACTCTCTAACCTTGCACTCTGTTAAATCATATACATACAATTCTCAGCGAAAGCACCTAAGAGCAACTATTAGGGCGTGTTTAACACGCCTTAATAAATATAGTTAGCTGAATGTAAAACTGTTATGGATTTAAACGCGCTACTGGTATAAATTTTACTTGCGTGCTGCGTTCCCAGAGGCTGCGCAAAATTCATCCCAGTAGCGCTATGACATTTTTAGAGTGTATTGACTATAGTAATAACTTAGTATGACTTTAAAACCAGTAAAAAATAAGCTGGTATACACAACAATAAGGACTGTTAATAACAATAAGGACTGTTAATTATGTACACTTTCTTAGCCTTAGCGCCAATTCTCGTTGTATTCATACTACTCATAGTTATGCGCCTGCCAGCTAAGATAGCTATGAGTATTGCCTATTTGGTGACAGCTCTGCTAGCCTTTTTCATTTGGCACGCTAGTGCTGCTCAGGTAGCGGCTGCTACTGTTAATGGGATTATTGTGGCACTTACTATTTTATTCATTGTATTCGCAGCTATTTTACTGCTGAATACGCTGAAAGAAAGCGGCGCTCTTGTCGCCATACGTAAGGGCTTTATGGATATTTCACCTGATAGGCGCGTCCAAGCGATCATTGTGGCATGGTTGTTCTGCTCTTTAGTAGAAGGTTCATCAGGATTCGGAACACCATCTGCAGTGGGTGCTCCGCTGTTGTTGGCTTTAGGCTTTCCAGCGATGGCATCGGTCATGGTTATTCTTATCATTCAATCTACACCCGTATCATTCGGTGCAGTTGGTACGCCTCTACTACTTGGCGTTTGGTCTGGTATTACTGATAAACAAGATTTAGCACAGTCCATTGCCCCTACTACTGCCGAAAATTATTTATTACAGATTACAGCTAACGTAGGCCTTGTACATGCGCTTATTGGGTTTTTGATACCTTTAATTTTAAGTGCTTTTTTGACAAGGTTCTTTGGTGAAAAACGCTCCTTCATAGAAGGGCTTAAAGTATGGCCATTTGCCATTTTTGCAGGTCTTTGCTTTACTATTCCTTATTTTTTGGTTGCTAAATTTCTAGGGCCTGAGTTCCCTTCACTCATTGGCGGTTTCATTGGGTTGTTAATTGTACTTCCCGCTGCTAAGCGTGGTTTTTTGATGCCTAAAGATACTTTTGATTTTGCCCCTCGCGCAAAATGGGACAAAGACTGGCTGGGTACTTTAGACGAGGTAAAATATGATGATTCAGCAACCCCAAAGTTCTCTTTAATTCGTGCATTTTCGCCCTATTTCATTGTGATTGCCTTATTGGTCATAACTCGAGTGATTGCACCACTCAAAGCTTTTCTGGTAGGGGATTTAACAACCATTAGCCTTACTAATCTTTTTGGTACAACAATCTCTAGTAAGATACAGCTCGCCTATTCTCCTGGTAGCATTCTAATTATTACTTCTTTATTATGTATTTTACTGTTCAAAATGAATAGCCAAGCGGTAAAGCGCAGTTGGAGTAACTCGGCAAAGACCATGGTTGCTGCCGCACCAGCTTTGCTATTCTCGGTGCCTATGGTACAAGTATTCATTAATTCAGGCTCAGCCGCTGAAGTCGCTACTGCGCTACCGGCTATGCCAATATTACTGGCTGAAAGTGCTGCCGATGCTTTTCAAAATGCGTGGCCGCTAGTGTCTCCATGGATTGGGGCAATGGGTGCTTTCATCGCCGGTTCAAATACTATTAGCAATATGATGTTTTCATATTTTCAATGGTCAACAGCCAATCAGATCGGACTCAATAGCGACCTTGCAGCACAAGTAATAGCCTTGCAAGCTGTGGGTGGTGCGGCTGGTAACATGATTTCGGTGCATAATGTGGTAGCTGCTTGCGCAGTAGTCGGCTTGGTGGATAAAGAAGGCTATGTGATTCGCAAAACACTGCTAGCGATGATTTATTATGTCGTGCAAGCAGGTTTGATCGGTATGGCTATCATCTTCGGTCAAATATGGTGGTGGGCTTTAGCCGTTCTCTGGCCCATAACATTCTTTGGACTGATGTCTTTTTGTGGCAAATTTTCCCGTAGAAAACTGAATGGATGATAATCAGGCAAGCTGACGCTATTAAACTAGATCTAGTAGCGTTAGGTTAAGGTTGCCTTCTAGTTAAAACATAACAGCAATAAGAGATAAACCTATGAAAGACTTAACTAAAATCACCGAAATCGAAGATCTGCGCCGTGTCGCTGAGCGCAAAGTGCCGCGTATGTTCTATGACTATGTCGATTCAGGCTCGTGGACTGAGACCACTTATCGTAATAACGAGACTGACTTTGACCGTATCAAGCTGCGCCAGCGCGTATTGGTCGATATGGATAACCGCAGTCTGGCAACGAGTATGATTGGTGAGCCAGTCAAGATGCCAGTCGCGATTGCGCCAACGGGCTTTACGGGCATGATGTGGGCAGATGGTGAGATCAAAGCGGCACAAGCAGCAGAGCAGTTTGGCGTGCCCTTTTCACTCTCGACCATGAGTATCTGCTCTATCGAGGATGTTGCCACTCATACCAGTAAGCCGTTCTGGTTTCAGCTCTATGTCATGCGTGATCAGGACTTTATGGCCAATCTCATTCGCCGTGCCAAAGAAGCCAATTGCTCAGCATTGATTCTCACAGCAGATTTGCAAGTGCTCGGACAACGCCACAAAGATATCAAAAATGGTCTATCAGCGCCGCCCAAACCAACACTGACCAATATCCTAAACCTCATGACCAAGCCGCAGTGGTGTATGAATATGCTAGGCACCAAACGCCGCACGTTTGGCAATATCGTCGGTCATGCACAAAATGTAGAGGATCTGTCATCACTCTCTGCTTGGACGGCAGAGCAATTTGACCCGCGTCTGAGCTGGGATGATGTGGCGCGTATCAAAGACATGTGGGGCGGTAAACTTATCATAAAAGGTATCATGGAGCCTGAAGATGCGATCATGGCTGCTCGTAGTGGCGCAGATGCCCTAGTCGTCTCAAACCATGGTGGGCGTCAATTGGATGGCGCGTTATCTTCTATCTCTGCTCTATCGGACATCGTGCAAGCTGTCCATGCAGAAGACAGCGATATCGAGGTATGGCTAGACAGTGGCGTTCGCTCTGGTCAAGATGTACTAAAGGCCATTGCACTGGGGGCAAAAGGCACGATGATTGGTCGCTCTTTTCTCTATGGATTAGGGGCGTATGGTGAAGATGGGGTGCGCCGCGCGCTTGAAATCATCTATAAAGAGTGTGATATATCCATGGCATTCTGTGGTCATACCGATATCAATACTGTCACGGATAATATCTTGGTAAAAGGCACGTATGAAAACCTCAAAGTGGGTCGTTTTTAGAGCGGCTGATTGTAGAACAATCAACGTTTAAAACCGGCTACACATAACATAATTTGCTCATACCCTTTATACTGTCTCTATAACTTTTTGATGACAGTTAGCCTTTATGACCATTCAACAATTATTAAAAACAGCGCCCGTCACTACCCTGCTATTAGCCAGCTTTATCGGGCTATTTGTCATGCAGCTAGTCACGGGCGTCGATGCCAATAACCCGTCAACTGAAGCGTTAGTTAAATGGGGTGCCAACGCCTTACCCTTAACGATGATGGATGACCCATGGCGCTTGGCCAGTAGTGCGTTTTTGCACATTGGTCTCATGCATCTACTATTTAATGGCTTTGCCATGTATTTCTTTGGGCAGATTGCCGAGCCGCTGTTTGGCTCAGCCAAGTTTTTGGCATTGTTTTTGTTGGCAGCCATCGGTGGCAACTTGCTCAATAGCTATGTGACGTGGCAAAGTATTTTGGATGGTACGGGACAGCCCGGCCTATCAGCGGGAGCTTCTGGTGGTATCATGGGTATCGGTGCGGCGTTACTGATCGCTGCCCTGTTTAAAATATCGGTCAATGGCATGGTACTCAATCTCAAGAGCTTGATCATCATCATGGCGATCAACTTGGTTTATGGCTTTGCCGTACCGGGTATCGATAATGCTGGTCATATCGGCGGCGCGATCACAGGGCTTGTTATTGCCTTAGCTTTTGCGATTGGCTACCGTCAGCGTCTAGCAGTCGCTATACAAAACGCAGCGATTCAGCAGCAGCGCACATTAAACGCTTATCAAACCAACTATTCATACAGCGCTCACGATAACCCATCATATAACAGTCAGTATAGTGGCCAGTATCATAATCAACCTGATAATCAAAGTCCGTATGATGCCACTTCTATCGACCAGTCACCGCATATTGATACCAATTCAACCGAGCAAGATACTGCGTTTGCCAACAATGAAGCGAATACGGCAGACATATATACTAACAATAGTGCCGACAGCGTTACTGCTAACAATCCACCGTTAAGTCATGAAGCTGTTCATAATAGTATTGAACCCGAAGCACTTAAAAAGCCTTCTATTATTTGGCAGCTCTTACCATGGCTTGCGATGTTACTTATCAGCATTGGTTTTGTCTGGTGGTGGCAAGATATCCACCAACAGTTACTGCAAGTACTAAAAGCCATTGAGTAAATGCTCATACTTATCTATCATTGCTATATAGACTCCAAAAACAGCATCCTGACCAACATTACTGATTTATTTTACTGCTTACTCTTTTGAACACGCTTTGCTTAACCGCACCACTCAGTTATTTATACTCACTTACGAGATCCAATTATGTTAAAACTTGCAGCGCTACCTAATATCTCTACACGTACTATGTTTAGCGCGTTCACCGCTACTGCACTATTTAGTGTGGCTAGCCTGTCTAACGCCGCACTTTTTAATGACAACTTGCCGACTGACAAAGATGCTGAGCTTAGCGTTGGGGTCAATGTCATGGCGGTCAAATCAGCCTATGATCTCGAAGACAGTACTGAAGTGCGCGTGCTACCAGGTGCATTTTATGACAACAATAAAGTCTATGTACGCGGTGCGCAAGCTGGTGCGTATCTGATCAATGATGGTGTCAATCAGTTATCTGCTTATGCCAAGCTTGCGGGTTCTGAGTTTGAGCCTGATGATGCCAATGGCGCACTGCAAGGTTTGGATGAGCGTAAATCATCAGCAGAAGCAGGTCTAAGCTATCAGCGTCGTACGGCTATCGGTGGCATCCGCGCGCAGATAGGTGCTGATGTATTAGATCGTAGTGGCGGTAACACGGCTCGCTTGACCTACCTTTCTAGAATTACTAGAGGCAAGCTGACGGTCTATCCAAGTATTGGCTTTGAATATCATGATGCTGACTACAATGAATACTACTATGGTGTCAGTGAAAAAGAGTCAGCAGAGACAGGCGTTGACGCTTATAAATCTAACTCAAGCCTAAATCCGTATATCAATATCAGTGCCAACTATGACTTTAATGAGCGCTGGGCAGGATTCGCCAATCAAAGCGTGAGCTATGTACCAAATGAGCAGTACGATAGCCCAATGGTAGATTCACGTACTGAAGCGGCGACGACACTTGGTTTGCTTTATAAATTCTAGTTGAGCTTAGAAGTTTGATATAAAAAAGACCTTACCGCGTGATGTGGTAAGGTCTTTTTTATTTAACACTCTAGTTTTAACAATCGTCATAGTATCAGTCCTTGGTGATATTGGAGGGACTCATGGTGTTACCAAAATCACCTAAATAATTGTAGATAAAAATCTTACGTCCTATTAATAAAGGAATCTCTATATATTCTATAGGATGGCACTTGTTCTTTTCAGTTTCTAAAAAACTGTCGAAAGCCTTGTAATCATTACCTTTCCAGTTTTTATTACGAGGAAAGCTACTCGCAAAAATATGAATATCTTTACCTTTATAGCCATCTATAGATACAGTCAAAATCTTCATATTTATTTTTTTATCAATAAATGTACTTTCATAATACATACATCCTTGTTTGAAATTACTTGGATCTTCGGCTAACTTATCAGTCATCATATTAAAGCCCCAAATTTTCATAAACAAACCTAAATAAATTAAAAAAAATATAATATAAATTCCAACTTGTTGAGACGTGGTGAATTGCTTTATATAGTCACGTAGATTTACTATCATTTTATATTCGCTTAAAAATAAAGGGGTCTAATATAGCTCTAACTGCGGTGGCATCTTACTGGTGTGGATGAATAAAAAAACATAGCCAAATTAGAAAGCAAAAAAAAGACCTTGCCACATTCTAATATAAGAAGTGACAAGGTCTTTTTATCTCTAAATTCTCAGTCGAACAAATATGACGCTGCTACCAGAAAGACGAGTGTAAATGGTACTTATCGTACATTAAGCGAGCCTGAAGCCGTAGCAGGTCACTACTTGATCTACTGCTTGGTCTACTGCTTACTTAGGATGTACCATATCAGCAGGAATTACCCACTCATCGAACTGAGCTTCAGTTAGTAGCTCTAGCTCAACCGCAACTTGCTTCAAAGTTTTGTTTTCTTTATAAGCAGTCTTAGCGATTTTAGCTGCGTTTTCATAGCCAACATGACGGTTCAATGACGTTACTAGCATCAGTGAATTGTGTAAGAAATCATCGATTTTGTCTTTTACTGGCTCGATACCCACGGCACAGTTCTCGTTGAAGCTGTTGCAAGCATCGCCAAGCAGTTTGATAGACTGTAACAAGTTAAAGGCGATAACTGGCTTATACACGTTTAGCTCAAAGTTACCTGACGCGCCAGCCATGCTGATAGTTGTGTCGTTACCCATGACCTGAGCGACAACCATGGTCATTGCTTCTGACTGCGTTGGGTTTACTTTGCCTGGCATGATAGAAGAGCCTGGCTCATTTTCAGGAATCGTCAACTCGCCAAGACCACAACGAGGACCTGAAGCCAACCAACGTACGTCGTTAGCGATTTTGTTTAAGCTGCCCGCTAGCGTTTTTAGTGCGCCTGACGCAAATACTTCTGCATCACGAGCCGCTAGTGCTTCAAATTTGTTTGGTGACGTAACGAATGGCAAGCCAGTCAAAGTCGCTAGTTGCTCAGCTGATTTTACTGCATAGTCAGGATGGGCGTTTAGACCAGTACCAACCGCAGTACCGCCTAGTGGCAATTCATATAGACCTTGTAGCGCGTTGTCGATACGAGTCAATGAATGGTCAAGTTGGCTCACATAGCCGCTGAACTCTTGGCCTAAAGTCAAAGGCGTCGCGTCTTGTAAATGCGTACGACCGATTTTTACGATGCTATCGAATTCTTTGGCTTTTGCCGCTAGCGTATCGCGTAGGGCTTTTACCGCTGGAATCAGTAAGCTGTTGATTTGACGAGCAGCAGCCACACGAATCGCCGTTGGGAAGCTGTCGTTGGTAGACTGTGCATGGTTCACATGGTCATTTGGGTGAATGGGCGTGTAGCTGCCACGCTCAGAACCAGCAATTTCGTTAGCACGGTTGGCCAATACTTCGTTCATGTTCATGTTTGACTGCGTACCAGAACCTGTCTGCCATACAACCAATGGGAACTGATCGACCAGACCACCATTGATGATTTCGTCAGCGGCTTGTACGATAAGATCACGCTTGTCGCCTTCGATACGCTCTAGGCTTGCATTAGTAATCGCAGCGGCTTTTTTGACCAATGCCATTGCTTCAATCATCGGACGCGGCAACGTCTCGCCACCGATTTTAAAGTTTTCGCGGCTACGCTGAGTTTGCGCACCCCAATAAGCGTCAGCTGGGACTTCCACGTTGCCCATGGTGTCTTTTTCGGTACGAGTTGCCTGATTCTGTGTCGACATAACTACCCTCTTTACTGGTTTGTTGTTAGATAACTGAACGATAAAAAGTGCAACAGCTGCTGCACATAAACGGAAATACGATGTAAAGTGGCGTTATGATAGCATGACTAAGGCGTGTTGAATATTCACAAATAGCCTTGAGCGATGCCTAAAAACGAATGTCTAAAAACGCCTGTCATCACCAATCTGATACTTCATTGGATAAGATACCTATGCACTCTAAAATTATGCACCCTAAACCAATACGACCTGAGTCAAATAACTTTGATTCAAATAATGCGGACTCAAAAGACGCTGAATTATCCGAACCTGTCATCAGCAATCCGCCTAGACGGCACTTTACTCGACAACGCCGCCAGTTGAGCGATGGAGAACGTAGACAATTTGCTCAGTCTGCGAGCTTACATCTAACCAAACTACAGCAGCGATTGCCTACACATGCACGCATTGGGCTTTATTATGATGGATTTGGTGAGCTACCCACTCAGCCAATATTAGACTGGTGTCAACGCTTAGGCTATTTTCCTTACTTACCAGTCGTCGGCTCACTTGGCCGTACTAGCAATGGTAATGATGATAAACGATTGCGCTTTGTGCCTGTCTATCATTCAAAACTGGTCAATGTCCCCACTCGCATTCATCACTTAGGTATGAAACAAAACCACAGCCGTGCTCTGCTCTGGGCGGCAGAACTAGACGTGATTATTTGCCCGTTAGTCGCGGTTGATCTAAACGGTAATCGTATGGGCATGGGTGGCGGGTTCTATGATACGACGCTTGGTAACAACTATCGATCAGGGATTTCAAGGCCGTTAAAGATAGGCTGGTGTTATGATTTTCAAGTGGTTGAGCAATTAGCGCGTCAACCGTGGGATGTGCCGTTAGATGGCTTAATTACCCCAAGCGGCATAAGGTGGTTTTAATGAAAGACGATAAACAATTTGAAAAAGACTCTAGCGCTGCTGATTCCAGTGCAGACAGTGTGGATGAATATTTGCAAACACTGGGCAATGAGGACGCTAGAGAGCTGCGCTACTACAGTCAAGAACAACCGTTTAGCTCTGATGAAATGACACGGCTCGTCAATGAAGATCGCTTAAATGCTTTGCTCGCGCAAAGTGATGCGTTTTTGAGTAGTTTGAATGGTGAGATAAAAGATTTTGATGAATAACACATATATAACTAATAGAGCATAATTTGAAGAAACGCGGTTATAGAGTGGTTTGATTTGATCGATGCTTGCTTTTTATTGCCAAACTATTGTTTCTACATGGCCTATAAACTATAATTATCGCAAATAATTATCATTACAGTATAGGTCGTTGATCGTGGACAAAGTAAAAAAAGAGTTTATGTCGCCCTCTTCGCTACAAGTTTGTTTTTATCTGTTCGTGCTATTACTCTTGGCCACGCCTTCGGCTTATATTTATGATTACAACGGCTTTGATTTTGCTGAACTAAGAACCTTTTTGCTAGCGCTTGCAGCATTTTATACCTTCGCACTTAGCACCCATATTGAAATACGTCATATAAAGCCCTCTAGCAGCACATCTTTTCTACGTTTTTTGGTTCCTATATCTCAATGCTTTTCTTTTATTCTGCTGTCTTTGTTTGCGTTGGCTATTGTTGAATACATCAATGGCGATTTGAGACTAGATCATGTTTATGACCCCTTCATTACGCTGTTTTTCGTATATCTGTTGCGCAAAAATATAGAAAGTATAAAGCAAGATATCGGTACTTAAGAGAACCGTTTAATTTAATTACTCTAACAGTCCTATAACTAATGCAAGAAAAGACGCTTACCGATAAGCGTCTTTTTTGTTGGGTACTTGGATTGATTTAAAGGGCTGACCAAATCACCTACAACACCATCGCTGCAATCCAACCAAATGCCAGTAGCGGAATATTGTAATGCAAAAATGTTGGTATCACACTGTCTTTGATATGGTCATGTTGACCGTCGATGTTTAGACCAGAGGTTGGCCCCAATGTCGAATCTGACGCAGGCGAACCCGCATCACCTAGCGCGCCAGCCGTACCGATAATCGCCACAGTAGCCAATGGCGAAAACCCTAACGAGATACATAGCGGTACATAAATCGCAGCCAAAATAGGAATGGTAGAAAATGAAGAACCAATGCCCATGGTCACAATCAAACCAATCAATAGCATAATAAATGCGGCCATTGCCTTATTACCAGCGAACAGTGACGCTGCCCCATCGACTAATGGCTGAATTTGCTCAGTGGCTTTCATTACCTCAGCAAAACCCTGCGCGGTAATCATAATAAAGCCAATCATCGCCATCAGCTTGATACCGTCATTAAAGACGCCATCAGCATCACGCCACTTCACCACGCCCGTCGCCATAAACACGCCAAAGCCAAACATTGAGCCAAGTAGTAGCGAATCAGTATATAACTGCACCACAAAAGCAGTCACGATAGCAGCCAGTGCTACTAGCGTCTTTAGCTTGCTTTGCGACTGTGCACCAGCGGCAGTTTTGCTTAATGCATCACCTTCTACTACGGCATCATGCGCTTGCTGATCTATTGCAATCTGCTGATATGCACGTGGCTTACGGTAGCTGATAAATACGGCAACCAGCAAACCAATTAGCATACCTAACGCAGGAATCGCCATGGCTTGCACCACAGAAATATTGGCAACATCAATACCCGCTTCACCCACGTTTTTTAGCATAATCTGATTGAGGTAGATGTCACCAAAGCCATAAGGAATAAACATATAGGTGGTGACCAGTCCAAAAGTAATCAGACAAGCAATCAGGCGTCTATCGATCTGCATGCGATTAAATGCTAATAATAGTGGCGGTACCAGTAATGGAATAAAGGCAATATGAATAGGGATTAAGTTTTGGCTAAAGCAGCTCATGGTAATGAGGCCTGCAAACAGCATGTACTTAATCATGCCACTCGTGCCAGCAGCATCAATACGCTTGATGACCGCGCCTGCCAACGATTGCGGCAAGCCCGAATGAGCAATCGCTACCGCAAACGCCCCAAGCAGTGCATACGACAGCGCAATTTCTGCGCCATTACGGATGCCTTCTTGAAAAGCATTGAGCGTATCAGTAATGCCGAGACCGGCTAGCAGTCCACCTGCCAGCGCGCCGATTAATAAGCTGAGCACCACGTGCACTCGCGAAAGTGACAGTCCTAGCATAATAATAACTGCTAGCAATACTGCATTGATGGCCATGTGTTGCCCCTTGTTCTTTATACTTTGGTCTTAGTGAGACCTATGAATATTGAAACTAATGAATATCGCCCTGTTGTCTAAAACGTCTCAATATGAGAGCCTGTTTTAGACGCGCGCCAGTTTACCTTATTTTGGGTATAAAGCCTACGCATAGAACCAATTAGACATCATCATAGGTAGCCAAATATCACCTATACATCTAAACCCTCTTCTATAATTTCTGACTGTCTTTATTATTCATAGACCAGTCATACCATTGACGATACATCGTTACCCACATTAATTGCATTAATAACTGGACGCTCAGATAACTATTTAACAAAGATAAGCAGACGACTTCACCAATCAGCCTTGCAATTTTTTTCGTGAGCACCATTTATCTAAACATGAACCACGAACTTGACTTTACAAGTCTGGGGAACGAGGAAAAACATATGAGTGAACATAATATTGATAAAGACAACATCGACATCGATGTATCATCTGCCCTGAACACTGACACGACGTCTGATGTAAATATTGACACTGACGCTAACATCAGTGCTGACGCGAATAATGAGACAGAAAGCTCATCTACGGATGCGTTAAATGCCTCATCTGACGCTGTTAAAGACAATGAAGATGAAAACTATTTGCCATTGCTGGCATTACGCGACGTCGTCGTCTATCCACATATGCAGATTGCATTGTTTGTGGGACGCGCGCCATCGGTGAAAGCGGTTGAGTTGGCACAGGCTGAGTATGGCAACAAAGTACTGGTAGTCGCGCAAAAAGACTCACTGACCGAAGATATTGATCAAGATAACTTGTATCAGTACGGTACGGTGTGTCGCATCGTCAGCACTATGCCACATGACAGCGATGAGAACTGCATCAAGGTATTGATCGAAGGTCAATACCGCGCTCGTGTCGATAACATAGAAGGTCATGATGATTTATTAATGGCGAGATTTGAACGTGCCGACCTCGATGTCAGCATGGATGAGAGCCAACAGAAAAACACCATTCAAGCGTTAACTACATTATTTGAAAGCTATGCAGATGCGCGACTTCGTAATGCACGTGAGCTGACTCGTGTGGCCAAACGTATTGACGACTTGCTTGAGTTGGTTTATTTCATCTCAACTCGTGTGTCGATGGATCTTGATATCAAACAGTCTTTCTTAGAAGAAGACGATATCAAAACGCATATCAACACTTTGACTGAATATCTAGTCAAGCAAAGTGCTGAGCAAAATATCGAACAAGATATTCAAGATGCTGTCCGTCAGCAAATGGAAGACAATCAGCGCGAATACTTCTTGAACGAGAAGATGAAAGCCATCAAAAATGAGCTGTCAGATATGAATGACGGTGCGTTCGATGGTGAAGATGATGTTGCTGAGTTAGAGCAGCGTTTAGAAGATGCTGACCTGCCGGAAGATGTGCGCAAAAAAGCTGAGCAAGAGTTTAAAAAGCTCAAAATGATGCCACCTGCATCAAGCGAATCGTCAGTGGTACGCAACTATATTGAATGGATTTTGGACACGCCGTGGAATGCGACGACCAAAGTATCTATCAATTTAGACAAAGCCAAAACAGTATTAGACGAAGACCACTACGGTCTACAAGATGTAAAAGACCGCATCTTAGAATATCTCGCCGTGCAGTCACGCGTGAAAAAACTTCGTGGCCCGATTTTATGTCTCGTCGGTCCTCCAGGTGTTGGTAAAACTTCATTAGGCGAATCTATCGCCCGTGCCACGGGTCGTAAGTTTGTGCGTATGGCGCTTGGTGGCGTACGTGATGAAGCAGAGATTCGTGGTCATCGCCGTACCTATATCGGTGCGATGCCAGGTAAAATTGTTCAGTCACTTGCCAAGGTAGAAGTCAAAAACCCGCTGTTCTTATTGGATGAAATCGATAAGATGGCGCAAGACTTCCGCGGTGATCCAGCATCAGCGTTGCTTGAAGTATTGGACCCATCACAGAACGATACGTTTAACGACCATTATTTAGATATGGACTTAGATTTGTCGCAAGTGATGTTTATCTGTACTGCTAACAGTATGGATATTCCGCCTGCGCTGCTTGACCGTATGGAAGTCATTCGCTTACCTGGTTATACCGAAGAAGAAAAGGTCAATATCGCACAGAAGTACCTCGTGCCAAAAGCGATTAAGCAAAACGGTCTTAAAGAAGGTGAAATTGAGATTGTTGAAGCAGCTTTGCACAGTATCGTGCGTAGCTATACCCGTGAAGCAGGTGTGCGTAACCTTGAGCGTGAAGTGAACAAGATCTGCCGTAAAGTGGTTCGCGGTTCGGTTGAAACTCATGGCGCGCGTGCTCCGAAAAAAGCAGAACGTCAGCTAGTGACAGTCGATGACAAAAACATCGATGACTATCTAGGTGTACATCAGTATGACTACGGTCTGGCTGAAGAAGAGCCTGAGATTGGTCGTATTACTGGACTTGCTTGGACACAAGTCGGTGGTGAGTTATTGACCATCGAAGCAGTCGGCATGAAAGGTAAAGGTGAGCTTAGCTTTACTGGTTCACTCGGCGATGTGATGAAAGAGTCTATTCGCGCAGCCATGAGCGTGGTTCGTGCTCGCGGTGACAGCTTAGGTATCGACTACGAGACATTTAAAACAACAGACGTCCATGTCCATATGCCAGAAGGTGCCACGCCAAAAGACGGCCCATCTGCTGGTGGTGCACTGACGACAGCGCTCGTCTCTGCGTTGACAGGTATCGCTATCCGTCCAGATATTGCGATGACAGGTGAGATTACCTTACGCGGTAAAATCCTACGTATCGGCGGCCTTAAAGAGAAGTTGCTGGCGGCACATCGCGGCGGTATCAAGCACGTCTTGATCCCAGCGACCAATGAGCGAGATTTGGCTGATATCCCTGATAACGTGAAAGAAGGCCTAACCATTCAGCCAGTTGCCACAATTGAGGAAATCTTAAAGGTTGCTTTGGTGAGTATGCCAACACCAATCAAACCTGCCAAAGTGACTGTTGATAAAACCTCTGGTAAAGCACTGCACAATTAATTGAATTTTTATTAAACTCCTCCTATAGATTAAGAAGCCGCTTATCACAATGATGGGCGGCTTTTTTATGCCTGTTTATTATTCATTTGCTTGCAGTTCGTAGCCTTCTTAATAGGGTTCTCACACATTTAAAGCCATTTAATTTCAAAATTATTTATGCTACTTCGTTTTTCAAACCCATACAATACTTACATTTATTAACTGATTGTTGCGCATTTGATGAATAAATATAGAGTTAGCTTGGCTATACTGACTCCGATGTTAACGAATATTGACAACGATTTTATAGAACAATAACGATAGATATTCGTGGCTTTAATGAAGATTAAAAATAACAACTCAAACAATTGGAGATAATAATGAATAAGACATTACTTGCAAGTACCCTATTATGCGGTTCAGCGTTAGCAATGACTGGTTGCCAAACGGTAGAAAGCCAAATGCAAACAGGCAATCCTTTAGCACAGCCAACGCTAAAATCAACCATACAAACAGTAGATGGTAAGAAGAAAGAAGTCGGTCAAGTTTTCTTACGTCCAGTTGATGGCGGCGTCCAAGTTTACGGTAAACTCACTAACTTACAGCCAGGTAGAACTGTCTCATTACATATCCACGAAACAGGTAGCTGTGACGTCATGGGTAAAGCAGCAGGCGGTCACTTCAACCCAGACAACAAGCCACACTCTAATCCAGATGACATGAATGGTCATGCTGGTGACTTGCCAAACTTAACTGCTAATGAAGATGGTGTTGCTACTATTAACTATGTGAATAAGAAAATCGCAGCGACTGAAGCAGGTAAATACAGCGTAAATCGTTTGGCCTTTATCGTACATGCTGGCGTTGACGACTATACCAGTCAGCCTTCAGGTAATGCAGGCGATCGTATTGGTTGCGGTATCATCGTAAAAAACTAATACTGTCCAAACCTATAGACTTAAGCTAGGTTTGCAAACGTAGAAATGGCTTAAAAGAAATCTTATAAGCACAAAAAAACCCTCTTAAATTATAAGAGGGTTTTTTATTGGAAGTAACTATTAGGTTCGTTGAAGCCAATATAAAGCTAATACAAGAAAGACCAATGCAAATCGTACCTGTAGTACATCAAATGAGTCTGACGCTATAAAAACACTATATTGGATTTCACAATAGTTACTCTTCTACCCATTCACCTTTACGCCAGTACACACCCCAACGTGTGGCCTTGCCGTTTTTTTCAGAGCCGATATACTGCTCTTTTTTCTTACGTGACCAGCGCAAGATGGTTGGGTTACCTTCAGGATCTTCATCTGGCCCTGCAAACAGATACTGGAACTTGTCTTCCATTTTATCTTTAATTTCTCGTAGCTCAGCCAGCTTTGGCGGACGTGTCTCGCGCACTTTCGGGAACTTAGACGCTGCTAAGAACATCCCAGCCGCCCCTTCACGCAAAATGAAATAATCATCATGCTTGGTCGACTTTAGCTCTGGCAGATGGATTGGATCCATACGAGGCGGCGCTGCTTCGCCTGTTTTTAGTACTTTACGAGTATTATCACAGTTCTGGCAAGCAAAGTACGGACCAAAGCGTCCTGTCTTAAGCTCCATCTGCCCATCGCACTTATTACAGTCAATAGTTGGTGCATCTGAGCCTGGAACTTCAAACTTGCCTTCTTCTAGAATATAACCATCGCAATCAGGGTTGTTACCGCAAATGTGTAGTTTGAGACCACCATCTACGATGTAACCATTCATCGCCGTGCCACATTTCGGACAGCGTTTTTTCTCCATCAAATCTTTAACTTCTGCCGCTTCGTCATCACCTTCCGCATCATCTAGATTGGCGAATGCTTCGACTGGCATTAGATTTTTGGTACCTTTACAGCGCTCTTTTGGCGGCAAGTTATAGCCAGTACAGCCCAAGAATACACCTGTTGACCCTGTACGCAACTGCATCGGACGATCGCAAATATCACAATGGACATCAGGCACGTCAGTTGGATCGTTTGGACGCATACCGTCTTTTTCTTTGGCACGCTCTAGAGTGGTTTTAAACTCACCATAGAAATTATCAAGCACATCTTTCCAATCTTGATCACCTTCTGCCACGTGATCGAGCTTGTCCTCTAACGCAGCAGTAAAGGTATAATCCATTAAGTCTGGGAAACTAGCCGTCAATCTATCGGTGACAATATCACCCATTTTTTCGGCAAACAGACGCTTATTTTCAAGCTTCACATAACCGCGATCTTGAATAGTCGAGATAATTGAAGCATACGTCGATGGACGACCGATGCCTTTTTTCTCAAGCTCTTTTACTAGGCTTGCTTCAGTATAGCGAGGTGCAGGCTTAGTAAAGTGTTGACTTGGATCTAGCTTATCTAGATTTAGCTTATCGCCTTTTTTGACATCAGGCAGTAAGGTGTCATCAGTCTTCGCTGGTGGCATGACTTTAGTAAAGCCATCAAATACCATGGTACGACCACGGGCTTTTAGCTCGATATCATCTGCGCCTACAAACAGGTTCACTGATAAATATTTGGCAGGTAACATCTGACACGCTACAAATTGACGCCAGATTAGCTCGTATAGACGTATTGCATCCCGCTCAACACCTTTGAGCTGCGTTGACTTCATATTGACGTTAGAAGGACGAATCGCTTCATGCGCCTCTTGTGCGCCCTGCTTGTTACCATAGAAATTTGGTTTTTCTGGTACGTACTTTGCGCCATAGCTGTCTTCGATATGACCACGGACAGCAGCAAGCGCGTCACCTGATAAGAATGTCGAATCGGTACGCATATAAGTAATATGACCCGCTTCGTATAAACGCTGCGCCAAAATCATGGTTTTCTTAACAGAGAACCCTAAGCGCGTGCTAGCAGCCTGTTGTAAGGTTGAAGTAATAAATGGCGCGCTTGGACGTGATTGCGTTGGTTTCTCTTCACGCTCTTTGACGATAAAATCGCTTGCTTTGAGTATCTCTAGGACTTTATCGGTTTGCTCTTTATTACCAAGCTTTAGCGTTTTGCCACCTTGTTTGGTCGCCTCTAATCGAATGCCAATTTGCTCAGCGTCTGAGGTCTTTTTGGCTTTACCATTAGCAATGTGCGTGTCCGCATGAATCTGCCAGTACTCTTCTGGAATAAAAGCTCGAATCTCATGCTCACGCTCAACGACCAAGCGCATAGCGACTGACTGTACACGGCCTGCAGACAGTCCGCGAGCAATCTTTTGCCATAATAGTGGCGATACCATAAAGCCGACAACACGGTCCAAGAATCGACGCGCTTGTTGCGCATTCACGCGGTCAATGTCTAATTTTGAAGGCTGTTTAAACGCACTTTGAATAGCTGACTTGGTAATCTCGTTAAAGACCACACGTTGATACTTGCTATCAGGGCCACCGATGACTTCTTTTAGATGCCAAGCAATCGCTTCCCCTTCTCTATCCATATCCGTTGCTAGATAGATTTTGTCAGCATCTTTGGCTAATGCTTTAAGCTCTTTGATGACTTTGGTTTTGTTCGGTAGTACTTCATAGACTGCCGCCCAATCATGCTCTGGATCTATACCCATGCGGCGTACCAGTGCTTGTTGCGCTTTTTCTTCTTTGGTCAGACTGTCATCTTTTTTAGCGGTTGTTGCTTTCTTTGCGCTTTTGCTCGCACTGACCGGCAAATCACGGACGTGACCGATACTTGAGCGTACGATAAAGTCATCACCAAGGTATTTATTAATCGTTTTTGCCTTGGCTGGTGATTCTACAATCACCAAAGACTTACCCTTTGGGCTGTCAGCAGCTGGTGCTGGACTTTTTTTGGTTGTGGTTTTTGCCATGTTTGACGACACCATAATATAAGTAAATTAAAAGTAAGGTTAAATTCAGCAGCACGGCAATTTATGGAAGCGGATACTCATGGTTTGACCATGGTTCAGCTATTTATAGTAATAATCGCTGCTGATAAAAAAGGTTATAAAACAAATAATAACCATAAAATAAAGATATAGTTATAAAGACGTTACACTGCTAAGTGTTAAACTGTCAACTTTAAATAATTGGAATATGACAAACCGCTTGCATATTGCCCTTTAATGGAGACGAAAAAACGCTTTACTAGGTTTATGCTTGTTTTTGCATCTGTAGCGCCCACTTCTCAAGGTTTTCTTTGAGCACTAATAAGTCCGCTTCAATCCGTTTTTGATGGTACGTAGGATTAGATGCTGGACGTACATAAGCAATATCTTCCCAATAAATAATAATGCTATTGGCCTTGGTCAATAGACCTTTAACAAACGGTTCGATACTTACTGGCAGCTCCAACGGCACTTGATCCAAGCTAAAGTCAGTCTTTTTGACTACTGGATTATTGCTGATTTGACTAGAACGAATCGCACTGGGAATAGTAAGCGTCTTATCATCTGTACTGGTATCAACAAAACCGCTGTCTGGTCGCCACTGTCCATCAATCACTTGATAACGGGTATGCGGCAGTTTAGTGTCTTCAAATATCAGGCAGTATTGTCCAAGCATACCGCGGCCATACTCATTATCACGGCCTTTGATCCAGTCAGGGCACGAAACGAGCTTTGGATTGAGTTGTAAACGACGCGCGGTCATACGCAGCTTATCCAAACGCTGATCGATACCGTTCGGTTTGAGCGCCATCATACTCCCTAATACGAATAGTACAATGATAACGCCAATCAATGTTCCCATGATGGTCTGGCCTTTTGACTAAATGAAAAAGATACTAAGAGATATAGCGGTAAATATCGCTAATGAACCGTTATTTATAAATAGTACATATAGTTTTGCGGTTAGCAGGATATTAAACAACGATATATAAGGGCTTATAATGAGCACGAACCATTAAAAATCAAGCGTTGTCGTCCAATTGCGGTACAGCAAGTGCTTTCAAAGCATATGATAATTTAGCTAGTTATACTATAAAATCAATTATTTAGCGTATATAAACTTACCGAGCACAGTACGCTATAAAAACCAGATATGAAAAGTGGTTAGCTCAAAAAAGTGCTATGATAAACCATAATTTTAAACGCGCGCAGGTTTATTATGAATTATCTTATTGAGTCAAACTCATCGGGCGCTTATCACGCTCGCAAGCTGATGAGTAGAGTCATTAGCAAAACAGGCATGAGTCTATCGCTACTTGGCGCGGTCGTACTGACATTATCAGGCTGTGCCACGACTCAGAGCCTAACGCCGCAGCAATGTCAAAGCAGTAACTGGCAAGAAGTTGGCTACGCTGATGGCTCGCAAGGGCGTTCAGGTGCCTACTTCGGTCACTATACCAATAGCTGCGCTAGTGTCGGCGGTGCTAGCCCTAACCGTATCCAATGGGAGCAAGGCCGTCAACAAGGTCTCAAAAACTACTGTACCGAGCTGAATGCTTATAAGCTCGGCCGCGAAGGCTATGACTGGCAACCTGTCTGTCCGTTAGAAGGTATTGAGAAGTTAGAAGAAGCTTACTCTCAAGGGCGCTACTATTATATTCGTCAGCGCGATCTCGACTACTTACGCTCACCTTACCCATTTGGCTACAGACATGCAGGCTTCGGTTACGGCTATCGTCCATTTGGCTACGGCTGGTAAAAAAAGAAAACCTCACTAACGACTTAATTTGAGGTTTAAGTAGTTAATGAGGTTGGAGAAAATTTTATTATTTTAATTGTTTTTATTATAGCGGTGTTGGTTGTCTTGCTGGTTGGGCTATTGATTTATCTAGCCAGTTTTCTCATATAAAGTTAAAGCTACTAGTACTAACTCACAGTGATTAAACTATTCAATGCTTAAGTTATTCAGTATTTAGCTACTAAGCTACTCATTCACAAATGCGATTTTGGTCAGTCCAGCGTTACTTGCCGCTGCCAAAACTTGAGCAACCGTATCGTACTTGCCTTCTTTATCTGCACGTAACTGTACTGCTGGATTCTTACCAGTCGCGCCTTGTTGCTGCAAGCGTGTCTCTAACTCTTCCATGCTGATTGGGTCGCTATCCCAGAATATTCCCGCGTCCTTATCAATGCTGACTTGGATCGCTTCTGGCGGCGTTTCATTGAGCGCGGCACTAGTCTCTGGCAAATCTAAAGGCACCGTCGGATTCAGCACGGTCGCTGTCAATAAAAATATAATCATCAATACCAGCATGATATCGATCAGCGGAATGAGGTTCATCTCATCCATGCTTCGTACGTCATCATCACCCAATTGAAATGCCATAGTTACTCTCAATGCTTTTGGTTATTTTCACACAGCCAAGCCGTTTTTTGACCTGTCGTTTGAGCCTTTACAGACCTAGCGCTGGCAGATTTAATGCTTGCAAGATCAACACTATCTATAGCTGCTTTGGCACAGAATTACTGTAGTTATTGGTATGCTGAGTCTCGCTCGTCGTTGAACGACTGCTTGGTGCAGCGTGCACTTGTGAGGCGCTAGCAGCATGGCTCGCGGTTACCTTGGTAGTATCCACAAGACCCGTTGATTGCGCCAATAGATCATGCGCTCTGTCGTTGGCTTGGTACATTATGCGGCGATTGATACGTACTGCAAGGTTGTAAAACACCACGGCTGGAATCGCTACTGCAATACCAAGACCTGTCATAATTAGAGCTTCACCGACTGGCCCTGCAACCTGCCCCAATCCTGCCTGACCACTCATACCGATATTGTGCAAGGCATGGAAAATACCCCATACCGTACCAAACAAGCCGATGAACGGTGCAATCGCTGCCGTCGTACCAAGAATTGGCAGACCGCGCTCACTAGCAAAGCGATAGCGACCGATATGCTTGAGCAAAGTCTGCTCAGTCACCAAGCGGCGAGTGGCAGCATCAGTACCAGCCAAGTCAGACTGTTTGGCTTGTAATTGCTGACTCAAATCATCTGCTACATTGGTCGCCAGCTTACGGCTTTGCAATACGCGGACGATACCTGTCACCCAAGAGAGAATAGATAACGCAAGCAACAAAAAGAACAACGTTTTTGTCACCATGTCGCTGATCTGCCAGTATTGCATAAAGTCCATGTCAGACTCCTTAATGTGTAATGCCATTACATGATACTGAGGTAAATACCATGTTTAGTTTTATAATGAAAAATGATTAATAAATACGTTGTTATAAAGTATGAGCTATCAAGGAACCGCGTAACTGATCGGTAGGGTTACATCACCTACCACGGGTACGCCATTCTTAGTAAAGGGTTTGAACTTGCCAGATCGCACTTGACGTCGGGCTTCTTTGTCTACTAGCGGATTACCTGATGATTGAGCAACTCGCACGTTATCGATGCCGCCTTGTTTGTTGACTCGTAATACCAAGACAACGTTGAGCGTATCACCAGAACGAGCTCTACGGGCAGCGCGCTCAGGAAAACTAAAGTTTGGCGCAGATGCCCAGTTGGCTGAGCTAGCAGTGAAGCTCACAGGCTCATTACTCTGTGCTAAAGCAGCTGCTGCTTCTGCCTCAGCTCTTGCTTGTGCAGCGGCGGCCTCTGCGGCAGCCTTCGCTTGAGCGGCAGCTCTGACATCAGCGACTCTTTTGGCTTCTTGTTCTGCCCTAGCTTGCGCTTCTTGCTCAGCCTTTCTGGCTTGGCGCTCTGATTCAGCTTGGGCAGCTGCTTGACGTTGTGCTTCAGCTGCTGAGTTATCAACCTTTGGTTTCGGTAGCGGCTCTTTTGGGGCTACTTTTTGACTGGTATCAGGACGAGGCTTTTCTGACGCTATCACAGGCGTCACTTTCGGCTCTATATTTTTTACAACAGGCTCTTTTGGTTTTACTGGTGTCTCTTTTGGTTTTCTAACCGGCTCTTTAGGCTTTGGTTCAGGTTGCGGCACTGGCTGAACTTGTACCTCAGGCTGTACTTCTTTTTTGGCTGTGACTGTTTGCTTTTCTACTTCAGTTGAGAGCGTTTTTGCCGGTAATGACACAAACTTTATCTCAAGTGGTGACATCTCTTTTTTTGGCTCAGGTTTGAGTTCAGGCGTTTTTATTGCCACTAGTGCAATTGCGGCAAGCACATGGAGTCCTAAGACTGCAACAATAGCTAGCAATAACGATTTAAGTGGTGGCGCGTCTAAATCCGTTGAACTCATAACAGCCTAATGTTTATTACTCAGAGTAGAATGGCGTAGATAATAATGCAAACGATAATTATTATCAATAATAATTTACAATATTTTCGCTATTTAATACATCTCTGACACGTGACATTGCTTAGTAGCCTTATTTATCAGAACGCTTATTTCTATGAACGTTACCTACTTTTATACCTCACTACTATGAATCTTATCTTTACATCAAATGATACGTTGCGTTTAATATAACAAGTGCTGTTAATAAAAACCATTATCATTTATATTGATAATGAGTCTCAACTACTTTATTATAACCGCTGTACTGTCTACCCATACTATTTTTATAAAAACTATTCGTATAAAAAATTAGTGAGTGGTACTAGAGCGTGTCCTCATTTTAAAAATGGTGATAAAAATGAGATAAATTGCCGTCAAACGAGGAAAATAGTGCAGATAATATCGAGATATTGACCAACTATTTGACGATGTTTGGCAAAATTTAGCTGTTTTTAGCCCATTTAGAGGATACTCGTTTGAATTGAGGACACGCCCTAAGTAGACTATTTATTTTATGCTTTTTATCTCAAGCATCGTTCAGACTTAA
>NZ_PJAS01000051.1 GCF_002836735.1 Psychrobacter sp. 4Bb | reverse complement strand
TGTTGAGCCTGAACCAGTTGTTGAGCCTGAACCAGTTGTTGAGCCTGAACCAGTTGTTGAGCCTAGCGCAAATGATTCTCAGTTAACAGCACACTCTGATGAAGATCCACGTACGTTGCTGCGTTGTCCACCTCAAGAACTGACAGGCGAGTGGAACCCAGAAAAGTGGGACTACTGGTTACAAACTGCTCGTGAAGGCGAGGTATTGGCACAAGATGAGTTAGCATTGGCACGACAAGGTACAATGACTGGTCAATGTAATGGTAGAGCCACGTTTTTGACCAGTGTTGATAGTAAGCATTTGCAGGTCACTTTTCAGCAATTGGCAGCTAAGCTACAACAGCAATTTACGCAAGCTGACATTGACTTGAAAATTGATAGTAGTATTATGCAGACCGAAAATAAAACCCCAGAGCGCCGACAGAAAAAACGTTTAGAGCAAGCGAAAACCGTTGCTGAAACGAAATTACTAAAAACACCAGTAATGCAGTATTTAACTGAACGTGGTGAGGGTAAAATGGGTAAAGTACAGCTGTATTGAGATTTGGAGCATTAATTGCTCAAAATGTCTAAAAGTATATTTATATATTGAACGTAGTTTTATATTAAATATCAAGGTGATAGCAATATATCACCTTGATATTTTTGTTTTTATTACGGGTCAAAATATATTTATCAAACAAGAGAGAACCATTTGATAACGATAAGATGAATGTAAAGTCGTTATAATGGTTAAGTTATATTAAAAACTGAAATGACGTTTAGGTGAGAATATGTTGGATAATTTACGCGGTATGGCTGTGTTCGCCAGTGTGGTCGGACATGGCTCTTTTAGTGGCTCAGCACGTGAGCTAGGTATTACAACCAGTGCAGTCAGTCAGCAAATTCGTTCGTTAGAGAACGAGCTTGGCGTGGTATTGCTACATCGCTCAACTCGTAAGCTAAGCTTAACAGAAGCTGGTGAGAGCTTTTACGAAGCGGCAAAAGATGTCGTCAGTGCAGCGGAGCAAGGACGTATCAAAGTTAATCAATTGCGTGATGAGCTAGCAGGTAGCTTGCGTGTATCGACCACTCCTGAGCTTGGTGTTAATCATATACTGCCAGCACTCTCTACTTGGATGGCGGCACATGATGATCTAAGTGTCACTTATCTAGCTGACAATCATTATATTGATATGATTGATGAGCGTATTGATATTGCTATTCGCATGAGCCCATCGATTAATGATTCTAGTCTGAGCAGTCATCCATTGACCGATGTGCGCCAATTATTGGTTGCTTCACCTCAGTATTTGCGTCAGCACAGTAAGCTAAATACGCCTAAAGACTTGGCTGAGCATCAATTAATCTGTATTGAGATCATGAAAGATGCCAATCAGATAGATATGATTCAGACTGAAACTGGCAAAAAAACGCGTGTCAAAATGAACTCGCGTATCTATACCAATAACGTGTTTATGGCAACGACGTTGGCTAAAGAAGGTCACGGTTTGGTTAGAATGCTAGAGATGGACGTCAAAAAAGAGCTTGAGAGTGGAGAGCTGGTAGAAGTGTTGACTGGCTATCAGTTACCAAGCTTTGTGCTATATGCGGTCACTTTAAATCGCGACCAACAGCCAGCCAAAATCACTCGTTGTCTAGAAGTACTAAAAAAATACTTCCATGCAAATTAAGTGTTGTTCTCACTACGCACGAAACGTTTTTAGTTAGCAGTTAGCAAAAAGCCTATAGATAATGAATCATCTATAGGCTTTTTTGTTGTCTATTATTAACGTTGAAGCATGCTTTAAAATGATGGCTTTAATAAATTAATTAAACGCTCAATAACTTGTGTGCTTTCATCACGGCTCATGTTAAGTGGTGGCAGCAAACGTACAACATGACCACCCGTCACATTAATGATCAGCTTTTGCTCATCACGGGCACGATCTACCAGTTGGTTACAATCCATATCTTCAGGTAGCGCGATACCAATCATCATACCTGCACCGCGACTGCTAACGCCATGTTGACCAAATGTATCAACGATACTTTCTCTAATGAATAAACCCTCAGTCACTGCGTTTTCCATGATATTACTATTTGCTAGCACGTCATATACGCTATGTACCACACGGCTGGCCAATGGTGTACCACCATAAGTAGAGCCGTGGCTACCAGCGCCAAACAGACCATTGGCACGGCCACGTACCATGCACGCACCAACTGGGAAACCATTACCTAGACCTTTGGCTGTCGTCAACACATCAGGGCGAGCATTGCTATGTTGATAAGCAAAATATCTACCCGTACGGCCATTACCTGTTTGCACTTCATCCAGCATAAATAGCCAGTTATGAGCGTCACATTCCGCTTGCAGCTCTTCAAGATAAGTAAAGCCATTGGCTGCAGTGTTTAGGCCACCTTCGCCTTGGATCGGCTCTACAAAGATAGCGCAGATATCATCATGTTCTTGAGCAGCTTGTTTGACGGCAGCGATATCGCCAAATGGCACACGAATAAAGTCCTCATCTAGCGTATAAAATCCTTCACGCGCCTTTGGATTTGCAGTAGCTGACAAAGATAATAACGTACGACCATGGAACGATTGCTCCATTACGATAACTTTTGGACGTTTAAAACCTTGTTTGTACGCGTATAAACGTGCCAGTTTTAATGCAGCTTCATTGGCTTCGGCGCCGCTATTGGCAAAAAACACGCTGTCCATTTGGGCGGCGGTACATAGTATCTCTCCAGCACGCTCTTGCCAATCAATGCCAAACAAGTTGCTCGTATGAATTAACATACCTGCTTGTTGCTGAATCGCGTCAGTGACTTGTGGATGACAGTGTCCTAAGCCGCATACCGCGATACCAGTTAAGGCATCTAAGTAAGGCGTGTCATCTTTGGTATAGAGCCAACTGCCTGCACCGCGTGTAAAGCTGATTGGTTGACGATTATAAGTGGGCATCAGGTAAGTAGCAGACATGTAAAGCATCCTTGGTATAATAATTGAGTAAAAGTGTGGGTTATAGCTCGTCAGAAAAAGGCGTGGTTTCTGCAGGTAAGGTGTAATCTTCGTTTGCCCAAGCACCTAAGTCGATTAGCTTGCAGCGACTGCTACAAAACGGCTTATATTTATTGTCTTGCCAGGCCGTCTGGGTGCCGCAACGTGGACAAGGGTAGGTCTTTGGGGGCGTGTTTGCAGTAGAGTCAGTCATAAGAAAAGAGCAATGTCCTAAATGTTATTAGTATTGGTTGCATATGGCATAAGCATAAAACGCATCCGTCATTTAAATTACGACGAAACGAGGCGTACTTGCTATCGCTGTATTACTATTCAATTGGATTGACTATATAATAGCATGGGGCCGAATAATGACAAAAGACAAATGCTTTAAGGATAGTAGATGACCGACAATATTGATCTCACGCATCAGCAAGAGCGTGCCTTTCAACCACAAAAACTGTCAGCACCACGTGACTTTATTATTCCAAATATCATTAATGACAATAAAGATGAAAAACCGTTGATGCTAGAGATTGGGGCAGGGAAGGGTAAGCATGCACTTAGCTTTGCCGCACAAAATCCTGATAAGCATCTGATAGCCATTGAACGCACGCGTAATAAATTTGAAGCATTCTCAAAATTAGCCACTTTACAAAATCTATCAAACCTAGATGCGATTCATGCGGATGCGATTGCATGGACAGTGCATGCCATTAAACCAAATAGCTTGGCTAAAATCTTCATTCTTTATCCCAATCCTGAACAGCACAATCCAAATCAGCAATGGCTGAATATGCCTTTTTTTGAGTTTTTATTATCACGCTTGCAGGTGGGCGGAGAAGTGATATTAGTGACTAATATCGAATCCTATATGGACAATGCAGAATACCAAGCAACTAAAGTGTGGTGTCTACCATCAACACGTTCTCGAGTACCTGTCGACAGCCAGCGTACGCATTTTGAAGTGAAGTACCTAGCGCGGCAAGAGGTATGCTGGGAGTTAAGCATCCGTAAGCCAAAATGGTATAAAACAAGGTTTGATAATTGGCAAGCTTAATAATAGACGAAAAATAGCCTAAGTAATAAAAAATATAGTTAAAAGTGTGTCATTACAATATAATACGAAGATTAAATATAAAATAGCCTAAGCGGAAAAACATAAATCAAAAAAAGCCGTCACTAAAGGACGGCCAAAATTTCGCACTATTAAAAACTATAAATAAGGTTTGACCAAGGTACTAGGGTTGGTATGTGCGTCAAGCACTGTTAAAAAAGTATATGCACCGATAAACTTGCGGCTAATAAACATGAATTCTTTTGGTGGCAGATTAAATTCAAAAGATTGCATTGCACGTGTGGCCGTATTAGATAGGCGTGAATGTAGTTTACTGTTGGCCCAAATATAGCGATTCTGCTCATCCAGACATTCACTAGGGATATCGGTATTTTTCTCAGGATCACTAAAAGGCTCGGTAGCAAGCAAAAATAACGAAGCAATATCTGAACGTACCTTATTACTCATGCTATCGAAAAAGTCATATCCTGTCATAGCAAGGCTCATTGCTTGCTGATCATGACGATATCCTGCGCGTAGTAAACCACGGGCAATCGTTAATAAGTTACCATCAAACTGACGAATCGCTCCAAAATCTAGCAAAACCAATCTATCGATATCTTCTTCGTTTTCGCTCACACGCACTAAATAATTACCAAAGTTGGGATCTGTTTGCATCTCACCCCATACAAAAATCTCTTGCATCATGATTTCTATAGCTGCTTGGCCAATGGCATTACGGCGTTCATGAGGTAGTAATTGCAGTGCTTCCGAGACCACAGTGATACCTGGCTCGTATGACATACATAGCAGACGCTTTTTAGAATAAGTGCGATTGATCTTAGGCACGATATAGCGCGGATCATCAATTAAACGCTCGTAAAAACGCTCCGTCGTAGCCGCTTCTGCCTCGTAATCAACTTCGTGATGGAGTAGGTCACGTATTTCCTCAAACCAAGCATCGAGTGCGCGTGTTTGAGGGACGATATTACTTACTTTTAACAATCGTTTGAACAAGGCAAGATCAGAGTTGATAGCATCTGCCACACCCGGATACTGAATTTTTAACACAACTTGTTCGCCAGTGGCGAGTACGGTCGCACGGTGAACTTGGGCAAGAGAAGCGGTTCCGATAGGGACAGGATCAATGTCTAGCTCATTTAGTTTGTTGCCCAGTAACTGGCGTAATGTTTGCTCAATCGTCGGCCAAGTCAATGTCGCTGTGTCATCATTAAGGGTTTGCAAAGCGCGTGTGATCTCTGGCGGCAGTATATGCTCACCATAAATCGCTAGCATTTGACCAATCTTGACGACCGAACCTTTCAATTTACCCAGCTCTGATGCCAGATAATTTGCCTGAGTTTCCATAAATGCCTGATTACGTGCAGTACGTGCTTCTTTATTTAAGAACATACCAGACACGCTATTACCCGCCCAACGACGACCAATATTCAAAGAAGTTTTTGCAATCGACATACGACGATCAAACCCTGAGGTTTTTAGGCTATCGATTGATTGCTTGTTGCTAAAAGGTTTAGACGTATCATTTGCCATAAGTATAATCATTCATCCAATTGGTATTGATTTGCGGGTTCGAAACCTACAATACAAGGGAGACGTGATGCACAGGTACAAAATTGTATCATATAAAGCGCGTTGGTTTTATGAGCCTGAGCTGGCCATTGATAGTTACTTTGTAAGCTAATATCTAGCGGTAACTATTGATAAATAGGTGCTTACTAGTTTGAGTATGATTGATAAATAGCTAGAATTTTTTAGCAAGGTCACTTGTTATTAAAACTTAGAAAAATCTATTTATAACCAATAGATTAGTATTAAAAAGATACTAAAAAATAAGACCTAGCATGATGCTAGGTCAAATAGTGATGTAGAGCTATAAAATACAGAAATACTATTAATCAAACATATTGAGCGAAACCTTCGCATTATCTAAAATGTTGCCCAAGACGTTACTCAATATGTCTCTTAGGATGCCTTAGCTGCTAAGCGTTTTCGCGAGTGATGGCATGATGACCAATATCACGGCGGTACTGCGCACCATCGAAGCTAATAGCAGCGGTGACTGCTAAAGCTGCTTGCTGAGCATCAGAAATACTATCTGCTAGCGCAGTCACACATAAGACGCGCCCGCCGTTTGTGACGACTTCTTTATCATTATCATTAGAAAATGCCGTGCCAGCATGGAAAACTTTAACAGCTTCGTCGTTGTTAGGATCTAGTTCTGGCAAGCCAGCAATCACATCACCTTTAGATGAAGTTTCAGGGTAGCCTTTTGATGCGACAACGATACCTAGAGCAGGGCGCGCATCCCATTTTGCTTCACTAGGTAATTGACCTACCAAACCTTGTGCGACCAAATCGACCATTGATGACTGTAAACGCATTAAAATAGGCTGCGTTTCTGGATCACCAAAACGGCAATTAAACTCGATGACATACGGGTCGCCTGCCTTATCAATCATAAGACCAGCGTATAAGAATCCAGTATAAGGATGGCCTGCGTTTTTCATGGCATCGACTACTGGTTGAATCACTTGCTGCATAACTTTGTTATGAACATCGCTGGTAACAACTGGAGCAGGGGAGTAGGCACCCATGCCGCCAGTGTTTGGACCGGTATCGCCTTCAAAAGCACGTTTGTGATCTTGGCTGGTTGCCATTGGCAAGATGTTATCACCATCAATCATACAGATAAAGCTGGCTTCTTCACCCTGTAAAAACTGCTCGATAACCACGCGGCTGCCAGCATCACCAAACTTATTATCCGCTAACATATCGTCGATAGCTTCATGTGCTTGTTCGATCGTTTCAGCAACGATGACGCCTTTACCTGCAGCAAGACCATCTGCTTTGATAACGATAGGCGCGCCTTGCTCATCGACATAGGCTTTGGCAGCGACTGCGTCGGTAAAACCTTGATAAGCAGCGGTTGGAATGTTGTTTTGCTCCATGAACTCTTTAGCAAAAGTTTTTGAGCCTTCTAACTGTGCACAGTATGCTGTTGGGCCCCATGCTTTGATACCTGCTTCACGACAAGCATCAACAATACCCGTAACCAAAGGCGCTTCTGGACCGACAATTACCATGTCGATATCATTATTTTGACAAAAAGCGATAACAGCACTATGCTCACCTGCGTCAGCGTCGGTAGACTCTAGCGTAACGTTTTGGCATTTAGGCTCAAGGGCGGTGCCGGCATTGCCAGGAGCGATGTAGACATTTTTTACATTGTCATCTTTTGCACACTGCCATGCCAATGCGTGTTCGCGACCACCTGAGCCAACCACCAAAATATTCATCATACCTTTTGCCCTTAGCATTAAAGTTAATAGTGAGCGAGTCGTACGCTCTTAAATATGTTGGCATATTCTAACAAAAAAACGCCTTCAATTACCATGAGTATCCGCCTGCCAGCACCGAATCATCCATATCGATGTCTAAAAATGCATTGTCTCATTAGTAAAGGTTATCGACACATCGCTGATTCATGAAATGATGTTGTACACTTTAGCTCGCGCCTTATGTGCGTTACACTTCACTATATTGGTAGTATTAAATTCTGATGGCTACATATTAATAAAAAATAAGAGCAAAAAAGGAGAAAATTTCTAACTGTTATAAAAATAAAATAAGTCGCGTGAATGGAAATACTGCACCGTTGCACCAATGATGAATATGCAGTAACAGTAGTCACTCTAAATCGATAAACTTAAATAAATAAATGTTAAACCAAATCTATAAAAAAAGGACGCAGGAAATGCCAAACTCCCTCAGTATCGCAAAAGAGCGCATTAGCCAGATAAGCGATATTGCTACCAGTTATGTACAAAAAGACAAATCGCTATTTGATCATTTTATTCATAGCTATTATCAGCCGCTGCATCAAGAGACTGCAGAGGCGATTAGTAATGCTGACTTGGCGGGCATGGCGCTACATCACTTTACACTACTCAAAGCTTACGACGGCAGCAAGCCGCAGCTGACAGTACTAAACCCAGCAGCAGAAGAGCAGCACTTTCACAGCTCGCACACTGTCATTCAAATCGCAGCTTATGATAGACCATTCTTAGTTGATACGATTTTGATGAGCCTGGAAGCTGAAGGTATCGATGTTCATCGTACTTACAACATCATTATCAGTGTTGAGCGTGATGACAATGGTGATATCACCCATATCGAAGGCGCACATGAAAGTGCCACTTCACATATGTCATTGATTCATTGTGAAATTGCTTACCAAGACAACGAAGACTTGGAAGCGCTGCAACAAATGCTGATGTCAAAAATTGACACGCTTGATACGGTCGTTGGCGATTGGAAACAGATGCGTGCGCAGTTGAATGACATCAAAACTGAGCTTTCAACTAAGCCGCTACCGGAAGTATTTTACTCACAACAAGAAATCCAAGCATTTTTAGATTGGATCTTAGACGATCATTTTATATTCTTAGGGTATCGTGAATACCGCTTGGAAGGTGGTCAGTCTATCGAAGTGACTTCTGAGCCGACCGATTTAGATTTATTTGCGATTGGTAACAGTGGACTTGGTCTATTACGTGGTTCTGAAAAAGATAAGCTATCAGAAAGCTTTAGCCAGTTGCCTAGAGGCTTAAAGCAATTATTGACTGAGCCGCGCGTGTTGATGCTGTCTAAATCAAGCCGTGTATCACCTGTACACCGTTCAGTATATATGGACTTTTTGGGCATTCATAAGTTCGATGACAATGGCAACCTAATTGGTGAATACCGCTTTATCGGTTTGCTTACGTCACAAGCCTATCAGCTGACTGTACAGCAAATACCGCTATTGCGAGAAAAAGCCAATAAGATTATGGCGATGGCAGACTTGCCACGTGACGGTCATGCCCATCACAAGATGATGCATGTGATTAACACCTTACCGCGTGATGATTTGTTCCAAGCCAGCGTCGAAGAGCTATATCCAATTGTTTCGGGCATTACTCAACTACAAGACAAAAAGAGCTTACGTCTATTTAGCCGTATCGACCATTATCAGCGTTTTGTTTCGTGCTTGGTCTATATCCCGCGTGATAAGTTCAATACCGAGCTACGTATCAAAGTACAAAACGTCCTAAAAGATGCCTATAACGGTATGTCTTCAGGGTTTACTACTGAGTTCAATGAATCTGCGCATGCTCGTGTGCATGTCCACGTACGTACCGTACCTGGTCAAGTAAATGACGTCAATATCGCTACACTTGAAGCCAAATTATCAGCACTCATGCAATCATGGGATGATAATTATCAAAAAATGCTACTCGACAATGTGGGCGAACAACAAGCCAATGCTTTAAATCGTCGCTTCTTAAACTATATTCCTGCTGCCTATCAAGAGCGTTTTGATGCTCGTACTGCAGTCGAAGACACAAAGCGTCTGGCAGGACTGACCGCAGAGCAACCGATGCTCTGGCATTTATACCAGTCAACAGGCGATGCACGTAACCAGCTCCACCTAAAGCTATACGGTCGCGAGCAGCCGGTTATCTTATCAAAAGTGCTACCAATACTTGAAAACTTTGGTGTGTCAGTTATCTCAGCACAAACTTATGAGTTTGACTTGCCAGAGCAGCCTATCTGGATGCAAGAGTATGAGTTGACCCTAGAGCATGTCGATACAGTCAATATGCAAGTAGTGCGTGGTCAGTTCGAAGACAGCCTAAAACAAATCTGGGCAGGTCGCGTTGAAAGCGATTCATTCAATGAATTGGTACTAACGACCAAGCTCGATACTTATGATGTCGTCGTATTGCGTGCATTGTCTCGCTATATGCTGCAAGCACGTGCGCCATTCTCTAGTGCTTATATTCAGCAAACTGTGGTCAAAAACAGTGATATCAGCGTGGCGTTAGGTAGTTTGTTCGACGCACGTATGAATCCTAAGTATAGCGAAGAAGAGCGTCAAGAAAAGGCTGCTACCATTCAAGAGCAAATCACAGCTGCGCTAGCAGATGTCGATAGCCTAGACGAAGATCGTATTTTGCGCTGGTACTTAGACTTGATCAATGCGATGGTACGTACCAACTTCTATCAAGTCGATAGCGATGGTCAACGCAAAGATCGTCTGTCATTTAAGTTCTTGGCAGAAGACATTCCAAACTTGCCTAAACCAAAGCCAATGTTTGAGATATTTGTGTATTCACCACGCGTCGAAGCTGTGCACTTACGTGGCGGCAAAGTCGCTCGCGGTGGTCTGCGCTGGTCAGATCGTATGGAAGATTTCCGTACTGAAGTACTTGGCCTTGTCAAAGCACAGATGGTCAAAAACGCAGTAATCGTCCCTGTAGGTTCTAAAGGCGGATTTATTGTAAAAACCAAGAGCATGGCTGATGGTCGTGAGGCGTTCCAAGCAGAAGGCATCGCTTGTTATCAGACATTCTTACGCGGCATGCTTGATGTCACAGACAATATTGTAGATGGCAACATCGTCCCGCCAGCCAACACGGTACGTCATGATGAGGACGATCCGTACTTGGTTGTTGCGGCAGACAAAGGTACAGCTACCTTCTCTGATATAGCCAATGCGCTAGCAGCAGAGTACAACTTCTGGCTAGATGATGCCTTTGCATCAGGTGGCTCAGTAGGTTATGACCATAAAGCAATGGGTATCACAGCTCGCGGTGGTTGGGAGTCGGTCAAACGTCACTTCCGTATGCGCGGTATGGACATCCAAAACCGTGATGACTTTACGGTTGTCGGTATTGGTGACATGAGTGGTGATGTATTCGGTAATGGCATGCTGCTATCAACGCATACCAAGCTGGTTGCTGCCTTTAACCATTTGCATATCTTTATTGATCCTAATCCAGATACGGCAGCCTCGTACGCTGAGCGCGCACGCTTGTTTGAGCTACCACGCTCTTCATGGGCAGATTATGAAGCATCATTAATCAGTCAAGGTGGTGGGATATTCTCGCGCCAAGACAAAACCATCGCTATCAGCCCTGAGATGAAATCGCTCTTCGATATCAGTGAAGACAGCCTTGCACCAAATGATTTGATCAGCGCGTTACTACGAGCACCTGTCGATCTCATCTGGAATGGTGGTATCGGTACTTATGTCAAAAGTGCGAACGAGACGCATGCCGATGTGGGCGACCGTGCAAACGATTCGCTACGTATCGATGGTAATGAGCTACGTGCAGCCGTCGTTGGTGAAGGTGGTAACTTAGGTCTAACCCAGCAAGGTCGTATCGAATACGCTCAAACGGGCGGACGTATCTATACAGATGCAATCGACAATTCAGGCGGTGTGAACTGCTCGGACCATGAAGTCAATATCAAAATCCTACTTGGCAAAGTGGTCGAGCAAGGTGATATGACGCTGAAGCAACGTAATGAGCTGCTTGAGAGTATGACTGACACCGTAGCAGAATTGGTATTACGTCAAAACTACTTGCAACCACAAGCGATTGAGCTGAGCCATATCCGTGCTGCAGCCAATCTGAGCGATCATCAGCGCTTTATTCAGATGCTAGAGAGTGAAGGGCGTCTGGATCGTGCGATTGAGTATCTGCCATCAGATGAAGAGATTGCGAAGCGTCAAAAAGCGGATACTGGTCTGACCAATCCTGAACTGGCAGTGGTCTTGGCTTATGGCAAGATGTGGGTTTATGACAATCTATTATTGTCTGATTTACCAGATGATCCATACTTTATCAATGAGCTACGTAAGTACTTCCCAGATGAGCTTGCTTCACGCTTCTTTGATGAGATGACTGAGCACCGTTTGCATCGCGAGATTATCAGTACTTACTTGACCAACAGTGTAGTCAACCGTTTAGGTATTGAAGCGCTATTCCGTCTCTTTGAAGAAACCGATCAATCACTAGCCACTATCGTACGTGGTTATGCGATTAGCCGTGATGTATTCAACGTATCGCGCGCTTGGAAAGCACTTGAAGCCCTAGACAATCAAGTTGAGGCGACATTACTGCTAAACCTTGAGCTACGTCTACGTGATTCACTGGAGCGCGGTGTGGTTTGGTTTATCAATGCCTTCGGTCAAAACTTACAAGTTGCTGATATGATTAGCCGCTTCAGTGAAAGCGTTGAAAAATTGACTAAGCCAAGTGGTTTTATCGAGCAGCAGTTTGCACAATATCTGCAAGAAGATACTAAGCGCTTGATGCAGAAAGAGCTGTCTGATAATGATGCTACGCTATTTGCGATGCTACCGTACCATGTCGATGCGCTTGATGCTGCATTGCTTGCTGAGCAATACGAGCGTCCTGTCGATGAGATTGCAACCTTATACTTTGAAGCTTATCAAGTGTTGCAGTTAGACTGGATGATGGAAAATATTGCCAGCCTACCACAGCAAGATTATTGGGATCGCCGTGCTCGCCATGCGTTAGTGAACGAGCTGTCACGCAGCTTGCGTCTATTGATGGATGCGGTACTCTCAAAACCAGATGCTAAGCAAGCATTTAGTGAATGGAGAGCAAGACACGTCGATCAGCTTGCTGCAGTCACTACAGAGATGAATAAGTTGGATGAGCTGCATAGCAACGATGAAGAAGGTCAAATCGGTCTTTCAACGTTGTCCGTATTGATGAGTGAGCTTAGTGGTTTAGTTACTAAGTAATGAAGTAATATCACTCCCAAACTGTCTCAAAAAAAACCACCGTCCTTAATGTTCGGTGGTTTTTTATTGCCTAAAAGAAAAGGTTTAAAAGTATTAAGTAGTAAAGTGATTAACCTAACTTATGATATTTTTTCACTGACGACTTTATGACACCCTTGGCCACTAATTCGGCTAAATCCGCCCGAGAGCTTCTCGACCTTTATTTGGGTTAAAATGCGATCTTTTAGCGCCTGAACATGGGATATCACCCCGATTAATTTACCTTCTTGCTGTAGATTGGTCAGCGTATCAAGTGCAATGTCTAAAGATTCCTCATCCAACGTACCAAACCCTTCATCCAAAAATAGCGAATCCACACGTATATTTTGGCTGGCCATCTGTGATAGCCCTAGTGCTAATGCTAGGCTAATGATAAAACCTTCGCCGCCTGAGAGGTTTTTAGTGCTGCGAATTTCACCGCCCTGATAATTATCAATGACATTCAGCTCAAGTGGACTATTATCATCACGAGCCAGTAAATAGCGATCGCTCATTTTTTGCAGCTGCGTATTAGCGTGAGTGACCATGAGATCAAAGGTAAGTCCTTGAGCAAAGGTACGGAACTTTTTGCCATCAGATGAGCCAATCAATTTATGCAGTTGTTGCCAAACTTGCAGTTTGTCCTTTTGGGTGTTAATAGCATCAAGCTGCGCTTGTTGGGTGGTTTTCTTATCTTCGTTGTCTTTTAAACGCTGACTGATGGCACCGATTGACTCAATCCGTTTGTTAAATTCATCTTGGGCTTGTGATTGCTGTTGGGTAAGCGTTTCTCTATCGTCTGTTGTAAGTGGATTAGCCTGCTTAGCCTCAAGTGTCTTTTGGGTGTCTTCTAATAAAGACTGTGCTTGTTTTAGCGCGTAATCGATATGCTGCTGCTGCTGTCTAAGTGCATTACGCTCATCTATGGGCAGGCGCGCCGCCAAAAATTCTGCTTCCGTATCAAAGCTAGAGGTGGCAAGTGTGTTATTAAATGCAGTATGTTGCGTTTCTAAGGTTTGCGTAGCTGCTTCGATACGATTGGCTAAGTTTTCTTGCTGCTTTATGAGCTGTTGCAAATTATACGTCTCTTTATCCAGTTGTCGTTGGGCAACACTGTGCGCCTCTTGTGCTTGCTCTAGAGTGTCTCTAAGCGTACGCTCAGCTGCTTCTAGGTCGGCCGCCTCAAAAACCTCTGCGCGTTCGTCTTGAAACTGGGTTAGTGCAGCTATTTGTTTATTCTTCGCTTGCATTAGACTGTTAAGCGAATCGGTATCTTTTTTTAGCTGTGCTTCTTTATTCTCAATATATGCTTTTATGCGTTCAAGGTCGCTCTGTATTGTCTGCTGTTTGTCCTTATCTTCAGCGAAAGCGTCTTTTAGCTGTACGAGGGCGCGGCGCTGCTGACGTAGTTCTTCAAGATAACTATCATAATCTGCATTGCTCAGAATTTTTTGCTGTTTAATGCTAGCCGATAACAACTGTAGGTTCTCGGGCGCACGTTGCAAGGTGCTCAGCGCCTCTGTCGGATAGCTACTGGCAGCATAAGGGTCAATACGCTGCAAAATGGCGGTAATGAGCGTTTGTAGTTCAGCAAAGTTCTCTGTGATTTTATTGTCAATACCCGTTATATTACTTTCGGTAATGGTGATTTTGTATCTCTGCTCAGTGATATCATTTGCTAGTACTTGCTGGTCTTGTGACGCCGTCTCTAGCGTCTTACGCAAACGGCTCATATCTTCAAGAAGTCTGTCGTAGAGTGCTAACGAATCTTTGATACGGTCTTTATATGTCGCTAATTTGTTTTTGCTGGCGGTAAGCACTGGCACGATATCGTTATAACTACCCAACGCCAGTAACGGTTGTATCAAGTTGGCAATAGTACTGTCAGCTAAGTTTTCATCATTCATCTGCTGGCTGATGACATACAGCAGTTCTGTTATGGCGGTATCATGCTGCTGTATTTGCGCAGTGAGTTCGGCTTGCTGATTTTTTTTACTCGCAAGCGTACTTTGTTTACTTGCCTGCTCAATCTGCTGGGCAGTGATGCTTTTATTCAGCTCGGTAATTTGTTCATCTAAAACACTAATATACTGCGCTAATTGGGAGTTTTCGTCATCGGGTAAAAGGTGCGGGTGATTTTGAGCGTAAGGGTGCTCAAGCGCACCGCATAGAGGACAAGGTGTACCGTCTTGTAAATCGGCAATATAGTTCTCTAGCGCCGCAACCTTTTGTTGTAGTTGTAGCTGATTCAATTTGTCTTGGTGCTTTTCTTGCGTACTTTTGAGGCTTGCTTTTTTCGTTGTAATCAACTTTTCATAGCCATTGATTTCACTCTCTAGCTGCTCGATGTGACTGGTGATTTGTATCACTTGTGCGTTAAGGTCACGGCGCTGCTGGTCATGAAAGCGCAGCTGATCGAGCTGCTGGCTAGTGCTGTCTATCTGCTCTTGTGTCTCACGCATCTGTGTGACCGATTGCGCTTGAATCAGCTCGCTTTGTGCTTTTTTTAGTGCGATTAATTGCTTTTGGGTGACTTCATTTTTATCACTTTGTGCTTGTTGGCGTTGCTGTTGTACTACCAATGCGGTTTTGTATTCTTCTAATTCACGTGTTTGGCGTATCTTGTCTTGCGAAAGCACTGAATTTTGATGTATTACCGCTTTTAGGCGACTGCACTTTTCATCAAAAATGGCAATATCGCCGTCTAAATAGCTTAAATTATCCGTACCGGTAAGTTTTTCGGTCAATTGCGCGCTTTGGTTTTCTTTATCTATGGCAATGCTTTTTTGCGCGGCAATATTTTCAAGCAGTTGCTCAGCGTCTGCCTGAAGTGTGTCATGTCTGACACGTGTATCGTTTAAAGCGCGACGTTGCTGGTCAATCTCGTTGTCGAGGTCACGTGCTTTCTGAATTTTAGGCCGTGCAATTTGCATTGTGTTTTCTGCATCTTGACGCTGTGTTAGTTGCTTCTCTAGCTGTGTGCGAGCGCTTTTTGTGAGTGCTTGCTGCTTAGGTAAGTCATATTCGAGCTGCGCTTTTTCTCGGCTTAATTCGTTAACGTGCTTGCGGGTAGATGATAACTCACCAAACTGACTATCAATCTCCAACGCTTTATTAGCAGCGATTAAGCGTTTGGCACTAGGGATGAAGTCTTGCTGAGCCTGCTGAGCCTGCGCTAGATCATTTTGATAAGTATTCAGTTTTTCTTTTGATTCTGTGACGCTATCTAGCCACTTTATCTTTTCGGCCAAATCTTGAATGGTCTGCTGCTGTTCACTTTGAGCACTTTGATATGACTGCAAGTCCGATTTTAACTGACTTTCTTCATTGGTATTTAAAAGCATCAACCCGTCTAAACCGTATTGCAGCTTATTAAGAATTTCTTCCTCGGTACGTTTCTTATCATGAACCTGTGTTGAGATAGTCGCGTAAATATCAGTGCCCGTGATTTTTTCTAAAATATCTGCGCGTTCATCAGCCTTTGCCTTTAGAAATGCTGAAAAGCTACCCTGAGCCAGCAATATAGAGCGAGTAAATTGCTGAAAATCCATCCGAGTCAGTTCAATGATTTTATTTTTGGTATGCTTTAAGGTGCTCTCTAACAGCTCATCCTCTTTTGACGAGTCATCAACGTTTATCTTAGCGATTTCATGAGTCGCATCTTGCAGATTGCCATCTGCTTTGTTGTAAGCACGGCGCTGTCCCCAGCGGCAGCGATATTGCTCGCCATTCAAGTCAATCACTACTTCAGCGAAACATTCTGCCGTTTGCCGCGTCATCACTTCATTGCTGCTCTTACTGATACTATTAATCCTTGGCGTCTCACCATATAGCGCTAAGCAAATAGCATCCAATATGGTGGTCTTGCCAGCACCTGTTTGCCCAGTGATAGCAAAGATACCTTCATTGGTAAAGGCAGTATCAGCAAAATCAATATGCCATTCGCCTTTTAGGGAGTTGAGGTTTTTTAGTCTGAGTTCGATTAGGCGCATGGATAAGTCTTAATATTAGTAATAGCCGCAACTGCGAAAAATTGAGAGAGATAAGGAAGTGTGGTCATGATATGTCACTTATATCATTCTGCCTGTTTGTCTTCATGACGTAAGTTATAAAGTATCTGACCATAGGCATCGCGCAATGAGTCTTTTTGAGAATCAGCCACATCATTTATCGTCAAGCAGCGCTCAAACACTTCCATCTCATTTAAGTCCTGCAAGTTCTCAGATGTTTGCTGCTGATTGAGGACTTTATTATAAGTACGAGTGTTTTTTATCTTAAGCACTTCACATGGCAACCCTTCTACCATTGCTTGCACTTGCTCACGCAAATCACTGACGATTTCGTCACCTGTATAGACAATCTCTAGCCAAATAGAGTCCGATTGTGTAAGCGCTTGAATGGTTTGTTCAATTGTGGTTAGGTCACCAGATATTTGCGCCAATTGTTGGAACTTTGGAATGGGTAGGGAAATTACTTGCATCTGATTAGCGTCATCGCGATGCAGTATTTCATTGCTAGTCACGGCATCATTTGAGGTTGGTTGATTGTTTGTATCTTGCTCAACAGGAGTATTTTCTATGGCAGTAGATTGTGCCACATCTTCATCATCTGAAGGCTCATCAAAGCCAAACAAGTCATCCATGAAAGTCAGTTCCTGACTCAGCACTTTTTTAGCGGTTTTTTCTGCTAATTTATCTACTGATTTTTTCACTTGGGCGACTTCAATGTCAGCAGCTGTATCGATAGCATGAGGAGTAATACTATCAGGTGCGACGTTTAACCCTAAAATGTCGTTATCAAAATGCTCTGCGGCACCAAACTGTACCAGCAATACTTGCTTTTGCTGTTTGGCCTCTCCGAAACCCATCGCGATGGGTGAGCCTGAATAGCGAATACTCTCACGACCGCCAACGCGCTGCGGTACGTGCAAATGCCCAAGAGCGACATAATCAAAGCCATCATTGAACATATCGGCAGATATTTTACCTAGTGAGCCGACATAGAGCTCGCGTACACCGTCATCCTCAGTTGTTTTGCCACCAGACGCGAATAGATGTCCTGTGGCGATGATAGGAATATATCGCTGATGCGTTTTGTTTAAGTCAGCTTGCTTAGCCTTCGCAATGTCTGCAACATTGTCATAATGCTCGCAAATACCAGCGATAACATTGGCGTCTTTGCTATCTGCGGACTCGCCAGCGCTACTGCTACGTACATCCCGATCGCGCAAATAGGGCACAGCGGCAATAATACAGTGAGGGTTGTTGTCGTTATCACCCAAGACCAATACTTCGTCGTCCAAGTCATCACAAGCAGTACCAATCACATGCACATTCAAAAATTTAAGCACATTGCTTGGTGCGTCTAAAAATGTTGGCGAGTCGTGATTGCCTGCGACAATAACCACATGCTGACAGCAGGAGCGTGAGACCTTACCCAAAAACTCATAATACAGCGCTTGGGCTTTATTGCTTGGGGTCATGGTATCGAAGATATCACCAGCGACGATCAATATATCTACTTTTTGCGCGCTGATGGTGTCTTGTAGCCAATGCAGGAATGACTCAAACTCTTCGTAACGAAGACGCCCATACAGACGTCGCCCCAAGTGCCAGTCTGAGGTATGCAATATGGTCAAAGGTTTCATTTGCGTGGTTAAAGAGGAAGACAAGCTAGCATCAGGTATGGGCATAAGTAGACTATGATTATGAGCAGTAGAAAGTCTTCATTCTAGCAAGAATCGCTGAGATTTGCGCTGTTGCCAAAAGAAAACCCTACCAATAATATACTGGTAGGGTTTTCTTCTTATTTGAGACTCATCGTTTTGCAGGTTAGCAGTAAGCGCTAGTCAACAATCAATTGCTCCAGACCATCTCCTTGCTGCGTTGCGAGATTTGCGACCATCGATAGGGCATGAGCTTGTTGGTCTATCGGTTGTTTTACTGCTTCACCTCTCGACCCTTCACGCAACCAATTTTTAGCTATGTCATCGCTGTTTTGACTGTGCTGCTGATTTTGTAAATTATACCAAGCCAAATCATGATGTAAGCTGACCACGTCGCCCATAATTAGGAGGGCAGGCGTTGGCAATTGTGCTTGCTCTTGTTTGGCAACAATCGTTGCAAGCGTACCGGTCAATACTTTCTGATTGGGCATACTCGCATTAGAGACGATAGCAATGGGCGTTTCGCTACTACGACCAGCGTCAACCAAGCCTTCAGTCAAACGTGCCAGCGAGTGCAGACCCATATAAAATACGACCGTCTCATCAGTATTTAAGAAACTCTTAAAGTTACTGTTGGGTGCGCCAGCCTTCAAAAACCCAGTTACAAAACGCACTGATTGTGAATGGTCACGGTGAGTTAAAGGAATGCCTGCATAGCTAGCAGCGGCATTGGCAGCAGTAATGCCTGGTACGACTTGGTAAGGTACATTATGTGCTCGTAGGCTCTCTATCTCTTCGCCGCCACGTCCAAAGATAAATGGATCGCCACCTTTTAAACGCACCACACGTCGGCCTTGTTTGGCATGATTGACAAGTAGCTCATTGATACCTAATTGCGCGACCGTATGGTTGCTGCGTTTTTTACCGACGAATACTTTATCAGCATCACGGCGACATAAGTCCAACACCTGCGGTGAGACTAACGCATCATAAAATACCACATCTGCTTGTTGCATCAAACGAAGTGCTTTAAAGGTCAACAGCTCTGGATCACCCGGGCCTGCGCCCACAATGTAGACTTCACCAACGGCTGGTAAGCTTTTTTCTGACTCATCCGGTGCGACGTTCTTGATGGCATCTGACTCTCTAACCGAGTCTGTATCGTCGCTTTTCTTACTGATAGCAGCGGCAGTACTATCCAAATCAGCTTGCAGTTGTGCAGTCGCTTCAGTTTCATTACCGGCGAACATTAGCTGACTGACTTGGCCTTCAAATGCGCGCTCCCAAAACTGACGACGGCCAGTAAGCGTTGGTATTTTGGCTTTTACCTCACTGCGGAATTCACCTGCCAGCTTAGCCAATTTACCATAGCCTTGCGGGATTAACGTCTCAAGGCGTGCCCGTAATAAGCGTGCCAATACTGGCGCTTTACCATTTGATGAGATACCAATCACAATGGGATTGCGATCGATAATCGCTGGAAAGATAAAGTCACATAAATGCGGCGTATCGACCACATTGACCGGGATATTTAGCTCAGTCGCATCTGCGTGAATCTCATGGTTAAGCGTTTCATCGTCAGTCGCGGCAATGATCACGCGAGCGCCTGACATATAGGATTTGTGATAGTTTTTTTCAATCAACTCGTGCTTATTGTCACTCAGTAACTCTCGTATTTCGTGGCTGATATCAGGCGCAAGAATCGTAATGCACGCACCCGCACGGCTGAGCAAATCGGCTTTACGCAGTGCCACTTCGCCGCCGCCCACGATGAGCACTTTACGGCCTTCTAATTTAAAAAATAGCGGGAAGGTGTTCATAATGTCACCATATATTTAATTGTTTATTATAAAAGGTAGAAAAGATATAAGGAATGTCGCCATTATGAGGTATCACAGGCACACTCTCACCTAGTGAATTGGCATTAGTATATTCGTTTTTGTCATGTTAATGATGGTTTTTTGTGAGAAAGGGAATAGATTTTATGAGATATGATAGGCGTACTAAAGGTTTAGAAGGGCATAATTTTATATTTTTTAATTCAGAACAATTATGAAGGCATCATAATGAGTCAAAACAATACGTTTAATAGACTAAAAAAATCAAGTACTGTCTTTTTCGGACTTATTTTAGGGTTACTAGTTAGTTCAGATGTACTAGCAGAATGCGCGTTGGCTGAAGGTTATAAGTTACCAAATGGGGTTGTATTTGATGAACACTGTGAGTTTGATGGTGAACTCGCGCCCGTAATAAAAGGTAGTAAGTATGGATTCATCGATAAGCAAGGTGTGATAAAAATACCAACACAGTATGACTTTCCAATTGCTTTTGTAGAAGGTCTAGCAAGTGTTCATAAGGACAACTTATCCGGATACATTAATATGCAGGGTGAAGTTGTTATACCTCTCAAATACAGTCTTACTTATCCATTTGAAGATGGTTTAGCTGTGGTTGGGGTAGATAATAGAAGAGGAGTCATTGATAAACAGGGACAGATAATTATTCCGATAATATACGATGATTTAATAGGTTTTAATGAGGGTTTATCTGCAGTTGAGAACGAAGGGAAGTATGGATACATTGATATTAATAATAAGTTAGTTATTCCTTATGAATATGATTCTACTATTTCCTTTACAGAAGGCCTAGCAGCGGTTAAAAAAAATGAAAAGTTCGGATTTATAGATAGGCTAAATAATATCGTGATACCCATTGAATATTATAGTGTGACTTGGTTTTCAGGTGGTTTAGCCGTCGTTAATAATGATGATAAGTTTATGATCATTAATAGGTCGAATCAAGTAGTCAAAGAGCTAGACTATGTAATGGTCTTCCCCTTCATTAACGGATTAGCACTTGTCTATGATAACGGTAAGCATGGATTTATTGACAAAAATGGTGATGTAGCAATTGAATTAGACTATGATGACATTCCATTTATTGATCCTTTTAAAGATGGTACCGCCTATGTCAAAAAAGATGGTGAATGGTTCTATATTAATAGACAAGGTAAACGTGTAGAAAAAAAGTTTTAAGTCCAATGAAAAACTGAAAAAAGCCCTTTCTTAAATAAAAGAAAGGGCTTTTCAAATTCATACTCAGCTGAAATTACAGCTGAGTATGCAAGCCACACTCACGGCTTTCTTCTACCTTAGTTGGATCAAAGTAGTCATGCTCGTTTGGCAAGTTGTGCTCATCTAAGTACACGTCTAGATCAGCATCTGTTTTTTCAAACAATGGCGCTACCTTTAGTACGCCGTCTTTTGATAAGCTAAGTACATCAAGACCTTGGCGGAACTCAGTTTGGTCTTTACGAATAGCATTGAACCACACATCTGGTTTTAGCTCAGCAAGGGCGCGGCGGAATGGCTCAAGTTTCACTTGTTCAGTGAACTCGCCATGTTGCGGGTTGTCAATGCCTGGGATGCCATTCATGGTGGCGTCACGATGGGCAGCGGTTTGTTTTGGAATATACGTCACGACGTTGAGATCAAGATCACGAATCAATTTGTTGGCAAACTGATAGGTCGCATCGGTGTTATAGCCTGAATCTACCCACAATACCGTGATGTCAGGGCGCTGCTTGGCAACCAAATGCAAGATCGCTGACTCATAAGGACGGAAGTTGGTGGTGATGATTGGGTTTTTGGCTTGCGTCAATGCCCACTCAACGATTTGCTCAGGTGATTTACCTTGCAAATCTTGGTTTGCTTGGTCGATATCTAGGTTTGGGTGTAATTGGCTCATAATACATTCCTTAATAATTGTTAATATAAAAATAGCGATTTGATAGTGAATAATAAAATCAGTTTTTTGAGAACATCGGTAATGCTGAAGCGTCTCGACCATCATAGCTACTGGCTAGGGCAGTGAAGGCTTGGCTAATATCAGATTTAGCATCATGCTCATTGAGTACAAAGCTGGTCGCACCAGCGCGCAGCAAATAAGCGATTTGATCACGACCAAACGCGCCTGCCATGCGAATATCACCTTCATAACCAAGCTGACGCAGGGTCTGTGCAAAACTAAAACCGCGACCGTCTACAAAACTTGGGACATGAATGACGATCAAGTCTTGCGTCAATAAAAAGTCTTTTACATCAGGCAGATCATCAGCATCGGTGTTGGATGTGATCCACACACCCAATCGGCTGCTGTGCTGCTTGAGGATATCCAATACTTGCTCTAGCAAACCGTTTGCCAGTTTGCCATCAGCATTTAATAAATCTGCTAGTGGGACAAGTACATCAACTTTTTCTTGTTTGTGTAACAGCTCAAGTAAGGTCAGGTTTGATAACGCGATACCGTCAGGCAGCTGCGCTGTCGCTAGCGCTTGCCAAGTATCTTCGCCACTGATGTCTGCGCCATGGCTATCAAGCACATGATGATTACCCATAGACCTTCTCCTTAAAGGGTGCAAGGCCAATACGATTGATCAGCTCACCAAAGCCTTCTACCTCATTCTCATTAGCCACGCGTTGCTCTAGATAGACATCTACTATCTTTTGTATCGTCGTCGCGACATCATCAGATGGCACCGCTTTACCCAATATCTTGCCGATTTTGGCGTCGTTACTAGAGTTTCCGCCGAGGCTGATTTGATACCAGTATTCGCCTTTTTTATCGACACCAAGGATACCGATATCGCCGGTATGATGATGCGCACAGGCATTCATACAGCCAGACATATTGAGGCGGATTTCACCCAAATCATAAAGATAGTCGAGATCATCAAATTGCTTTTCGATTTGTTCAGCGATATTGTGGGTTGTGGCATTGGCGAGCGAGCAAAAGTCCCAGCCTGGGCAGACGATCATATCGGTGAGGGTATTGATATTTGGACGGGCCAAATGTAGCGCAACCAACTGTTGCCATAGCTCGTATAAGCGGTTGGTTTGTACATCAGCGAAAACCAGATTTTGCTGATAGGTACCACGCAATTCACCAAAGCTATGTTCATCAGCGAGGTCGGCGAGGGCGTCCATTTGCGACTCACTGATATCACCTGAAGGCACGTACTTACCATTGACCAACCCTGCTTTTAACGAAATCACCACGGCGCGATAACCTGCGATTTTATGGGCGACCGTATTTTGGTTATACCAATTGGCAAAGTCTTTATCAGCGTTTAATTGCTGCTGCAAGTCCGACTGTACTTGGAGCGCATCAAAGCTTAGATAATCAGGTTCGGTAAAATAACTACTGGCTTTGTCAAAGTTGGCATCGGTTAGAGTTAATGAGCCATCTTTGGTGTGTGCTTCCCATTCAGCGTCGACCAGTTTAGCAAAGGCAGGACCGCCCATGCTCTCGACTAATATTTTGATACGCGCTTTGAATTTATTATCGCGGCGACCATGCAGATTATAGACGCGCAAAATCGCATCTAAATAGCTGAGTAAATGATGGCGTGGTAAAAATTTATTAATGGTTTTGCCAATCACTGGCGTACGTCCTAAGCCACCACCAACGATCACTTCAAAGCCAAGCTCGCCTTCTTCATTGGTTTTTAAATGCAGTCCGATATCATGCACCTGCGTCGCTGCCCGATCATTGGCGGTACCAATGACGGCAATCTTAAATTTGCGCGGTAAAAAGGCAAACTCAGGATGAAAGGTTGACCACTGGCGAATAATCTCACAATAAGGACGTGGATCGGCAATCTCTTCTTTATGAATACCGGCGTAAGGATCCGTTGTCGTATTACGGATACAGTTACCTGAGGTTTGGATGGCATGCATCTGTACCGATGCCAGCTCCGCCAAAATATCTGGCACTTCTTCAAGTTTTGGCCAGTTCAGCTGCATATTGGTACGGGTGGTCATGTGCCCATAGCCTTTATCATACTTACGGGTAATCTCAGCCAATTTGCGTAGCTGATAGCTGGCAAGCAAGCCGTAAGGAATGGCGATACGGAGCATAGGCGCATAACGCTGGATATAAAGACCGTTCTGCAAACGCAGCGGCAAAAATTGCTCTTCTGGCAGCTCGCCTGCCAAAAACCGTTCGGTTTGGTCGCGAAATTGGGCAACTCGTTCCTCTACCAAAGTCTGGTTAGCGTAATTATATTGATACATGACGTAATCTCAGTTTTGTTTTTAATCTTAAAATCAGCGACGAAAATGATTTGCGTGTGTAATAGGTTTTATTGCCGTTCGCAATGTAAATAATTCAGCTATACATCATATAAGCTTGTAGCCAGAAACATAAATTCCTTTCAGACATATCCATATCCAAACACAGCATAAATTTTCATAACGAAAGTTAGGTAGCCTATGCGTATCAAATTTAATGCCTGATTGTTATCACTCTTCTAATGACTATTGCTTTATTTAGCTTTTGCTAGTGGCCGCCTATATAAGCGACACTTTACAGCAACTTATTTTCTCCGACCATGCTTTTATTTAAGAGGTTTTAAAAATTATATGACTCAAACTCAAGCTCCGACCCAGTCAAAACTTGTTCCACCACATGGTAGTGCAGAGCTTAAGCCACTATTATTAAACGGTGCAGCACGCGATCAAGCATTAGAGCTTGCCAGCACATTGCCGACCATCACCTTAAGCTCACGTGAGCGTGGCGATTTAATCATGTTCGGTATTGGTGGTTTCACTCCGTTAAATGGTTTTATGAATCAAGCGGACTGGCAGGGCGTGGTTGATAATATGCGTTTGCAAAGCGGTGAAAACGCTGGCTTGTTTTGGCCAATTCCTATCACTTTGTCTGCGCCAAAAGAAACTGCGGATAGTTTGAGTCAAGGCGACAAAGTGGCATTGGTCGCACAAGATGGCGAAGTTATGGGCATCTTAACAGTAGAAGAGACCTATACCATTGATAAAGAACACGAGTGTCAGCAAGTATTTACCACCACAGATCCAGAGCATCCAGGCGTCCAGCAAGTGTTGGATCAAGATGAGGTCAATATTGCAGGTAGCGTAGAAGTACTGAGCGAAGGCGAGTTCCCAACGCGTTATCCTGGTATCTATAAAACGCCCGCGCAAACACGTCAAATCTTTGAAGAGAAAAACTGGAAGACTGTGGCGGCTTTCCAAACGCGTAACCCGATGCACCGCTCACATGAGTATCTGGCTAAGATTGCGATTGAAATCTGTGATGGGGTATTGATTCATTCATTATTAGGCGCATTGAAACCTGGCGATATCCCAGCAGAAGTTCGTCAAGAAGCCATCAAAACGCTAATTGATAACTACTTTAGACAAGATACTGTTATCCAAGCAGGCTATCCGTTGGATATGCGCTATGCTGGCCCACGTGAAGCGTTACTACATGCGCTATTCCGTCAAAACTACGGCTGTAGCCATCTGATTGTCGGTCGTGACCATGCGGGTGTCGGCGATTACTATGGTGCGTTTGATGCGCAAACGATTTTTGAACATGTTGGTAAAGACGACCTTATCACTCAGCCGCTCAAAATTGGCTGGACGTTCTGGTGTAACGCTTGTAACGCGATGGCGTCAGACAAAACTTGCCCGCATGACGCCTCTGAGCACGTTAAAGTGTCAGGTACTAAGCTGCGTAAAGCGCTATCAGAAGACGAAGATGTACCAGATAATTTTAGCCGTCCAGAAGTACTACAAATTTTGCGTGACTACTATGCTGGCATCGCAAAAGAAGAGCGTGCTGAGGTTAAATTAACGGGTGCATCTGCTGTATAAAAACAGATCATCAGTATAAAAACTCGTACTAAGCCAGTTATAAAAAAGGTGTCAGACTTATAGTCTGGCACCTTTTTGTTTTTATCACCATTTTTAAAATGGAAAACAACTTAACGCATACTAGCGATGACTATTAAATATCTAAACCTGCTGCCAGCTTTTTATATTCTCCAGCAAGCGAGCCACCACCTGAGCAAAAATAGTTCAATGCATATTTATTTGGGCTGTCGATGATAAGCTTGTCGTCCTTAAATTGAAAAAAAGCAGTGCTGTTATTTACCTTTGCCTGAAAAATCGTACCATGAGCAGTATCTTGGCCCATTAATGTTGCCTTACCATCGAAGTGACAAGTAGGTTTTTTGATATCGCTGCGTGAGCGAACTTTAATGTCAATTTGTCGATCACCTTCTGCTCGTACCATTACGCCAATCCAATCATAGCCTTGTGCTCGTTTATCGTAGTCGGCAGTAGCGTAATCCGCTGAAACCTTGTTTGTTGAAACTTTATCTGTTGAAAATCTGTCTGCTGAGACATTGTCACCCAAGATATTACTTTCAATAGCTGGCAAAGCAGATGATGTACTGGCAACTGATTTAACCTTGCTGTGGTTAACGCTATTCGAAGTAGGCGACATGCTATTACAGCCTGTTAAAGCAGCTAGGGTAGAGGTCATCATTATTAGCCCTACAATAGAACGAAATTGACGGTATGAAGTATTCATATAAGGGCCTTTGGTCAAGTAGGAGGGTAAGGTTTGCATAGTAGCGAGATGATGAAAGTATCATTGATACAGCAAACTTTATGACGTACAAATAATGGTACAGCCTACCCAAATCATAGTCTACTTAATAAACCTGTCAGCAACGACTCATCCTATTTTATTCTTAATGATGCAAAACAATTGCTCCTATCACTTATGCCAACTTCACTAGTCGATAAGCTAATTCGTCACTAAGCGTTTGCTATTTATGCTGCTAGCATAGCTTGCATCATCCCGACAACCGAACTCAAAAGATTGTAGGCTCTGTGATGATGGTCAAGATTTTGACAAAACGCTTCTAATACTTTTATCGAGAGCATCATGCAAAAAAAATTCCAACAAATCAGCATTGCTAGCATTCAATCAACTAATAATAAGCCTGTAAAAGCGCGTGTACTTGCCACCAGCGGCATGCTCGCAGCAGCGATGATAATGACAGGCTGCAGTCCAACAGAAGCGACGCAAGATGACGCGGCAAATAATGCCAGTGGTGGGACACAGGATATTAATCTACTCAACGTATCCTATGATGTGTCTCGCGACTTTTATAAAGACTACAACACCTTATTCAGTACCGACTACCAGAAGACTCACCCAAATAGCAAAGTAAATATCAATCAGTCACATGGCGGCTCTAGTAAGCAAGCGCTCTCTGTTGCCAATGGTCTGCAAGCGGATGTGGTAACCTTTAACCAAGAGAGCGATATGAATCTATTGGTGGAAAAAGGCTTAGTCGCTGCTGACTGGCAGCAAGCACTACCAAATAATGCCGTGCCGTACACCAGCACCATGGTGCTACTGGTTCGCGCTGGTAATCCAAAAAATATCAAAGACTGGTCAGATTTGGCCCGTAATGATATCGATGTAGTCATCCCGAACCCGAAAACCAGTGGTACAGCGCGTTATGCCTTCTTGGGTGCTTATGGCTACGGCTTGCACCAATTCAAAGAAAGCAGTAATGAAAATCCTGTAAAAACCAATGACTTTATCAAGAAGTTGCTGGCAAACGTGGTCACTTATGACAATGGCGCGCGCGCTGCAACGACCAGCTTTACTCAGCGTGGTCTAGGTGATGTGTTGATCACGACCGAAAATGAAGCACATTTGACTGCCCAACAATTTGCAAAGGGTAACGTTGATATCGTATACCCGAGCTATTCGATCGTGATTGCCAACCCAGTAGCAGTCGTAACGGCAGTGACTGAAAAATCTGGTAAGACGGAAGCAGCCAGTGCTTATCTGAAAGGTTTATGGGACAAACCTGCCCAAGAGCTCATGGCAAAAATGTACATGCGTCCAAGTGATGAGAAAATCCTAGCTGCTCACAAAGATACTTTGCCTGATATTGAAACGTTTGAACCTGTGGCTGTGTTTGGCTCATGGGCAGAGATTATGGATGCTTTCTTTGTAGATGGCGGCCGCTTTGATCAGCTGGCAACCACGAATTAGTCGTTAATTCTCAGTTTATAGAACTATCTATCTTAGCCGCTTTCAATGAAACGCGGACAAGATAGATAGGGCGCATGCCAGTATTAAAACCATCAATAAACAAACAGTCAGTTATACATATAGATTCTTTTAACAACTTATTGATATATCTGGCTTTGTTTACTGGTTATTCCCTTTTGGCAATAACATACGCATATTCATCATTAAACATAATAAGATGGCGCTGTTAGCATACTTGCATTACACAACAGACATCTTTGAGGTATTTATGACAGACGTAGCTCGTTATCAACAGAAAAGTAAAGCTCTTAGTGCCTTGAGTATTGCTGGCGTTGCTTTGACATTGGGTCTAGCTGGTTGTAGCAACAGTGAGACTACTGAGGCCGCAGCTGATGGTTCAGCGACGACAGAAGGGCAAAATATCGAGCTGCTTAATGTCTCATACGATGTAGCACGTGACTTCTATAAAGACTACAACCCGTTGTTTGTTGAGCACTACAAAGCTGAGCATCCAGACAGCAATATCTTAATCAAACAATCACATGGCGGCTCAAGTAAGCAAGCATTGTCTGTTGCTAATGGTCTACAAGCCGATGTTGCTACCATGAACCAAGGCTCTGATATTGAGCTGCTTGAGAAAAAAGGCTTGGTTGAGTCAGATTGGGAAAGCAAATTCCCAGACAACGCGGTGCCGTTTACCAGCACGATCGTATTCTTGGTGCGTAAAGACAATCCAAAAAATATCAAAGACTGGGAAGATTTGACCAAAGACGGTGTTGAGATTGTCATGGCCAATCCAAAGGTCACAGGTAACGGTCGTTATGCGTTCTTGGGTGCTTATGGTTATGGCCTACATGCTTTTAATGAAGATGAAACAAAAGCTAAAGGCTACGTAAAAGACATGCTAAAAAATGTCAAAGTCTATGAAAACGGCGGACGTGCCGCGACAACGACTTTCGTACAGCGCGGTATTGGTGATGTATTGGTCACATTTGAAAACGAAGCCAACCTTGCAGCAACTGATTTTGGCGCAGGTCAAGTAGACATCGTTTATCCAAAATACTCAATCAAATCAGAAAGCCCTGTGGCAATTGTGAAGACGGTAACAGATAAAAAAGGCACTACAGACGCTGCCAAAGCGTACCTTGATTACTTATGGAGTGAACCTGCTCAGCAGCTAGCGGCCAATCTATATCTACGTCCTAGCGTTAAGAGCGTGCTTGACAAAAACGGTGACAAACTACCGCCAGTTGAGACTTTCCGCCCGAACGATGCCTTTGGTACATGGGATGAGATCATGAGCACTTACTTCAGCGATGGCGGTGTATTTGACCAATTGGCAATTAACGCGCCTCAGTAATCACTTGCTAAGTACTTAGAGCAGCTACTGCGCTAACCACTGAAACGGATTAAATCAATTATTCGTACAGTCAGTCATGAAGCACCCCATAAAGGACATGGTCGTACGCACTATGTCCTTTATATCATAAGCCGACCAATAATAATTTTGATAACAATGGTAATAATGGTCTTACAGTGAGCACCCTCGCTAAGTACCATCAGTTAGGCAATAGGACATCACTATGAGTGCAACATCTTCTTCTGCCAGTAAGCCCGGCAATAAAAAAGGTTGGCTGACCCGTTTGCGTCAGCGCAATGTGCTACCCGGGTTTGGTCTGAGCATGGGCATCACTGTCTTTAGCTTGTCGTTATTGGTGGTACTACCGTTTGCCATGATGGCCTATACCACGACGCAGATGGGTTGGACGGGCTTTTGGGAAACCATTACCCAGCCACAAGTCACTGCCGCTATCAAGCTAAGCTTATGGATGTCGTTTTTAGCGATGTTGACCAATATGGTATTTGGCACACTGGTCGCATGGGTGCTTGTCCGCTATGAGTTTTGGGGTAAGTCACTGATTAATGCCTTAGTTGATTTACCATTTGCACTACCAACGGCCGTTACAGGTATCTCGCTTGCTACTTTGTATGCGCCTAATGGCTTGATTGGTCAATGGTTTGCCAAGTTCGATATTCAAGTAGCCTTTACGCCGATAGGTATTTGGCTAGCACTGGTTGTGGTGAGCTTTCCCTTTATCGTCCGTGCAGTGCAGCCCGTACTCGCTGAGCTATCGGTTGAGTTTGAAGAAGCGGCTGCGGTATTGGGTGCCAATCGTCTGACGACTTTTCGTAAAGTGATTTTGCCGGAGTTATTGCCAGCCTTGCTGATGGGTGCAGGTATGATGTTTGCTCGTGCCACAGGCGAGTATGGCTCAGTTATCTTTATCGCGGGCAATATTCCGATGCAGTCTGAGATTTTGCCGCTCATCATCATCAGTAAACTTGAGCAATTTGATATTCAAGGGGCTTCTGCGGTTGCACTATTTATGCTACTCATATCATTTGTTATCTTGTTGACCATTAATATCATGCAGTGGAAACTGTCGCGCCGTGTAGGAGCTCGCTAATATGCAAATATCTAATAGCTACGACTACCAAAGCAACGCCGCGACCAAAGATACGCCATGGATACGCCGTACCTTTATTGCCATTGCAGTGTTATTCATGATTGTCATGTTGGTCATTCCATTACTGGCAGTGTTTTACGAAGCCTTTAAAAATGGTTGGCAGTTGTATATTGCTTCATTAGTAGACCCTGAAGCTTTGCAAGCGATCAAACTGACATTGATCACAGCGGCGATTGTCTTACCAATTAATATGGTAATGGGCATCGCAATTGCATGGTTGGTCACGCGCTATCAGTTTAAAGGTAAGCAGCTGGTCACCACTTTACTAGATTTGCCATTTTCGGTATCACCAGTGGTTGCAGGTTTGATGTTTGTGCTGCTGTTTGGACTGAACTCTACTATCGGCGGTTGGCTTGAGAGTATGGGTTTTCAGGTCATATATGCGGTGCCTGGTATTATTTTGGCAACGTTGTTTGTGACCTTTCCTTTTGTTGCGCGTGAGCTGATCCCATTGATGCAGACTCAAGGCGACTCTGAAGAGCAAGCAGCGCTCACCTTAGGCGCAACTGGTTGGCAAACATTCTGGCATGTGACACTGCCTAATATCAAATGGGCGCTGCTATATGGTTTGATTTTGACCAATGCCCGCGCGATGGGTGAGTTTGGTGCCGTCAGCGTGGTATCTGGTCACATTCGCGGCGAGACCAACACCATGCCGCTATTGGTTGAGATTGCCTATAACGATTATAACTTTACCGCTGCGTTTGCCTTATCGAGCATCTTGGCTGCATTGGCCTTAGTGACGCTACTGATTCAGCAAGTCATGACCAAGATACAAGAGCGTAAATTTGCCAAGTCTGAGCGGCTTGCCAGCGCACCTGAGCTGCCAGTAAGTGCTAACGCCACTGCCGTTACTGAATCGACGAGTGCGGACAGTACTGGCAAGGTATAACTGCCATTATCTGATAAATGATGTTAATACTACGGATGCAGTCGCTACTCAGCTACTTGCCACGATACGACAAAAGATATAATAAGAGATACGATTATGAGCATTGAGATTCGCAACGTTAATAAAAAATTTGGCAATTTTACGGCTTTGGACAATATCAATATCACCGTGCCGACTGGCAAACTGACGACGTTACTAGGCCCGTCAGGCTGCGGTAAGACCACTTTGCTACGTATTATCGCGGGTCTGGAATATGCCGACTCTGGACAGGTATTGTTTGATGAGCTGGATGTGACCAATACCCCAGTCCAAAAGCGCCACATTGGCTTTATGTTTCAGCATTATGCGCTGTTTCGCCATAAGAACATCGCGGACAATGTGGCCTTTGGATTGACTTTGTTGCCAAAAAACGAACGCCCGAGCAAAGCTGATATCAATAAGCGTGTGGCAGAGCTGTTAGACCTCGTACAGCTACCACAAGTTGCCAATGCTTATCCGCATCAGCTATCAGGTGGGCAGCGTCAGCGCATAGCGCTAGCACGTGCACTAGCTGTCAAACCAAAGCTACTGCTGCTAGATGAGCCGTTTGGTGCACTAGATGCCAAAGTCCGTAAAGAGCTGCGCACATGGCTAAAAAACATTCACCACGAGCTTGGTATCACCAGTATCATGGTAACGCATGATCAAGAAGAAGCACGTGCGGTATCAGATGAGATCGTCGTGATGAATCAGGGCCGAGTAGAGCAGGTAGGCACGTCAGAGGAGTTGATACACCAGCCAGCCAACGCCTTTATCAGCGATTTCTTAGATCTTGTATAATTATTTGACCTAGCGCAATTTAAGTCAAATTATCAATAGTTGAGCAAAAAAAAAGACCTACGAAAGTAGGTCTTTTTTGGTCTGGAGCATTGCCGCAGATTTATTGTCTTAAGCGCTTTTTATAAAGCACAGTCAAAGAACCAAAAATCTAAGCGGACAATAGTATCTACGCAAGATCCGATACATCTCTACTAGTGCCGCTAGGAGTGATTTGCTCGTAGGTGATGTCTAAGATATCTTGACACCAATCTGGTAAATCATCAGCGACCTCATACCACATCCAAGTACCATCACGTACACAGCTCAAAATACCCAATTTTTTCAAATGGTTTAGGTGACGTGATATCGTTGGTTGTGGCTGGTCCAGCATATCTACCAAATCACCCACGCAACGTGCTTCTTTTTTGAAAAGAATTTGAAATATTTTTAGACGTGTCGGATCAGATAGGACTTTGAATAAATCGATAGGTCGTATCGTAAAATTATTATCAGACATAGGTGAATTCCAATGGGCTTCGTTAATAGGGGTTCAATATAACAGCAGTTATCTACAAAATCGATTAAAAAATAAGCAAATTTACAGTTCATCGTCAATTCACTACCTTTGACAATATTCGGTTACACGCACACTTATATCCACTTACATAAATGAACTGCCTGTAATATAAGGATACTGTCTCGAAAAATAAATATATCGAATGTGATTGAAAATGATAATAATTATCGTTATTATACTGCAAGCGATAAACGTGATTTCAACGACTAAGTTTTCATTGCTAAAAAACAGTAAATTATCCGTTTATCAATGACACTTATCACAAAGGTTTTTATATAAGTGTCGTATGCTGTCATTATCGAATAGTGGTATTCCGAGGAGCCAATCCATGTACGTATGTATCTGCAACAACGTAAAAGAAAAGCAAATCAAAGCAGCTATTGCTGCAGGTGTTGATACGCTCGATGGTCTAAAAGATACGCTCGATGTAGCAACGTGCTGTGGCTGTTGTGAGCCGATGGTCAATGACTACCTAGACGAACACCATGCAAAACTCGACAATCTAGCATACGCTGTTTAAATATTATCAATTATATACCTTGTAATATAATACGATAAAATATATTCAATATTCTGGATCTAACTTTATTATACCTAAAGGGTCGGGTGCAAGCGTCCATATAATCTCACTCAAACGCCAACATGTTACATAACACATATCAATACTAGTTGTAGCTAATTATGATTCTCAATTAGCATCTTATTCTTAGTTCATAACGTTACACCCTATACTGCGCCTGTATGCTACTATATTTACCTAAGATTAGAAGCCATTTTATTGATTTTGATTTTACTGATCAGTTTGCCAATTATGCTATCCTTATATGATAAATTGTGGATGTATGGTGATCGGTAAAAATAAATAGGGGAGTACGCGTTATGATAGGTAGCCAGAAAGTCATTGATTATTTGAATTTCTTACTAGGTGGTGAGCTTGCCGCTCGTGACCAATATTTTATTCATTCAGAGATGTACGCTGAGTGGCACTATGGCAAGTTATACGACCGTATCCATCATGAAATGGAAGACGAAACGCTACACGCACAGAATATCATTCGCCGTATCTTGATGTTGAGTGGCACGCCAAAGATGTCGGTCGACGCTATCCATATTGGTGCGACTGTCCCTGAGATGTTGCAGTTTGACCTAGATTTAGAGTACCAAGTACAAAAGCATCTAAAAGAAGGCATCGCACTTTGCGAAGCAGAGCATGACTATGTCACGCGTGAGATGTTGGTCGAGCAGTTGAAAGATACCGAAGAAGATCATGCGCATTGGCTTGAGCAGCAGCTCCGTCTCATCGACATGATTGGTCTACCGAATTACCTACAAAGCCAAATGGCTGAAGTCACTCCTAATATTGTCTGATATCATCCTACATATAAGTAGCATTCACAGTATTTAGCATAAATAACAGAGATTAAGGGAGAAAGGTAATGACAGGGGATAAAGAAGTTATTCGCGCGTTAAACAAAGTACTTGGGCAGTCATTGATTGCCATCAACCAGTATTTTTTGCATGCACGTATTGCACGTCATTGGGGTCTAGAGGCGCTTAATGACTCATTATATAAGCAATCTATTGCTGAGATGAAATGGTCAGACGACCTGATCGCTCGTATTTTACTGTTGGGCGGCTTGCCAAACTTGCAGGAACTGGGCAAAGTATTGGTTGGCGAAGATGTACCAGAAATCATTGAGTGCAATCTACGTCTTGAGAGACAAAAGTTCGATATTATTACTGATGCCGTCACCTTATGTGAGACAAAGTCTGACTATGTCTCTCGCCAGCTATTAGTCACGTTAAAAGATGGCAATGAAGAGTATGAAGACTGGTTGGAGACGCAGCAGGACTTGATAGAAAGTATTGGTGTAGAGCGCTACATCCAATCGCAAATGAGTGATGATGACGCATAATAGTATTTATTATTGATGTAAGTCGTAATAAAAAGCCAGTATAAGATTGATAATCCAATCACATACTGGCTTTTTTCTTTCTATAGATAAGCTGTTTTTAACATTTTGGCTATACAGAATAGAGACTTGTCGTACGTAAAATCTCACTCAATAGAAAGCTTATCTCGATTGAAGACACACCCTAGTATAAACCGCGGCCATCCTCAGGTTTTAAACGTAAAAAATACAGCCCCGAAAGAATGGTCAAAATGCCCAATATCCAATAAGTGGTTTGGAACGCCACTAACGTATCCATCTGTAGACGCTCACGTAATAAATTCAATACAGCAGCACCGAACGCAATACCAAAGCTAATCGCTAACTGCTGATTGACCGCCATTAAGCTATTGCCGCTACTAGTCTGTGTGCCCTGTAAATCGCCAATAGTAATCGTATTCATCGCACTGAACTGCATGGAATTACAGGCACCCATGATGGTCAGGATAGGTATAAACCATAGCCACTGCGACGCATCATTAAACTGCGCCAGTACAATGATAAGTGAGCCCATAAACAAGGTATTGTAGACCAGTACTTTACGGTAGCTAAACCGCTGAATAATCTTGCTAACCCAAGGTTTAATACCTATAGCACCCACTGCAATCGGGGCAAGTAACCAACCAGCCTGCGAAGGTGAATATTCAAACACCACTTGTAGTAATAAGGGCAGCAAAAATGGTACTGCACTGATACCAAGCCGCGTGAACAAATTGCCTGTAATACCGATTCGAAAGGTACGAATATCAAACAAGCTCAGTGGAAACAGGGGAGCTGCTCGCCGTTTGGCATGCCAGATGTACGCACCGATCAATAGACTTGCGCCTAACCCGAGTAATAGCCCATAAACCCCGCGACCTGTCTGTGAACCAAACTCGACAGCGAGAGTGAATCCGCAAGCAGCGGCGGCAAACAATACAAACCCTGTCCAGTCAAGGCGCTTGGTATCTTCAAATAGCGCTGGAACCAGTTTTTTACCCATGATAAAACCTGCCACGCCCATCGGTATATTGATCAAGAATATCCAATGCCAGCTGGCATACTGCACGATATAGCCGCCCAATACCGGACCGACTAGTGGTGCAACCAATGCTGGTATCACAGCAAAGTTCATCACAGTGAGTAGCTTATTGCGCGGATAAGACTTGACCAATATCAAACGAGCGACAGGCGTCATCATGGCACCGCCGATACCCTGTACCACGCGTGAAGCAACCAAAAAATCTAGTGTTTGCGACGCCGCACACAGTAATGAGCCAACACAAAAAATGATGACCGCTGATAAAAATACGCGGCGTGTGCCATATTTATCCGCTAAAAAACCACTGATAGGGATAAAGATCGCTAGGGTCAATGCATAGCTAATGACTGCCCACTGCATCTTTAGTGGCGACTCACCCAGTGCTTGCGCCATTTGTGGCAACGAGGTATTCAAAATAGTAGCGTCTAAAATTTGCATAAATAGCGCTACCGCTAGTACGTAAGGTAGGTATTTCTCTTGAGTTGGGGTGAGCGTTACCATGTGAGTCCCATTGAACGTCTCGTTATGAAGTAAGAAAATAGCGGATTTGCGAGCAGATCACTATGCAAGCTGAGTAGTATAAGAAAGCCTAGCTCATAATAAAAGTGACTCAAAGTAACTGATATAAAATAACTTATATAAGAGCAACGATGCAAAGGATTGCTAAAAAAGGCAAAGAGGCGAAACAGGACAAAGAAGTTGCTCAGTGCTAATAGTGTATCTCTCTTTACTTTAGCAGTAGAAACACAACATTGATTACAAGAGAGGACTTTAATATCGTTACGAGTTCTCGTTATAGTAAACCTTCGCGGCAGTCATAAATACAAACCGAGGATAAATTATGAGTCAAGATAATAATAAATACGTACCACCAAAAGTTTGGACACAAGATAAAGATAATGGCGGCAAGTTTGCTAGTATTAATAGTCCAACGTCTGGAGCTCGCTATGATAAAGAGCTGCCTGTTGGCAATGCCCCGTTACAGCTGTACTCGTTGAATACGCCAAATGGTGTCAAGGTAAACATACTATTAGAAGAGCTGGCCGAACTTGGCATTGACGGAGCAGCATATGATGCCTATAAAATCGATATTTCTAAAGGTGAGCAGTTTGGCTCAGGGTTCGTAGAGATAAACCCCAATTCAAAGATTCCAGCTTTGGTCGATCATTCTACTGATACAGCAGGCGAGCCGATAGCACTGTTTGAGTCGGGTGCAATCTTAATGTATCTAGCAGAAAAATTTGATAAGTTCCTACCACTGGCTACTGGCAAAGCGCGAGCAGATTGTTTGTCTTGGATTATGTGGCAAATGGGTAGCGCGCCTTTCTTAGGTGGCGGCTTTGGACATTTCTATGCATATGCGCCTGAACCTCTAGAGTATCCAATTAATCGCTATACGATGGAAACCAAGCGGCAGCTGGATGTATTAGATACGCATCTAAAAGATCATGAGTACCTGTGCGGCAATGATGAATCTGATTACAACATTGCGGATATGATCGTCTGGTCTTGGTATGGTCAGTTGGCACTAGGTAAGCTCTATGACGCAGCAGAGTTTTTGCAAGTAGAAGACTATAAACACTTGCAGCGCTGGGCTAAGAAAATCGCTGAACGTCCTGCGGTTAAACGTGCAGTAGCGCTAGAGCTAAAACCAATCGACTAAACTAAGTACTCAATATAGTTTAGATCTAGCAGTACAGTTTAAATATAAATAAATCTTAAACACAGCAGCAAGGCTGATAAGCAAATAGCTTATCAGCCTTTTTATTTATATTCATAAAAACGAATATTAACTATGTTATGTCTTCCTTTTGTCTTTACACAATGATACATTAGTACAACAGATAGAAACACTAGTGCGTTAAGATAGCCGAGCACCATTACAATAGACAGGTGTTTATACTTCTTCTACTGAAAGGTGATGATTATGAAAGACAATAATTATATAAATGATATGTCGCTATCAAGAGGCGCTGATTTAACTGGTGTTAGTAGGTCAGGCATTACCTATGACGATAATAAGTATGATGACAATAGCTATAAAGATAGTGCCCAGTCTAATAAAAATCCCAAAAACCTCACTGTAGAGCATTATTCAGAAAACATACCTAAAAAAATAAAAGAACAACCCACCTATATGATAAAAAATAAAATATTACTGCCTGTACTTGCAGCGCTTAGCACAGCTTTATTCAGTACTACCAGTATGGCCAGTACATCGACTGAGTTTACCAGTCAAGACTGGCAAGTCGCTTGTGATAATACGCGTACGTGCCGGCTAGCAGGCTATCAAGCAGAGAATAACAGCGAGTTTCCGGTTTCTATATTGCTCGTACGCCGTGCAGGTGCGAATGCTGGCGTGGATGGTAAAGTAAAGCTTGGCGGGGCAAAGGATAGCTCGTCTAAAGCCTTAATGCAGCTCGGTAATCGTCATCGTATCTCGTTGTTTATTAATGATAAGGATTATGGCGAGACGAAACCATATTCAGCCGCTGCAGGTAACGCTGAGCTTACTCAAGCACAGGTAACTGCATTGTTAGAGGCGTTGACTAAATCTAGTAAGATTACGTTGGCCTTGCGCAACTCACGTTGGCAGCTCTCTGACAAAGGTGCTAGTGCTGCCATGCTAAAAGCCGATGAGTTCCAAGGTCGCGTTGGTACATCCAGTGCTTTTATTAAAAATGATGATGCTGTTAAATCTAGTGGCGGTATATTACCTCCTAAAGCCGCGCCAGTACTACGTTTTGTCGTACCAAGTGCCAAAGCGGACGATGGTAATGATAAAAAGTTTGTGATGAGATCCTCTCAGTTGGCATCGTTAGTAAAAGGCACAATGAAAGATGCAGACAGCGTTTGTCCCAATCTTTCAGACAAATCACCTTGGCGTATCAGTCGTCTAAATGGTTCGCAACTGTTGGCACAGCATGAGTGCTGGACAGGCGCTTATAACGCTGGAGCAGGGGTTTGGGTAATCAATGACAGTAAACCTTATAAGCCAACGTTGGTAACGACCAATGCTACTGGCTACGATAAAGGTAAGCTTACCTCTGTACAAAAAGGGCGCGGCATCGGTGATTGTATGAGCAAAACCGATTGGCTATGGACGGGCCGTGCATTTGAAAAAAGTCATGAAAGCACTACTGGACTATGCCGCTTAATCGAGGCAGGCGGGGCATGGCAGCTACCTACCTATGTCACAGAAGTCAAAGTAGTACGATAGATAAATAACGAGTAACTCATTTGCTTTAGCTATTAAATTTTGCTGTAGTTATTAAATAAAACAACTAAACTTGTTTATTATCAACACTGTCAGTGCTTATTTGCTCAGTAATTGAAGAAATAGGTACATATATTTTTTTATTGTGCTATACTGCGTCGCCACGTTAGCTTAGGCTTTCGTGAATTATGAGATTGATAACATCGCCTGCGATTTTGGGTCTAGGATGACCATAAGTAATTGTTGCCGATGATTTTGTGTACTTAAATAACCTTTAAAAATATCCGTTATTTTTGACTCATATCTTATCTACTGGCCTATAACTAGGGTCTAGATTGGTTGCTGTTTGCCTTTATCTGCTTTGGACAAAGCATTGATAATGAGCGTATATCAAGCAAGGATAAGACACTCGGCACTACCACCAAAATACGTCAGACAGCACGAACGCATTTATTATAAAGACGCTAAGCTCTATTGGCTTGGTTTCTAATTATCGACAATTTTATGTTGCTCGGTAATGCTAATAAGAGCAGCGTGGTGAACGGTTATCAGTGGTATGCATCAAGTTTGCTGAATTTACAGCAACTTATACTTACCAAGGATTCTTATGACTGACATCTTATCTGCAATCGCCGCTGAAAACGGCATCATCGAAAGCACTGACACTCCAAATACTGATAACAATACTCAAGCGGCTGCTACTGACGCCACTGAAGAAAACAAAATCACTTTTACTGATCTTGGCATTGCTAAGCCAATTCTTACTGCGCTTGATCGCAGTGGCTATACCAATCCAACACCTATTCAAGAACAAGCTATTCCTTTTGCTCTAGCAGGTCGTGACCTTTTATTGTCAGCGCAAACGGGTAGTGGTAAAACAGCGGCTTTCGTTATCCCTGTACTTGATCGTTTGAGCCGTGCCACTAGCTTTGACAAACTAACCAAAGCACTTATCCTAACGCCAACGCGTGAACTTGCTCAGCAAGTACATGACAGCGTTCGCACTTATTCTAAAGACATGCGCGGTCTATTTTGTGTGCCATTAGTTGGCGGCGCACCATACAACGGTCAGATCACTGCTTTGAAAAAGGGCGTTCAAGTAATCGTTGCAACTCCTGGTCGTCTACTTGACCATATCAATGCAGGTCGCGTTGATTTGTCAAACCTAGAAGTATTGGTACTTGACGAAGCGGACCGTATGCTAGACATGGGTTTTGCTGATGATATCAGTGATATTCTTCGTGCAGCGCCAATCGATCGTCAAACGATCATGTGTTCAGCAACTTGGGATGGCCCAGTAGGTAAAATCGCTGCTAGCTTCACTAAGAACCCTGAGCGCGTATCAATCAAAGTAGAATCTGCACACATCGAAGAAAAAGTGTACTACTGTGATGATTTTGATCACAAAAACCGTTTACTTGACAAAATCGTTTGCCAGCAAGATATGGAACAGATCATTATCTTTGCTGCTACCAAACGTAGCACTGAAAAACTGGCTAAGCAGCTACAAGAAGCGGGCCATAAAGCAAGCTTCCTACATGGTGATTTGCCACAGAGCAAGCGTAACCGTATCGTTCAAGACTTGCGTAATGGTAAAGTAAAAATCCTAGTAGCGACTGACGTTGCTGCTCGTGGTCTAGATATCCCAGCTATCTCGCACGTTATCAACTATGACTTGCCGCGTCAGACTGAAGATTACGTCCATCGTATCGGTCGTTGTGGTCGTGCTGGTCGTACTGGTGTTGCTATCAGCCTATGTAGCATGGATGATCGTCCACAGCTTAACGCTATCAACCGTTATTTAGATCGCAAAATGGAAGTATGTGTTATCGAAGGTATGGAGCCTAAGAAAACTTACGTACCTAGCGAAAACAAAGGTAATGGTCGTGGCCGTGGTCGTGGTCGTTCTAACGGCGGTGGCGGTCAAGGCCGTGGTCGTTCAGGCGGTGGCTATGCTGGTAAATCTAGCGGTGGTGGTCAAGGTCGTGGTCGTTCAAGCGATAGCAACACTGGTCAACGCGCTAGCAATGACAGCGGTTATCAAGGTAAGCCACGTGACACGTCAGGCAAACCGAATGAGCGTTCAGGTGGCAAGCCGTATCAAGGCAAGCGCACTGGTGGCCCAAGCCGCGGTGATAGCAATGGCGTTCCACGTGGTGAGCGCGCTGCAACTGGTCGCGGTCGTCCAAGCGGTAGCCAAGGTCGTCCAGCTGGTCGTTCTGACAGCCGTGGCCAAGGTCGTCCAAACGGCGGCAACCGTGGTAACAACTCGTAATACAGCTATATTTGACGATTAAAATCGTTGATTCATTAATCGTCTAAAGATAGCACTAAAAAGGCCAGATACTTGTTATCTGGTTTTTTTTGCGTTTACCTGTTTTATATTGCTCAATAACGGGCGTATGACGTTACGTGTCTAGCCGTCACCTTGCCATTTATCCTGTCAAATACTACTCGGCAAATCCTAGCTAATATTTGATGGCTGCTTGCAGGAGTTTTTTGCCTTGTCTATACTGATTTACTTTTGCCCGTTGTAACTCTTGGAGCGCCTTGATGCCTGCCACCTCAAATTTAGCAATTGATAATTTGCCATTAGCCTTTGGCATTATCATGGCCATTATTGGTCTGGTTTTTTATACCCAAGGCTTGCCGGGTAAGTTTTGGCGTCGGTTTTATGCCGTACTACCTGGTATTGTGCTTTGCTGCTTTATACCAGCCACTTTAAACAGTTTGGGCGTGTTTGCCGATGGTGTTGGTTCGCAGATATATGGCTTTACTGCCACTTACTTACTGCCAGCAAGTTTGCTATTGATGACCTTATCCATGGATGTGCCTAAAATACTGGGCTTAGGCTGGAAAGCGATCGCTATGTTTTTTGCTGCCAGTATCGCCATCGTCATCAGTGGTCCAATCAGTTTAGGCGTGGCTAAATGGGTATCGCCTGCCATGTTTACCGATGATACTTTATGGCGTGGGTTTTCTGCTGTAGCAGGTAGTTGGATTGGCGGCGCGGCCAACCAAGCAGCGATGAAGGAGCTGTTTGGGGTCAGTGATGATTTGTTTGGTATGATGATTTTGGTCGATACCACCAATGCCTCGCTGTGGCTGTTAGCTATCTTAGTAATGGCAAAACATAGCGATAAGATAGACCGCTTTTTGCGAGCTGATACGAGTAGTATTGATAAAGTCGTCAAAGCAGTCGAGAGCTATGAGCGTGATCATGCCCGCCCAGCCACTATCAATGATTTGATGGTGATGTTTGGCTTATGCTTTGCGATGGTCGGAGTGGCGCACTTTGTCGGTGGCCAGATTGCAGATTTCTTTGCCCCTTATAGTTGGGCCGTTCAATATAGCTTTGCCAGCTCGTTCTTTTGGATGGTGGTAATTATTACGGTAATAGGTGTTATATTTTCGTTTACTAAGATACGTAGGTTAGATCATGTTGGCGCATCAAAAATCGGCACGGTATTTATCTTTGTATTAATCGCCGCGATTGGTATGCAAATCAATCTGGCTGGAATCGTCTCACAGTGGCGACTATTGCTTATCGGTTTACTATGGATGAGCATCCATGTCGTTATCATATTTGCCGTTGCTAGAATCATTCGAGCACCGTTCTTCTTTTTGGCAGTTGGCTCTAATGCCAATACGGGCGGTGCTTCTTCTGCACCGATTGTCGCCACAGCTTTTCATCCATCGCTAGCGCCTGTTGGCGTGTTCTTGGGTATTTTAGGTTACGCAGTAGGGACATTTGGTGGTTATATCAGCACCCAATTGATGCGCTTGGTTGTGTCTTAATGTCTAAATTTTCAGTTCTTGCTAAACAAAACCCGCCTTGATGCGGGTTTTTTATTATTAATGATTGGATGACTTGAGTTATCGTTTTGTCTATCTATGCTATTGATACGTAAGCCTAGCCACAGCCTTGCATAAGTACGTGTTAACCTTTCTGCTAATTAGGAATAAACAACGATTCATAGGAACAATAACGCTATGGCGAACCCAAAAAAATTAGAAGAAAAAACAAGTAAAACAAACACAGTAAAAAATGCCCTTTATAACCCTGATCAAGACAATATTCAGGTCAGAGGCGCGCGTGTACACAATTTGAAGAACGTTGATGTTGATTTACCTCGCAATGCTTTGGTGGTCTTTACCGGTATCTCAGGCTCAGGAAAGTCGTCATTAGCATTTGGTACGTTGTTTGCCGAGTCACAACGCCGCTATCTTGATTCGGTATCCCCTTATGCAAGACGGCTCATTGATCAGGTCGATGAGCCAGATGTTGATTCTATAGAGGGGTTGCCACCAGCCGTTGCTTTGCAGCAGAAGCGGGGTACGCCTTCAGTGCGCTCATCTGTGGGTAGTGTAACGACGATATCCAATGGTCTGCGTATGCTCTACTCACGCGCAGGAGAGTATCCGGCGGGTCAAGGAATACTATATGCCGATGCATTCTCTCCCAATACGCCAGATGGCGCTTGTCCGACTTGCTCAGGTATCGGCCGCGTATTTGAGGTCACTGAAGAGCTGTTGGTGCCAGATAACACTAAGAGTATACGCGAGCGGGCAATTGCGGCTTGGCCACCAGCGTGGCAAGGACAAAACCTCAGTCGTATATTGACCACATTAGGCTATGATATCGATAAACCATGGCACACACTGCCGAAAAAAACACGTGATTGGATTTTGTTTACAGATGATACACCGACGGTACCTGTCTATCCTGAATACAACATCGAACAAACACGCGATGCGATTGAGAAGGGCGAAAAGCCAAACTATATGGGTACTTTTACCAGTGCCAAAAACTTCATTTTGCACTCTTTTGCTACCACTCAGAGCCCGCGTACCAAAAAACGCGTCTCGCAGTTTATGCAGATATCTGAGTGCCCTGAATGTCATGGCAAGAAACTAAAGAAAGAATCGCTATCGGTTAAGTTTGCAGGACTCGATATCGGTGAGCTATCACAGTTAACACTGACTGAAATGGCGGAAAAATTAGAAGCAACCGCTCGTACTAAGGTAGGCGATAACACACCAAACCGCGAAAAAGCCATCGTCGCCCAGCGTATCGCCAGTGATATTCTCTCTCGTGTTGAAGCGCTGACAAGGTTAGGGTTAGGCTATCTCTCGCTTGAGCGTACCACACCGACTCTCTCTCCTGGTGAGCTACAGCGACTACGGCTGGCAACCCAGATTCGCTCGCAGTTGTTTGGCGTGGTATATGTCCTTGATGAGCCATCGGCAGGTCTTCATCCTGCTGATACTCAAGCATTGCTAGGTGCGTTGGATGAGCTGATTACCACTGGTAATTCGGTGTTTGTCGTTGAGCATGATGTGAGTGTCATCAGACATGCCGACTGGGTAGTCGATGTCGGGCCAAAGGCAGGCACGCATGGTGGCGAGATTGTCTATAGTGGCCCTGTAGATGGACTTCGTAAAGTTACGCAGTCGCATACTGGTCAATATCTATTTGCCAATGCTACGTCTAACGCACAGTCAAAATCTAACACAAGGCAGCCGGCAGCCTGGCTTAAGCTTGCCAACATTGAGCGAAATAATATTACAGGATTAGATGTTGAGTTTCCGCTTGGGGTGATGACCAGCGTCACAGGGGTCTCAGGCTCAGGCAAATCAAGTCTCGTCAGCCAAGCATTGGTAGAGCTTGTCAGTGAAGCGTTGGGGCAGAAGACAGTTACAGAAGCGCCTGTTGGTGAAGCAGATTTACTTGAGCAGGAGCTTGAGTCAGTAACTGGCGGTGAGATCGTCGCTGGCATGGAGCACGTCCGTCGTCTCATTAATATAAATCAAAAAGCAATTGGTCGTACACCGCGATCTAACTTGGCAACCTATACGGGCTTGTTTGACGATGTACGCAAGCTGTTTGCAGCGACCAAGCAAGCAAAAGCGCAAGGCTATGATGCTGGCAGGTTCTCATTTAATACGACTAAAGGCCGCTGCCCAAATTGCGAAGGTTTAGGGTTTGTCAGTGTTGAATTATTATTCTTACCAAGCGTCTATGCACCTTGTCAGGTTTGTCATGGTCAACGTTATGATGAGGAAACACTAGCAATCACTTATCGAGACAAAAACATCGCTGAAGTATTGAACTTAACGGTTGAAGCGGCTTATGAGTTTTTTGTTGATGAAGCACCTATTTTGCGTGCATTAGAGGCATTGCTACAAGTTGGACTTGGTTACTTACGTCTGGGTCAGCCTGCCACCGAATTATCAGGCGGCGAAGCACAGCGTATTAAACTTGCTACCGAGCTGCAACGCACGCAGCGAGGCGACACGCTATACATATTGGATGAGCCAACCACTGGCCTACACCCTGCTGACGTGTCTATGCTGATGACGCAGCTGAACGGTCTTGTCGACGCGGGCAATACTGTCATCATGGTTGAACATGATATGCAGGTGGCAAGCAATAGCGACTGGATCATTGATATTGGGCCAGGGGCAGGGGATGCGGGCGGGATGATTGTCGCACAAGGTACGCCATATGACGTTGCCCAATCAAAAGACAGCCGTACTGCACCTTTCTTATCGGTATGATTTTATTGAAGTGACGACAAGTCTTCAAATTGGGTTCGAAGGTGGAAGGACTATCCCCAATAACCATCAGGACATTTAGGCAATTCAACTAACGTGCGACGTAACGCATCTGACCATTGATGACGGATGGTATTAAAATATTCATCACGCTCATCAATACGTCGGCCGTTTGGCAGAGCTAGGCTGTCATTGTTATAAAGTACAAAATCTATCGGCATACCGACTGATAGGTTTGAGTGAATCGTGGAATCAAATGACAGCATCAACGCACGTGCCGCGTGCCTTACATCCGTGTTGTAGCTGACAGAACGATCCAAAATAGGTTTGCCATATTTGCTTTCACCTAACTGAAAGAAGGGCGTATCTTCAGTGGCTTTGATGCAATTGCCTTCAGGATAAATCAGGTATAGCTCAGGTGGCTGTTCTTTTATTTGACCACCAAGCATAAACGAGCTGGTAAATGCACCATCGCGAGTAGAGTTAGCGACTGCTTTTGCATGGTTCATAACATCACGCATACATTCACCAACCATTTGCGCGGCATCAAACAACGTCGCTACTGTATTAAGGTTACTCTCAGCACGCTGGTCAATGTCGCTTTGTAGTTTATTGAACACTGCCTGCGATGTCGCTAAGCTGCCAGCTGTCTGTAACACCATAAAGCGCTCGCCCTCAACACCGTATTGATACAACTTTCTGAATGTCGATATGTGATCAACACCGGCATTCGTGCGCGTGTCACTGGCAAAGACCATACCGTCTTTTAGACGAATGGCAGCACAATAAGTCATAAGATACCCTTGATGAATAAACGTAATAAAAAATAGCAAACGCTATGATAGCTTTTTGACTAATACCAAACTGTAAAGATTTTCGTAACCGCCGCCCATACGCACGCCGCGAACAGGCGCGGTATCTAGATAATCTCGCCCAATAGCCACATACACATGTGAGCTTGGAGTAAATGCCTGATTTGAGATATCAAAAGTATACCAGTAACCATCTAACCAAACCTCAGCCCATGCGTGACTGGCCATGTGATTTTCGGTGTCGTCATATAGATAACCAGACACATAACGCGCTGGAATCTGTTGATCGCGCAATATACTTAAAAATACATGCGTATGGTCTTGGCACACCCCAGCACTTGTCGCAAACGCCTCAGCAGCGGTCGTGCCCACATGCGTGACGTCTTTAACAAAAGGCATTTTCACAATAAGGGCATTTGCCATTGCCTTTAAGCTGTCATGAGTAGGGGTTTTTAGATATGGCGCTGCAAATTCTCGCATCTCTTGTGAGCATTTGGTCAACGGGGTTTGTACGGTAAATAATAGGTAGGGGACATGATCCATATCTTCTAGTCGTTCGGTTTCGGTATTGATCTCAACAATACCCGACGCCTGCATTTGTAAGTTGTTATGTGCTTCGTTACGACTGAGCGTGAGCCATGCATTACCAAAGCCGTCCTTTTGATTGGTCGCCACTTTAGGGAGCATGACATCCCATTTATGAATGGTTTGGTGCGGCATTTGCATGGGGGTCATGCGTATATACTGTACACTGCGCTGCGCCAGCTCATCGTAATAATAGTTGGTTTGATGACTGATTTGAAGTTTCATGGCATTTTCCTTATAGCGTCTTTCTATTTTCTGTTTATTCCATATGTCTCATAAGCTGTTGTTATTGGTTTTTGGCTAGACACCTTCTATACACCTTGACGCAATATGAGATTGAATTCCTTGCTAATCAGCGCAAAATCACTAAATTTCTTTGACCTAATCATCTGATTGGTCAAGCGGATAAGTTCACGCCAGCGCGTATTTTCCGGCAATTCATTAATCCAATGTCTGAATTCAAAACTGATCTCTGTTGAATCCTCTCCCAACAAGACGGCACGCTCAAGCTGCTCAAAGTGACGCCCTAATTGCCAAAAACAAGTCACTGTCGGATTTTCTTGTTTCATCGCAGCGTTACACGCGTGTAGCTGCAAAGTCGCCGCTCGATACGTGCCAGCACTCGATAAACGCTTGATCAAGTTGTATAATTCAGCAGTATCTTTACCAATAACACCTTTGGCCTCTTGGACATTATCCTCAATCGATTGCACGATATTGGGTATGATGTTTTGTTCCAAATCAGCCATCATTTGTGCCTTCATGGTGGTCAGTGACACTTCACCATCAACGGCAAACCCTAAGTGACTGATTAAATGCCTAATCTGTGATTTTTTAAGATCGCCTTTGATGAGTTGTTTCATAACATCGTCGTAGTAATACAGACGCTCACTATATCGGCCTAGCCATATTAAGTGACTGGCGGTAGAGAGTAGCAGTATCATGGGCGCATCATCTAAACTCTCGTAACCTGTTTCTAAGGGTTGGACGCGATCATAGTAGTTTGCGTGCCCTGAAGCATTGACACCTATTGATGATAAAGGCGAGCACTTGTCGGTTTGCTGGCTGTCTAAATCACTGTCATCAATAATCCAAGTGTCTTTGATGCCGCCGCCTTGTGATGAATTGACGACCAAAGAGCCTTCAACCATGGCCACTCGTGTCAGACCACCGGGTACAATATCTACTGTGCCATCACCATGACTGAGGATAAAGGGGCGCAGGTCAATATGACGCGGTGCGATACCGTCGCTTACGGCAGTAGGGTTGGTAGATAGTGAGATAGTCGGCTGGGCAATAAAGCCGGCTGGGTTTTCAAGCAGACGCAGGCGATATTCTTCGACTTCTTTTTTGGTTGATGTTGGACCAATAAGCATCCCGTAGCCGCCTGAGCCCTGCGTTTCTTTTACCACCAGCTTGTCTAGATTATCGAGTACATATTTGAGATCGTCGGGCTTACGGCACTGGTATGTCTCGATATTAGGTAGGATAGGCTCTTCATTTAAGTAGAATTTGATCATATCTGGCACAAAAGGATATAAACTCTTATCATCGGCCACACCCGTACCTGGGGCGTTAACAATTACCACGTTGCCAGCGCGATAAGCACTCATTAGCCCTGATACACCCAATATGGAGTCAGATTTAAAGGCTAACGGGTCAATATAGGGATCATCAATGCGGCGGTAGATCACATCGACTTGTACCTTGCCGCGAATGCCTTGCATATAGACTTTGCTGTCCTCAACGACCAAATCATAACCATGGACAAGTGGTACATTCATCTCATGCGCTAAGAAAGCATGCTCATAATAGGCACTGTTAAAACGACCTGGCGTTAGAATGACGACTTGTGGATCATATTTGGATGTTGAGCTGGCTAGACAGGCTTTAAGACGGCTAGGGTAATCACTAATACCCATAATAGGCGTTTCAGTAAATATATCAGCCAAGAGCGTTTCTGATATATTGCGACTCTCAAGCATATATGAGACGCCTGATGGGGTACGCAAGTTATCCTCTAACACACAAAACCTACCTGTCTCGTCTCGAATCAAATCAATACCGCTAATATGCGAATAGATAGGTTTGTCGAGCTCAATACCCATCATCCACGGCTCATAGCAGCCACTGGCATAGACGTAGCTGGCAGGGACAATATCCGCTTTCATGATGGCTTGGTCATGGTAGATATCATGTAAGAATGCATTGAGAGCGGTGATACGCTGTTTACAGCCTGCTTCTATTTGTTTCCATTCGCTCGCTGCAATAATGCGTGGAATGATATCAAACGGAATCATACGCTCGATGTTTTTGGCATCGCTATAGACGGTAAAGGTGACGCCTTTACGGTAAAAGATATTTTCTGCTTGTTCGTTTAGATAATTGAGGGCATCCATGTTGATGTTATCAAGCCAATGGCCAACAGCTTGTGCCACTGGGCGATACTTACCCTTACTGATCTGCAATTCATCGAAACTTTGTGATTTTTGCTCAGGTTTTTCTGAAGTGTCTTTTGTTAAGGTATCTTCGGTCGGTGTGGACGCGGGACTTTTAGTATTGTCATTGGGCACTTTGATGGATTGACTCTGATTTTGATTTGCAGTTTTTTCTTTGTCTGGGTTTCCATCCTTAGACTGACTTTGAGATGCTGTTTTATTCATAAATACCTCACGTATCCTTGGTAAAGTTATACTTTATGATGAATACACTGTCTATGCTAAGTAGAGTAGCACTTGTACTGCGCCCAACAGGTAGTCTATCTCCTGTATGGACTATACAACGGTTACTGAGCAATATACAACAAGAGTTAAATAATAGATTTTTAAAAACTTGAACCTAATTCCAATAAGTTTAACTCAATAGAAACAGGAGGAGAGAAGACGTGAAGCTACGTGGAAGGTTCTTCATGCTGGCAGGTATAGGGTTGTCAGCAACTATCAGTGTGACTGGCTGTGGTAGCGAGCCGACACAGACGGCCTTACCCGCTGGTAGTACTGTGGTCGCACTTGGCGACTCTCTAACCTATGGTTACGGCGCAAATGATGAAACAGCGTATCCTACGGTGCTAGCAGAGCTAAGCAAATGGAACGTCGTTAATGCAGGCGTCAATGGTGATACTTCTGCAGATGTGCTTACTCGAGTGAATGAGATCACTAAGCAAAACCCTGATTTGGTTTTACTGGGTGTGGGAGGTAATGATGTATTGCAGCGCATTGCGCCTGATACGACGCGGGCTAATATCATCGCGACTATAGACACCTTACAATCCAACAATATTGATGTTGTCCTAATCGCTGAGCCGCATCTTAGTACCAGTGCATTATTTGGAAAGGCAAGTGATAATCCATTGTATGAAGATATTGCGGAAGCTGAAGGCATACCTCTGTATTCTGATGGTTGGTCCACTGTACTATCAGATGAGGCTCTAAAGTCTGATAAAATTCATGCCAATGCTGCAGGCTATAGACAGTTCGCTGAAGGGTTGCATGATTATCTAAAAGACGAAGGGTGGGTACGCTAGACCGCAATGTAAACTACAGTTTTTAAGTTTAAAAGTTATGAGTAAGGTGTCTGTCTGTAGTCAGTGTATAACGTACAAAAAAAGCAGAGAGCTTACTGAATAGGCTCTCTGCTTTTTAATTTTTATTTTGTTAATGACAAATAGTCGATAAATTTTATAGTCAGACTTTTATAGCCTAGTTTCTTTCATTGTCACCCATGACGACTACCAAACCTTCGTCAGCGGCTATCTTACCTTCGCAGATATCTTTATAAACCTCTAGTAAGTCACTGACTCCATCAAGCTCCTGAATCTTTAACCACGCACTAGTTTTTGCAGTGCTATTCATGATGTAGTGCATAGAGCGTTTATTGAACTCTTCAGGGCCCCATTCTTTCATACGTTGCTGTACATGACTGGGCGCAAAAAACTGCTGGCTACGTGCTTGAATGATACCTTCGGTATGACGTGGTTCGTCCCAGTGCGTGAGGCCAACATTGCTGGTGTAACGCATGTTATCGCCTAAGTGCCTATGTAGACGACTAAGCACGTCAGTATTGGCCGACATATCGACAATGACCGTTGGTTTGCTGGCGTCAATCTGCTCAAGCGTGTCATAGCTAAGCACACTGTTATAAGCGTCAATTGACTTAACAAAATCTATATGACGGTTTGATGTGAGGCCAATAACGTGCGGTGCGTCTTTATCATCAACCAAGCCGTATGCTAAGCCAGTACTGGTCTTACTAGAGGCACTGATAATCACCACTTGCTCTGCACCAAACCAGTCATTACTCTTCAATAGATCATGTAAGCAAAATGAGGTCAAATGCAATACGAACAACAGCATGCGCTGATCGTCATTGGCACGGTCATAACCAGGTTCATGATTGACACGCTGATATAGGTTATAACCGGGTGGTAGCTCGGCACGATGGACACTATCATCAAGTAAACTGGTTTGGGTGACTCGCTTGGGTGTTATGATTAACTCATTGGCGGGCGGGAAGTAACCGAATAAGCGCTCACCGATAGGTAGTGCATCACTATTGGACTCAACAACATCGCCAAAACCCCATACTGGAATAATACCCCATTTTTCAGGCTCGTCACCATTTGGCGGAAAAAACTGCCAATAGCGTAATTGGTCACCCATGACTGCATAAGTAATGTTGTTGGCGGTAAAGGCAAAGCGGTCGACTTTGACACGTACTTCGCCATTGCCTAGGGTATGTGCAGGCGTCTCTTGCAGGCGAGCTTGAGTTAGGTTTGCTTTATTGGTCTGAAATTCTTGCATGGTTATTTCCTTTTTTATTTTATAGTTATCGAATTAAGCATTAGCAGTTTTGGCTTGACGCCCTGCCGTAATCTGCATGATTTCACCCATGAGTTTGGGCATGTTTGCAGCGGCTTTTGGTCCTGCTTCTTTTAGAAGCTTAAGAATAGCAAGCTCTTCAGGTGGCATGTCTTCGCTGGCTCGTACCAATTTGGTGAAGCCATCTAAGCGATTGTTGATCATCCATTCACGTAGCACAGGCTCCTTTGACCAACGCATCTGATTCTGCATTTGTTTAACCAGGCCAACCAAAAAGTCCGTATCATGATTTGGAATTGGCACCACTTGGCACAACTCGTTTTTGATAGTTTCATCATCATAACTGGCTTCAATGTGGGCGATAAATGCGGCACTAAATACAGGTTGATAGGTACGTACGGTTTGCACCACCACGGTATCACCTTTGAATACATCGTACGTCTCTGTCACTGGTACTGCCCGTGCAGAGCAGTCGATATGCATGGTGTTGGGGGTGGTAGAAATGCTGTCCTCACCAAAATAAATCTTGTCAGTATCTAAGCGGGTCACGCGACCTTTACGTACAATGTTTTTAACACGGCGTAACTGCTTGAGCTCTTCACTGCTAATGGTAGCGCCATGGAACATTTGCGGGCGTACATTTGGATCAATACGCATTAATACGCCGCCTTTTTCTAAACGATCAAACAGGTTTTCGATGTTTTCTGCCTCAGCAATCGCTTCTGCCTGAGTAGCCTGTGCTCCAATAGTATGGGTGAAAAAATCACGAGAGGGTTGGGTATTTTTACGATCGATCAGCCAAGCATCTCTTGGCATAATCCATGTAATATAGTCTGGATCAATTTGATTCTCTAGTAGCCATAAAACCGCATCAATACCTGTTTTTCCGCCGCCGATAATCACGTAACCGTCACGAGGTTTGGTTAGACTCGGCAAATCATTTAATGGGCCAAACTTAACACCATCAGCAATCTCAAAGTTTGGGGTATGGGTCGCTGGTACTGAGGTTTTGAAGTAAGTACCGTCAATGATTTTCTTATTGACCTTAACCTCATAGCTAGTATCAGACAGCAACGATGAAAACTTGCCGTCGCCTTTGTACTCACACATCGGGAAGTATTTCACGCGGCCACTTGGTAAAAACGTGTGCTTCATGACTTTATCAAAGTACGCCATGACTTCTGCGCCTGACGCCAGCTCGGACAAGCCTTTATTTAAACCAATTTTATCAATCATACCGCCGCAAAGCTCACGTGAGCTAACGCCATAAAAAGACGACGGCTGATGTAAGGTGACAAACGAATAGGCATCGTTCCAATGACCGCCTGGCTTATGATGTTTATCGACGATAATAATATTAGCATCTGTTTCTGTGAGCAGCACATCGGCAAAAGCCATGCCCACCGCGCCACTACCAATGATTAGATAATCCGTTTCTAGCTGTTGAATACTCATAGTGTCCTTACTCTAAGTTGAGCTTCTATCAACACAATCAATTCATAATTGTTTGTGCATAACAGTGTTATATACCAGAATAACACTGTTATAATTGTCAAGACATAGTGAGAATCTAATGGATGCCAGAACCAAAATACTAAACGCTGCATCTGAGCTTTTCTTAGAAGGGGGTGGGGAAGCCTTGAGTGTACGCGCCATATCCAAGCGGGCAGGACTGTCCACCATCGGTATATACAGTCACTTCCAAGGTAAGCAAGGCATACTAGATGCGCTGTACATAGAAGGGTTTAATCTCGTTCGTGAAGCCATGGATGTCATTCCAGAGGGTAGAGCAAACAAAGAGCAAGTGCTAGAGGCGTGCCTAGGGTATCTCAATGTGGGCGAGAAATATGAGGCGCACTATCGGCTGATTTTTGGGGAATCTGATGCAGGATATCAGCCCTCAATCGAGGCCATTGCAGCAAGAGATAGTGCGTTTTCGAAGTTGGTTCGGGTGGCAGGTTCTTATTTATCAGAAGATGCTAGCATGACGGAACGTCGGCAAATAGCGTTAGATATCTGGGCAATCGTGCATGGGTACGTCAGTATTAGTCACCATGTAGTGTTCGCCGATGAACTGGAGCTAGATTGGAAGACGATGGCACTTCGTGTGGTTGGAGTACAGTTGGATGCCATTGACCTAACTAAAGCTAAGCATCAATAAAGCCTTCCTAAACGACCCAATAAATCAGCAGTATGAAGGTGACAATGAATATTAAACAGCGATTCGTAAGTACTGATCACGGATAAGCAACTACATAGGTACATAGCGTTTTGATGAGCCACCATTCTGCTTAAAAAGTAAATAAATAGACATATGTCTTTTATCTTGTAAACAGCATTATTTTAGGTTATTTTTCACTGTTGATTACCGTTTTTTAACCAAGGAGAAGCAGTTTGGATACTAATTTATCACCGCTTAAGATTTCAGTGGTTGCGGCGCTGACACTGCTTACAAGCTCGCAAGTATTTGCAGAGGCCAAGTATGGAGATTATGGTACAGAAACGGCGCTGACGCTTGCCCGTGACTATGCTGGTCGTTATACAGGTTCCGATAAAGAAGTCCAAGCTGCTGATTATATGCAGCAGCGTATGACCATCGATGGCAGTAACAACCAGGTCAATCGTCAAACTTTTGATTTCGTAGCGCCTCGTGGTTTATTCAGAGGTCAAACATTAACGAGTAATAACGTTGTCGTGACCCAAAAAGGCAGTGCTGATACCAACAGAACGCTATTTGTCGGTGCACATTATGATTCTGCAGTAGCCTATCCAAACTATGCAAATCTAGAAGCATTGGACGATAATGCTTCTGGATCCGGCGTCTTAACTGAGTTGACAAAAAACCTGACTGGCATTGAGACAGAGCATGACATTCAGTTCGTGGCATTTGGTGCAGAGGAGGGCGGTCTCAATGGTTCAAAGGCGTTTGTTGATCAACTAACGGACGCAGAAAAATCAACAGCGTTGGGCATGATTAACCTAGACAGTCTGATTACAGGCGACAAAATGTACGCCAACGCAGGGCGAAACGCTTATGACAATGACGGTAATGAAGTGGCTGCCAATGTAAGTTTGCGTGAAAACGCACTGCGCATCGCAAAAGAGCTTGGTATTACACTAGAAGTCAATACAGCCATTATTGCACCAGGTGAGACAGAGCCATACGAGCCTTATGGCGTTGGCTGCTGCAGCGATCAGGAATCTTTTGATAGTGTCATGCAGGTCGTCGGATTTGAGGCAACTAACTGGGGCCTTGGGCCTGATTATGATGGTTACACACAAACTGAAAACCCGGATATTCCAGGTGGCTATACGTGGCATAACCCTGCATTAGATAACGAAGAAGTGCTTACTGCGGCCTTTGGTGAAGAGCGCATAGCGCAAAGAATGCGTGACTACTCTCGTATCATCAGCAGATTGATTGTTGAACAAACCAATGCTGATATCATCGCCTCAACCAAGAGCGCTATTAATCTGCAAAATACGATGGGCTTAGCTTTACAAGACAATGCTACCGACTCGCACTCAGCGGTGCTTGAGCGCGCCAATGCTTTGGCATTGCATACTCTCGATGATGCGGAGCCTTTGGATTCTGAGTCGCGTACTCAGGTTTGGGTAGATGGCTCCCAAAGCTACGTGGATGCTAATGAGGTACAAGAGGGCACTCGCGCCAATATTGGTCTGTATGGCGAATATACTGTACTGCCGAGCTGGCGTGTTGGCGCAGGTGTGCAAGCCGCCAATCAAAACAATAACACCGTAGAAAACGGCATTAAAAAAGATACGAGCTATGGCATTCAAGCCTATTCGTTACTGGGCGGTAAAGACACGGCTTGGTGGAACACCACATCTCTGAGCTTATCTAAACATGATTTGGACGTTAATAGAACGGTAAAACTGGATGGCAATGATGGTATCAATATTATCAACAATAGCGAACGTGGTGATGCGGATGCCGATGTGTTTAGCGCATACAATGAGCTTGGCTACAATTTTCTTATCAAGAAAAACGTCGCGCATGGTGCCTTTTTGGGTCTGAATTACAGTGATACAGACATAGATGGTTATACCAGTGGCAATGCAAACTCTCGCACTGCACTAAAGGTTGATAGCACGTCTAGAGAGGCATGGGATTCAGAGCTTGGTTACCAGTTGCAGTATGGTTTTGATTTGATGGGCACGCCTGCCAAACTTCAAGGAAAAATCGCTTACGTGCATGTTATCGACGATGGTTTAACAGACAGTTTATCGACAACGTCTTTAGCTGATGATCAAACAAGAGAGGTTAGCATCACCCAAACAGATAAAGATGACGACTATGGACGTTTTGAGCTGAGTGTGAGTAACAAAGTTCATAAGAACGTTTATGCGTATCTGAATGGCGATACCACCTTTGCACGTGATGATAAAGACAGCTCAGTACAACTAGGCTTGCAATATCAATTTTAAAGCTTAATGTATGAATGTCAGACTGCGCTGCTCAATAATTCATTTATGAGCAGCGTTTTTTGCTTATACATGTCAATATATTACTTATAAGGGCATATTGTTGATTACCGATATAATCTTCAGATTCAGTAATGCCAATGTATGTGAAATATTAAAAGAATAGGGGTGGCGTATATGTTTGGCATCATAAAAGATTGGCGTGAGCAGCGCATACTAGATAATAGCGAGTTTACCCATGCCGATTGGATACAAGCGGCTGAGCGTATCGTGATACTCGACAGATTAAGTGTTAACGAGATGATGCATTTATTCGAGCTCGCGACATTGTTTTTGGCTGATAAGTCCATCACAGGCGCACAAGGCTTTGAAATTACGAATGCTGTCAGACAGTCGATTGCACTGCAAGCATGTTTGCCGATCTTAAACTTAGGCCTTGATTGGTATGCTGGTTGGTCATCCATCATCATTTATCCTGGCTCGTACAAGAGTGCTAGCACCACGGTGGATGAGTTTGGTATCGTCCATGAGGGCACTCAGCACCGTAGCGGAGAAGCATGGCTGCGAGGGCCTGTCATTCTCTCATGGAAGGACGCTAAGTACTCAGGCGAACGTGACGGACACAACGTTGTCATTCATGAATTTGTACATAAGCTCGATATGATGAACGGCCGCGCCAATGGTTTTCCACCGATGCAACCTGATATGGATCCTGCAAACTGGACTCAGATTATGAGTCGCGATTTTGAAGATTTTCAAACACATCGCAAGTCAGGGCTTGATCGGTATGGCGCAACCAATCCTGCAGAATTTTTTGCCGTTCTCAGTGAAGTGTTTTTTGAGACCCCACAAAAGCTAGTTGATGCTTATCCGGATATTTATGAGATTATGGTGAAATTTTTTCGTCAGACGCCGTTATAAGTGATATTTATAGGGATGGTGATAGTAAGCTGTATTTAAGACAGCATAAGCATATTGCAAATTCAGACCGTCCGGTGACTTTTTATGACTTAGACGTGGTTATATCAGTCGGTTATCGCATCAAATCTCCTCAAGGCGTGCAATTTAGACGTTGAGCACTGCAGCGGCGCTTTTTTGTTCGTGGATTTTTTACGCCGTAACCACCGACTGCTGAATAATAAAGGCGACATGGTCATCAATAATACTGGGCTTGCAGCTTTAATCTTACTGGTCGCTGAGTCTGACCCCAACCAAAAAGAAACTTTGATCAAATTGATTATGAATATGTTGTCGTTAGAGGGCTAGTAACAAAGCTTGTCATTAAAAACTATACCAAAAACCATGTAGCACAATCCGCTATATATCTTTAATTGAATATATATAGCATTTATATCCAGATAGAGTAAGCTGTCACTTTAAACAAGCCTTATAAAAGTTGTCGGGCAATCTTTCTTTACACCTTAAACCGTCCATTGGTCATTAATGATAGCCACTAGGTAACGCTTGCCTTGATACTCATCAAATACCAAGCGTAGTACCCGCCAGTCCATACCATCATACTCATCCGTGCCTTTATAATAAAATTCTATAACATCTGATGTTTGGTATATTTCTTTTAAATTATTGATAGAATTACCATTATTTTTGAATTCATTGACATTGATACTAGCATTATTGAACTTTTTGCCATCCACCCAAGTATCCAGATAAGCAGGCAACGGCGTGACCAATAGATCGCCAGTACCGTCTTTTTCGCCCCAAGTAAATTGAATGTTAGGCTGCTGTAAATACTGTGCAAATTGCCCGCGGCTAAAGACTTTATCTGACTCAGGCCGTACATAAGCGTACATCGAAAAACGAACGCCACGTGTTGGATGGATATCATTAGTGATTCTAGAAAAGTCCTTATTTGCCAGTGCGCGCTGTATACGTAACGCTTGTTGCCTAAGGGTTTGCTGGCTGATATCAGCATTACTAGGTGTTGATGAGCTACTGGTTGGCTGAGATACAATGGCTTCACTGGACTCAGAAGCAGACTGACAACCCGTAGCAGCTAGCGTGAATAACAGAAGGCCGCTAGAGACTAATGTTGCAGATTTTTCCTTAAAAAAAGCAGGTAATGTCATCATAAAATTATCCTTAGCACAGTTATTAGCGAAAGAAACATCACTATAAATTGTCATGGGAACTGGTAAAAAATACCATAAAAGCGTTATGTAATCGATATTTTAGTAAGTAAACCTGAATGATACGATAATACAGCAGAGTCCGAATATAGGTATGATGTAATAGTCGGTAACACTTATAGGATAAAAGCTCGCAGAGAATAAGATGCCAACATATAAATCGCTGACATTACTATTGACCATAGGACTGATGCCTGTCGGTCACGCTATAACGGATGTATCAAAAGTAGATCAGAAACAAAATGCCATGGCTGATATAAAGATTGCGACCATCACGAAAATGTACCAACAAGATATTGATGACCAAGGTATGAGTAATCCTGTAGTGCTGCAGCAATATGCTGATGCTGACTTGCAAGCAGCGATGCAACTTGAGCAAGCATATTTTGATAAAACTCAGACGTCCTGCAATATAGATTACGATGTACTTTGGAACTCGCAAGATCCTGACTATAAGCAAGACAAAAAGTTTTCAATAACTGATCAAGGATTGGTTCAGGTTAGCTTGGCACAAGGTAGCGATATTTATTATGAGCTGTCATGTGACGATAATGATAAAAATTGCCAAGTTGCAGATGTGGTTTTAGATCAGGATGACAAAACGTTACGTCAGCATTTGCTTGAAACTTGTCGTTAGTAAAAGTCTATAACTAATATCAAATCCGAGTTAAGGTATCAGAATGACATGGTGTAAATGGTTTTTCGCCTAACTACTAAAACCGTTGGTTTGTTTTCGCATAATGTATATTATGTTAAATAAGGTCTATTAGGTCGTAGGTTTAAGCCTTACTAACTATAGAATCATGACGATCATACATTTCTGATACTGCTAGGTATAAACATCCTACCAAACTATTTAGCTCTCACCGACTAACTCTGTCCTGTTAATTCAACCGAATCTTTTGGATGATAGTTCACGCTTGATCAGTTTTACTTCTAAACATCTCTGACAGGTATATTATTACGTCAATCATTTAACGTTTTATTAGACGTTAAGGTTTGAATGCTCTGTATGACTGGTTATTAATATTTTATGATTTGCGATAATACGAATGGCTACATCCAAACCCATCATTAGCTTTTTCTTCGATATGATCATGGCTATTCGTCTGCGATAGCTTATTTATTATCCGTGTCCACCGGCTAAGTCTTTAATATAGATATGCTAATAGCCTATTTTTGATAACCATCATTTGTATGGTTAGATATCTTCTAATTTTGCCAAAATAGATTAAATTGCAAAAACTCAGCCAAACGATATAACTCCTTCGAATATTTCTAATCTTATCTAGCCTTCAAACGCTATACCCAAGTCATCACGTATAACCTTTTAAATTTAAATCATAGACAGACTGTTAAATCATTAGAACTGACGCTATTTATTCTTGCAGAGTGATGAATTTTATCTACCTATAAACAGTAGCCCTCTATTTATTGTTACCAAGCTATTTTTAAGATGAATGAGCTATCTATTGATATTTTTTAATATATTCAGCCTTTCGTTATATATTTTCTATAAACCCCTCAAAATTGGTGCATTCTAAATTTGCACAGAACAGTACTATGACCCTGATTTTTATATTCTGTGCGAGTACAGGAGCATGTGTTTTGTAGAGAATATGCTCAACTCCTTGCCGAATCAATCATGGAAACGATAATCGCATTTAACTATGTATCGAAATAACTGGTAGAAATGCCGTGTAACCCATTCAGCGTATGGCCTACTCACTATTTGGCCACTATGCTATAATTATCCCCAAGTGAACCTTGGGGATGATTTAATATTAAAAGTATTATTATATAAGGATTTACTAATAATAATAACGAATACCAGTGTCCATGACAGTGTCCAATAATTCTATAGTTTTCTACAGAAGAGACTTTTTATAAGTCATTAATCATAAACCTATCATTAACCTTAATTATCATATGACGGATGTACATTATGGCTATCGACACTGCAAACGATATCAATAAGCTTGAATGCCGAGACAAAGATTATTCTGTCAGTATCTCAGGTGTGGCTGGCCTAAGTCTGCGTATTTATCCAAATGGCAAAAAGGAATACTACTTACGTTATTCCCATCCGCATATCGAGGGCAAACGCCCTAGGATGATGTTGGGTAAGATTGAGGATGTCAGTCTCCATGAGGTTAAGTATAAAGCAGACACCATTCTTGATATGGTCGCAAAAGGCTCTGACCCTAAAGCTATCCAGCAAAAAGAACAAACCAATAAATATACTCACCTAAAAAACGCACCATTTTCTGAGATTGCAAAAGCATGGCGAGAACACAAAACAGCAGGTCGCAATCAAAGTAAATCTAAAAAACCGTCATACAGTGAGTCAACCCTCAAGTTCTGGGATTTATGTCTAGGATATATGTGCCAAGAGATTGGTGATTTAAGAATGGACGATATCACCAGTGAGATGATACTGAGTGTGTGCGAGTCGATTCAAAACAATGGCAATCAAGCGACTTTCGTTGGTGCAAGCACTCGTCTGTATACTGAAAAAGTCTTTTCATTCGCTGTTGCTCGAGGGTTGTGCGATAGAAATGTGGCAATTGATACCCGTGGTGAGCTTGCACCTGCCAACTCAGGCAATCACTTGCCAGCCATCACCAAACCAGATCAATTTGCGACGCTTCTAAAAGATATGTCTGATTTTAGAGGTGCAAGTAAGATTACATTAGAGGCGATGAACTTATTGCCTTATGTATTTGTACGTAGTATCGATCTGCGCTCGATGCGTTGGGATGACATCGATTGGGATAATAATACATGGGCGTTCTCCCCGACCAAAGGCGAAGGTCGTGACGATATGGTCTCTCACTTAGTTGTCCCCTTGGCCACGCAAGTGATTTCTCGATTACGAAACATTCAGTCAATTACAGGGCATAAAGAGCATGTATTTGCGTCGATGCGCGGTTCAAGCAATGCTTATATTAGTAAAGCGACGTTGGTGCAGATATTCCACCGACTTGGATACAAAGACGTGCAATGTGCGCATGGATTTCGAGCTTCGGCTAAAACCTTGCTCATGGAACAGCCTGAGCTACGCTATTCAGATATCGTCACAGAATTACAGCTAGGTCACAGGATAAAAGACACACATGGCGGGGCTTACAACAGACTCGATGAAATCGACACTAGGGTACAGATGATGCAAGATTGGGCAGATTATATAGATAATCTTCGGAGTCGTTAGAGAAATAATCTAAATAAGTTTTTTCTAATAACTGCTGAAAAACAGACTTCGCCATATATTAGTAATAGTGTCATAAAGGTTGATTAGCAAAAAAAGTTGTTATCAACATCAAGCAGGCCTCACCTATTTATGTTAAATTGCAAAAAACCATAAGGATATTACGTATAAGATAACCATAGTATTGTATCCATTCATTTGATAGGAAGGTTGAAGATGACACTAGATAACAACGTACTACGTAAACGCACCAGCTTGTTGGGTTCATTATTAGGTGATGCTATTTCTCGCCAATCTGGTGAGCAGACGCTAGATACGATTGAGACGCTGCGCAAAGGCTTTATTCAACAGCGTCGTGAGCCGAATGAGGCACATAAACAGCAGCTTATCGATTTTATTGCTTCTTTAGACAATCAAACCTTAAAAAACGTCATACGCGGCTTTTCTATCTATTTTTTCCTAGCCAATCTAAGCGAAGAGAATTACTTGCGTGAGCAGCGTCACGCGCAGCGTATGCAATCTGAGCAAAGCTGGGAAGGATCATTTCGTCGTACTTTACTTGAGTGTCGTGAACGCAATATTGAGCCTGCTCAAATGCAAGAGCTGATTGATCAGCTGAAGTTTACACCTGTATTTACGGCGCATCCTACCGAAGCGCGTCGCCGTACTACGATGAATATCTTACAAAGTCTATTCACGCATAGCGACGCTTTAAATAACGTGTCTGAAAACAGCTTCGCCTACGAGCAAGCTAAAGAACAAACGGCGCAAACGATTGATCTATTATGGTCGTCTGACGAAGTGCGCACCCGTAAGCCGTTGGTATATGATGAGATTAACAATGGCTTGCATTACTTTAATGCCAGTTTGTTCAATGCCATTCCTAAAGTATATCGTAATATCAAAAAAGCCATCGTTGATATCTATCCAGAGCTGACGGATTACCCATTACCAGCGTTCATGAGTTTTGGCTCTTGGATCGGCGGCGACAGAGATGGCAATCCTTTTGTGACTTTTGAGACCACAGAGCTTGCCGTATTGATGCATGCGGATACCGTGTTACGTCACTATCAAGTGCTACTCAAAAAACTGCGACGCCAGCTCATTCATAGCGATACGATTGTGACGGTCGAACCTGACGTATATGCCAAAATCAAAAGTTACGATGAGCTCGATCAACGTGTGTTTGATTACAATCTCGATGACTATGGCAATGAGCCTTATCGTCGCCTGCTCTCGATAATCCTCACTAAAGTCAAAGCCACCAATCGCCGCATTCAAAGCAAAGGTACGGATATCGAGGCCGAAAAAGATGCTTATCGCAATCCAGAAGAGTTACTAGAAGACCTGCGCATTATCCGTCAAAGTGTCAATACACACGATACGGCACATAGCGATGGGTTATTACTCGATGTGATTCGTCTGGTCAAAACCTGCGGCTTTCATTTGGCGGCGCTCGATATCCGTCAAGAGTCCTCATATCATAGTGAGGTGATTGCCGATATCTTTGCTAGTGCCTCCAACCTGCCTGATTATCAAACGCTAAGCGAAACCGAACGTCAGGAATGGCTCACACGATTGCTAGAAAAACCAGGCACGCCGCTTATCTATACTGATAACCTGACAGACAAAACGCGTGAGCAATTGTCACTGATGAATTCGGTCGCTACTCTACGCAAATTGGTTGGTCAAGACACCTTTGGCAGTTACGTCATCTCCATGACCAATAATGCTAGCCAGTTACTAGAAGTATTGCTATTGATGCGGTTTGCAGGCTTATGTACGATTGATGCTGACGGTCAATTGTCTGCTGACCTACCTGTCGCACCGTTGTTCGAGACCATCGAAGATCTTAAAAACATCGATCAAATATTACCTGCTGTGCTAGACAATCCGCTGTATCGTGGACTGCTACAGAACACGGACAACACGCAAGAGATCATGCTAGGTTATTCAGACTCATCGAAAGATGGCGGCATTATCACCTCGGCGTGGCAGCTTTATAGTGCACAGCAAACCATCAACCATATCGCTGAGCAATATGGTATAAAAACACGACTGTTCCATGGTCGCGGCGGATCTGTGAGCCGTGGTGGTGGGTCAACGCATAATGCCATCGCCGCACAGCCCGCTGGCACGCTACATGGTCAGATTAAAGTGACTGAACAAGGCGAAGTGCTATATGCCAAATACGCCAATACTGACACCGCTGTATTTGAGCTTACCATGGGTATCACGGGCACACTCAAAGCCTGCTCGTCCAGATTTGTGGTGCAACCTACTGAGTTACCAAATTATGAAGCGCTGTTTGCACGCTTAGCGGATGCAGGTGAGCAGCGCTATCGCGAGCTAACCGATCATACCGAAGGGTTTTATAAATTCTACTCCGAGGTCACCCCTGTTCAAGAAATCTCTTTATTAAACATCGGCTCACGTCCAGCCCATCGCAAAAAAGGCCTACCAAGTAAAACCACCTTGCGAGCGATTCCTTGGGTGTTTGGTTGGTCATTGGCACGCTTTACCCTACCTGCTTGGTATGGCGTCGGTAGTGCGCTGCATAGTGTCAAAGCTGACGAGGCATTAATGAAAGAGATGAATAAGCACTGGCCGTTTTTTAGCGTGTTTATCAGTAATATCGAAATGGCCTTTACCAAAGCCAATATGAATATTGCCGAGGCTTATAGCCAACTGTGTGATGATGAGCCGTTACGCGAAAAAATCATGACATCGGTCACCGATGAATACACGCTGACCAATTCAGGATTAAACTCTCTGCTTGAGCAAGACTCTTTATTGTCCAATCAGCAAAACCTTGCTTCATCCCTGCAGTGGCGAGACGCTTATCTAGATCCTATTAACTATATCCAGATTGAGCTGTTGAAGCGTGCTAGACAACAGGATATCCCGAACGATGCGGCACATGACGACCTTAATGTAGAAGACCCATTAATCCGTAGTATCAATGCATTGGCAGCGGGTTTACGTAATACTGGTTAGGGTAGCTTTTCGATAAGTAGCTTTCGGATAAATAAAAAGCTTATACCAATTGTCGCAAATATTAAGGCTTCGTTCGCGAAGCCTTAATATTATTCAAAACCCTTCAAAAAATATCTCGCCAGATATCAATCGCAGTTTAGTACTGCGTTGATTGATATTGCCTATTAGGTGATTCGTAATTCATTGTTTGAATAACCGATCCGAACAAGATACCGTAAAATATATTTTTACTTCATGTATATGTAGGGTCTGCTCCAATGGAAACGCCTCAAGCAACGCCAGCTCTAGACATCGCCGTAGCAACTGACTATCAAATAGAATCCGTTGCGCTCATTGATCGCGCCATTCAAATACGCTGGAATGATGGTATCGACAGCACCTATCACTATATCTGGCTGCGTGATAACTGCCCATCGGCTTTCCATCCGCAAACTGGCGAGCGTAGCTTTGATTTGCTGAGTATCTCAAAAGATATCCATCCACTCTCTGTCTCTTTTGATGAGACAACGCTGACGATTGAATGGTCAGAACAGGCGCATATCAGCCACTTTGAACAAAGCTGGTTACGTGAGTTTGGGTATTCTAGTGCATTGACCAAGGACCATAGCAGTCCTTATGAAAGTTGGGATGGCACGTTTATTGACCACATCCCCATGTATGACCAGCAGAGCATCATGACCAGTGACAGCGCTTTATATGAGTGGATGAGTGCGCTGGATAAATATGGGCTTACTATCATTGATAATATGCCAGATGACGCTGATGCTGGCGTACAGACCGCCATGCGAGTTGATTACCTGCGGCAGACTAATTTTGGCATGACCTTTGATGTGATATCAGAGAAGTCGCCGATCAATTTAGCTTATACCTCGCTCTCATTACCTTTGCATACCGACTTGCCAAATCAGGAGTTACCTCCAGGCTATCAATTTTTGCATTTTTTGAGTAATGAAAGCATAGGCGGCGAATCTACTTTCGTAGACGGATTAAAGGTGTTAGAAGGGTTACGAGAAGAACAGCCTGAGTATTTTCGCTTGCTGGCCGAATATGCCATCCCCTTTCGTTTTCATGACACTGCCCATGATATCCGTGAGCACCACCCTGTCATCAATCTAGACAACTTTGGCAATATTGTAGAAATCAAATACAACGCCCATCTTGCAGATGTTTTCGATTTACCAAGTGACGTTATGTACGACTACTACCTTGCTTATCGAGAGCTAATGGCCCGACTAAAAGACAGTCGCTATAAGATTGAATTAAAATTAGCAGCGGGTCAAATGGTCGTTTTTGATAACCGCCGAGTCCTGCATGGGCGTAACGCATTTGATGAAAACGTCGGTGAACGTCGTCTCAAAGGCTGTTATGTTGACCGCTCAGAATTTAAAAGCCGCTTAAGAACGCTCAAAAAGCAACTGGCTTAAGACGATTCACAAGCTAGCTAAAGCATGGAGCACTGACTCCACAAAAAAGCCCCATTCCTCTTCTCTTATGTTTAGAGAGGAGAAATGGGGCTTCATGTTATTCACTTACTGACTTATAGCTATCAACATAATCTTATAGCACTAATAGTGGCCCTAATAACTGGATTCACGATATAAGGTTTTATGTGCTTCTATTCTAAAGTCTTCAGCGCTGACAGCAGGCATTATACCGTGTGCACTGTACTTAGCTTGTATGATCTGTTCTTCCTCACGAAATAGCACATTTTGCGCTTCTTGCTTGAAGTCATAATAGCTAATTGCGGTGTCATCTTCATGACCATCAATAACTATAGGTTTGTTAGGTTGGTTTTGGCTATTCGAATGCTGTTGTACAGTCTGATTAGCATTAGCCTCTTTAGTAATGTTGCTTACTGCTAAACCGTTATTAGTCGATGCTTGAGATAGCGTGGAAGAAATACGGTTAGACATATAGAAGGCGGATATTAGAACAGTACAGATGACACTGATAATAGCAAAAACAAGACTACGTGGTCTGATGCTTTTTGGCTCAATATTATTATTCACGTTTTCTGATTCATTCATAGTTGCGTACCGTATAATTCATATCATCAATGGCACATAACCGCGCCTTTTACATAATGATACGAATTTTATATTGTGTTGCAACAATTTTTAGTACGAACGTCTCGAATAAATTGATAGACGGTTATTTAACTTTCTGAAATGGTATACAACATAGCCCCTTTAATCGTTGGTTTCGCGGTATAAGGTGGTCTGTGACTCTTGCCTAAAGTCCTCATAAGTTATGGCAGCTTCTTCAATAGCTATAACAGTGGCATCATTAGCAGCTGGCAGGTCCTGTCTATTGTTGTCCAAAGCATCTTGCTGAGTAGTGGCTGGTTGCGTACTTACAGGGTCAACGCTATCCGTAGTTGTTTGACTATCAGTAGACAGTGCTGGATCAGCACTAACAGCTGGTGTACTGTCTATCTCTACATTACCATCAGTGCTGTTGTCTATACTATCAACCGCAGAAGTAGATAAGACTCCTGAAAATATAAGCATTAATCCAATAGCAACCAATACGATTAAACCAATCGACATAGCCATCATGAGAGGTTTCTTGCTTTTGATCACTTTATTGTCTATGACTGGCTCTTCGATAGCTGATTTAGGCACATCCTCAATTTTTAAAGAGATGTTTAAAGAATCATCATCCGATATCTCATTTATGTTAGATTCACTATGGTCAATCGTAGAGGATGACTCTGTTTGATTGCTACTATCTATATTGTTGCGATCTATATATTCTGAGGCTTCTGTATCTGCACTTACATCATTGACATCAATACTAATACTGTCGCTATCGTTAGCGATATTCAGCACATTATTTTCAGATATATTTTCAACATTTGTATCTGAAGCTTCAGAGGTAGTGTTTGCTACTGTAGCATTTTCTGTTTCTAGCAATAATTCTTGCTCACTGCTTTGATCTTCAAACAGTTGCAACTCTTCTGTGCTCAAGGGTTCGAAAGCGGCAAGGTTCTTTGCACTTTCTAGTGTTTCAAACTCAGCCTGATCGTTCTCTTCGGAGCCATGGACTCGATTAATAAAGCGTTCATAGATATCATTGTTATTACGCTTACGCGACTTTTGGTCAATAATTCTAGCCAATTTTTCTTCAAAATCGGTGCCAGCGTCTTCTTTTTCGTCGCTCATAGAATAATACCAAACCAGTTTTCTCTACTGGTGTTAAATGATTGCTAGAATGAATTTTCTTACTATAGTGTAACAGTGTTATTAGCCAACAATATAGTTGCTCGACCTATTATCTTCAAGCACAATTTATGGGATAGCGCTAATATAGATAAGAACTATTCTAAATAATATGATAAATCAACCTTAAGAACTGTTCTATGTAGAGATAGCATAGACTATGACAGGCTCAATAGTATGGATTTAAAACAGCTTAACGCGTTTATCGCGGTTGCAGATTTGCGCAGCTTTAGCGCTGCCGCCACCAAAACAGGACTGTCACAGCCGAGTCTGAGTCGCTTGCTAAAACAGTTAGAGACTGACATGGGCGTGGTGCTTATTGATCGCTACCACAGGCCACTACATCTGACAGAAGCGGGCAGTTTTTTCTACGATAAAATAAGCACCATACTGACCGAGATTGATACTGTAACCAGTATGACTCAGCGTCTATCAGCACCTAGCAGCGTTTTAAATATAGGTTTTGTGCCCTCAGTACTATATGGCCTGTTACCTGAAATCATTGCCACGCTTAAACAGTTCAGCCCTGATATCGATGTTAATTTAAAAGACATTAGCTCATATCAACAAATGGATGCCCTCAAGTCTGGTGAGATTGATGTTGGTTTTGGCCGATTTGCACACCAAGATCCATGGATTCAGCAGATTCTGCTACGTCATGAACGCTACGTGGTGGCATTGCCAAAATCACACCCGCTTGCCAATGTACGTAAGCAACGCTTGATAGACCTAGCGAACAATCGCTTAATTTTATATCATCAAACACATTTGCCAGTCTCGTCCACGGTGACGACAGAAATAGCGACCCAAGCAAACGACAAGCTGTCTACAAGCAGAGTCAACCGTGCTGTTACTCACGAAGCAGCATCTAGCGAGCCTATTACTGAGCCTTTATTACATCTTTTTGCCCAGTATGGCATCTCACCTTTTATGACCACGACAGTCAGTGATTTGCAGGTAGCATTGGGACTGGTCGCGGCAGGCGAAGGCATTACATTGGTGCCTGCCAGTTTGCAAACCGTACGTATGGAACAGATCAGCTACCAACGTTTGGTTCATGAAAATGTTACCTCCCCTATTTATTTACACACCCTCAAAGACTTTGTACATCCCAAAATACCTGACTTGCTCACAGCCATTTATCACGTCTACGAACAGCGCGGCATCACTTATCGGCAGCAAAATTTTGTGTCACAGGCCTAAATGGGCAGATATCCGATGAATATTGTGTTATAAAGAACCGCCAAAAATAATTCATTTTAAATATTGATATTATTTTATAAGTATGCTAACTAACAAGAATAGCAATGCAAACAAATAGTAATAATAACTAGAATAATCATTCTCCTAGACAGTGTTGGTGTGATAAAGTCGATACGATGTAAATCGTTTTATATTCAGACGGTTTATAGGACGTTCTTTCATGATCATTGGCAAGCTGACACAGGTAAGTGATAATTTGCTGTTTTAACCATTTCGAGGTATTCATGTCCACACAACAACTCAATAACCCAAGCGCCCCTGACGATAGCGTTGCCTCGCAACAAGAGGGCTTTAGCTGGCGCATCTTTGGCCCAGGTATTTTGATGGCGACTGCTGCCATTGGTGGTTCGCATTTGATTTCATCAACACAGGCGGGTGCTATCTATGGCTGGCAATTGGCTATTATGATTGTATTGGCCAACGTGTTTAAGTACCCGTTTTTTCGCTTTGCAACTGACTACGTCTACGATACTGGCGAGAGTTTGATTGCAGGCTATGCCAAACGCTCAAAGGTATATCTTTGGGTATATTTTATTCTTTCTATCTTGTCAGCGGTTATTAGTACGGGTGCGGTTTCACTTATTGCGGCCGTAATTTTGGGCTTTATGTTGCCAGCATCACTTGGTCTGTCGACAATGGCGTTATCTCTCATTATCGTCGCAGTCTCTTGGTTCTTTTTGATTGCAGGGCATTATAAGTTGCTCGATGGTGTGACTAAGTGGATTATGATTGCGCTTACCACGGCTACTGTTGCTGCAGTTATCATTGCTGCTGGCAAGCCAACCGTTATGGCAGTAGATTTTGTGGCGGCCTCTCCTTGGAATTTAGCCACGTTGGGCTTCATCGTAGCACTCATGGGCTGGATGCCAGCACCGCTAGAGTTTGCAGCAATTACCTCTATGTGGACCTCTGCCAAAGTCAAAGCAGATCACACCACGCATAGCCAAGGCTTGTTAGATTTTAATGTTGGCTATGCAGTCTCAGCGATATTGGCCTTGTTCTTCTTATCGTTAGGCGTGTTTGTCCAGTACGGATCAGGACAAGAGATTGAGTTGGTCGGCGGTGCTTATATCAACCAGTTGATCAATATGTATACCGCAACCATTGGTGAATGGTCGAGATTGCTGGTCGCTTTCGTCGCCTTTATGTGTATGTTCGGCACGACCATTACCTGTGCTGATGGCTATGGACGCGCTAATGCTGAATGCTGGCGCCTGCTAAAAGGTGAAAGCGAGATCAATAAAAAGCAAATCGCTTTTTGGACGACCTATGCCATCGGTGGTGGTCTAGTAATTATCACTTTCTTCACAGGACAACTAGGCGCTATGCTTAAGTTTGCCATGATATCGGCGTTCGTCTCTGCGCCTATTTTTGGTTGGTTAAACTACTCATTGGTTAAAAAGCATAAGAAACTGTCAGCAGGTATGAATGCTCTGTCTATCGCGGGCTTGATATTCTTGGCAGGTTTCGCATTATTGTTCTTGGCCAATATGGCAGGTCTATTTTCTTAAGCTTTTGCTTAATTTAAAACTCAGCACTTAACAATCTTATTCAAGCAAAACATAAGCCCTGATAGCCTAGCTGTTGGGGCTTTTTAATGAGTGTAATTATATCAATAAGGCAAGGCAGCTTTAGTAATTGTAACTAAATGTAAAAAATAGAAGATTCTAAAAGCTGTGATTTTAAGCAATATGAATACTTATTGTGAGAAATTACCAATAACTGCATAATGCTATTTGAATAATGAATACTATTAAAAATACTACATTTTATTATTATTTAAATTAAATATTAATTGATAACCCAAACTTTTCAGGCATGAATAATTGAGTATAATCAGCTACAACAATTAGAATATTTCCCCTCCATGTAAGGACAATCACATGACTTCATCTTCAGCAGGCGCGCGCTTTCGCAGTGCTCTCACTCAAAAAAATAATAACAACCAGCCATTACAGATTGCAGGCGCTATCAATGCCTATACAGCGATGATGGCGACCCAAGTTGGTCATCAAGCGTTGTACCTCTCTGGTGCTGGCGTGGCCAATGCCTCGTTTGGTTTACCTGATCTCGGTATGACCAGCCTAGATAATGTATTAGAAGATGCGCGCCGTATCACTGATGCCGTTGATACACCACTGCTTGTCGATATCGACACTGGTTTTGGTGGCGCGTTTAACATCGCCCAAACCATCAGAAAGATGGAAAAAGCAGGTGTCGCTGCGGTGCATATTGAAGACCAAGTCGCGCAAAAACGTTGTGGTCATCGCCCTAACAAAGAAATCGTTAGTATCTCAGAGATGGTTGATCGTCTAAAAGCGGCGTTAGACGCAAAAACTGACCCTGACTTTGTAGTGATGGCTCGTACAGATGCCCTATCAGTAGAAGGTTTGGACGCTGCTGTTGAACGTGCCGTCGCATTCCAAGAAGCAGGCGCAGATATGATCTTTGCAGAAGCGCTAACTGATATCGAGATGTATCGTAAGTTCACTGATGTGTTGGATATTCCAGTACTGGCAAACATGACAGAGTTTGGTCAAACAGATCTATATACCACTGACCAGTTGTATAGTGTGGGTGTCGAGATGGTGCTATATCCACTATCCGCTTTCCGCGCTATGAACAAAGCAGCATTGAACGTTTATCAGCATTTATTAGATGATGGTACACAAGACAAAGTCGTCGATACCATGCAGACTCGCATAGAGCTATATGATTTCTTGAACTATCATGAGTTTGAGCAGACACTAGACAAGCTATTTGCTGATAATAAGTAGTTAACAACTAATAATTGCCAATTAGCAACGCCGAAACGATAAACCACCTCTGTGTGCTTTATCGTTTCAAAACCCGTCTTTATTTACCTTTAGGTTATTTATGCCATTTTTTACTGCTCATACGGTTGTCAAATCCTCACTACTTAGTAGCACGCTAGCGGCGCTGTTATTCATGACAGGTTGTGATAAAACACCAGAAACCGTTGACGATACTGCCAGTGATACGACCGAAACTGTGGTTAGCGAAAGCGAAACTGCGCCATCAGGAACTGATGCTCAAAATGACTTGATTATGACAACGATTACGCTAGATACCGTCAACAGCCTATTGTTTGCACCAATTATCAATAGCGGTGCGCTCAGTGCAGAGCAAGTCAGCTGCCTTGAGTCTCGCGACAAAGACTTGGGTAAAGCCGAAGTCGATCGTTTTTATAAGAGTCAGTTTACCGATGCAGAGTTAAAAGAGTTAGATGACTTTTATACGTCGGATGTAGGAAAAAAGATGCTTGCTTTTGGAAATGAGCAATTACGCGTCATGAATGGTGAAGAAGTGGCAACGCCAATGGCTGACCCTACTCCAGAAGAAATGGCTGAAATTCAGACTTTCATGGAATCTCCGCTTGGTGTCAAATATATGGAGATCAACAATGCTGAAGGTGAAGGCAGTGCAATGGAAGTCTTGAATGGCCCTATTGAAGCTGAATTTGAGCGTTGTAACGTCGATTTAGACGGTCCACAGCCTGAACAGCCTGCTTAACGCTAAACTAGCGCTATAGTCATTAATCAATAAATTTATTATCAGAAACATCGTTTTCACTCAAAAAAAGCTACCAACAAAAGGAATGTAAACATGGCAGCACAAAAAGAACTTTCAGGCGCAGGTCTACGCGGGCAAGTCGCTGGTAAAACCTCTCTATCTACCGTTGGCAAATCAGGCTCTGGTCTGACCTATCGCGGTTATGATGTATCAGAGCTGGCGGATAAGTGTATTTTTGAAGAAGTGGCGTATTTGCTGTTATACGGCAACTTGCCTACTCAAAGCGAGCTTGACGCCTATCAAGCCAAACTCAAAAGCCTGCGCGGCCTACCACAAGCATTAAAAGACGTACTTGAACGTATCCCAGCTGATGCGCATCCAATGGACGTGCTACGTACTGGCTGCTCTATGCTTGGCAACCTTGAGACCGAAACTGATTTTGCTCAGCAAAACGATCAAACTGACCGTATGCTAGCGGCCTTCCCATCGATTATCAACTATTGGTATCGTTTTACCCACGACAATGTACGTATCGAGACCGATACAGATGATGCCACTATTGGCGGACATTTCTTACATTTGCTCAAAGGCGAAAAACCAAACGAGCTGCACGAAAAAGTAATGAACGTCTCGCTTATCCTTTATGCAGAGCATGAGTTTAATGCTTCGACCTTTACTGCTCGTGTGTGTGCATCTACCTTATCTGACATTCATTCTTGTATCACTGGTGCAATCGGTTCACTACGCGGCCCATTACATGGCGGAGCGAATGAAGCGGCGATGGATATGATTGAAGGCTTTAGCTCACCTGATGAGGCTGAAGAAGAGATGATGGGTATGCTGGCTCGTAAAGACAAAATCATGGGCTTTGGTCATGCGATCTATAGCGAGTCAGATCCACGTAACGTGGTGATTAAGGGCTGGGCTGAGAAGCTAGCCGCTGACGTTGGTGACGAAGTACTATACCCAGTATCGGTACGCTGTGAAGAAGTCATGTGGCGTGAGAAAAAACTTTTCTGTAATGCTGACTTTTTCCATGCGTCTGCCTATCACTTTATGGGTATTCCAACCAAGCTATTCACCCCTATCTTTGTCTGCTCACGTCTGACAGGTTGGGCTGCTCACGTGTTTGAGCAACGTGCTAACAACCGTATCATTCGCCCAAGTGCAGAATATACTGGTGAAGAGCTGCGTCCTGTACCAGATATGAGTGCTCGTTAATTTACCGAAATTATATATTAGGAGTTTTTTTCCTTTTAACCAAAATGAGCGATTCTCTGAATTTATGCTTGTTTTGGTTATTTTTAAAATTTATCTCATCTACTCTCACTAACTTCTATACTGACATGAGTTTTTAAAAATGAATGACAAGACAGATTTAACTATTGAGGAAGTTTTAGAAAAAGTAATGGATGGGCTTCCACTTCCTAAGCTTGCTAAGGATTCATCAAATGAATTTGTAAAACTAAGAAGAGAAATGCTTAAGGAGTCTGATAGAGGATTAGCACTATATGCTACTGCTCATATTGATAATGAGCTTGAAAATATTTTGAGAAATATACTTGTTGGAAGTAACCAACATTTAAATGAGCTTTTTTCTTTTAGTGGTCCACTTGGCACATTCTCATCTAAAATTAAATTATCCTACTCTTTAGGTTTAATTAGTAAAGTGACAATGAATGACATTAATATTTTGAGAAAGATAAGAAATGAGTTTGCTCACTCTAATCAACCTCTTAGTTTTGAAACTAAAAAGAACAAAAACTTATGCAATAGTTTGCAATTGAATGTTCAACCTGAAAATTCATCATCTCGTATTAAATTCATGAATGTAGTGTCAGGGATTTCTGGACTTCTATACGGAGCTAATATTAAATCAAAGAAATTTGAAGAGTTAGAAAGCGTCAATATAAAAGAGAGAAAGGATGGTTTTGATGCGATTTTCAACTATTCCAAAGGTTTATTAGATCAGACAACTAAAGACAATTCTTAAAAATTAGAAACAGCTAACAGCCAAAGGTGACTTATGGACAACGCCCTAGTACAACCAATGAACGAACAATTCAAAAAGCCACTTCCCGGTACTGATCTTTATTACTTTGACACCCGCGAGGCTGTCGAGAGTATCGAAGCTGGCGCGTATGACAAGCTACCATTTTGCTCAAAAGTATTGTGTGAAAACCTAGTACGCCGTTGCCCACCAGAAGAGTTAACCGATGCGCTAAAGCAGCATATCGAAGGCAAGCAAGATCTAGACTTTCCTTGGTACCCTGCCCGCGTGGTATGTCATGATATCTTGGGTCAGACGGCCTTTGTTGATTTGGCAGGATTGCGTGATGCTATCGCTGAGCAAGGCGGTGATCCGTCTAAGGTAAACCCTATCGTGCCAACTCAGCTTATCGTTGACCATTCATTGGCCGTTGAGCACGCAGGCTTCGAAGATGACGCGTTTGAGAAAAACCGTGCGATTGAAGAGCGCCGCAACGATGACCGTTTTCACTTTATCAACTGGTGTCAGTATGCCTTTGACAATGTGAATGTCGTACCGCCTGGTAACGGCATCATGCATCAGATTAACCTAGAAAAAATGTCACCTGTCGTACAGGTCGTGCACAATAAATCCGGTGAAGAAGTCGCGTTTGCCGACACCTTAGTTGGTACTGATAGCCACACGCCGATGGTCGATGCACTAGGTGTGATCTCAATTGGTGTTGGCGGTCTAGAAGCCGAAAGCGTCATGCTAGGTAACCCCTCATATATGCGCCTGCCTGATTACGTTGGTGTTAAATTAACAGGCAAATTGCAAAAAGGCATTACTGGTACGGATCTCGTACTGGCGATGACGGAATTTTTACGCGACGCAGGTGTGGTCTCTACCTATATCGAATTCTTTGGTGACGGTGCACGCCAGCTCAGTGTCGGTGACCGCGCTTCTATCTCCAATATGACGCCTGAATATGGTGCCACTGCCGCGATGTTCTATATTGATGAGCAAACCACTGACTATCTACGCCTGACTGGTCGCTCTGAAGAGCAGATTAAATTGGTTGAGCAATACGCCAAGCAAACGGGCCTATGGGCTGACGGCATGGAAAAAGCCGAATACGCACGCGTCCTTGAGTTTGATTTGTCATCAGTGGTACGTAATATGGCAGGCCCATCGCGCCCACATGCCCGTGTATCGACTACGGACTTGGTTGCCAAAGGTATTGCTCATGGCGCTGACGAAAAATTGCCTGAACCTAAAGATGGTCTCATGCCAGATGGCGCGGTTATTATCGCTGCTATCACCAGCTGTACCAACACCTCAAACCCACGCAACATGGTAGCAGCAGGTCTTGTCGCTCGTAACGCCAATGCTAAAGGATTATTACGTAAGCCTTGGGTGAAGTCATCCTTAGCGCCTGGCTCAAAAACCGTCAAAATGTACTTAGAAGAAGCAGGCCTGATGCCTGAGCTACAAGAAATCGGTTTTGATGTGGTTGGTTTTGCCTGTACGACGTGTAATGGCATGAGCGGTGCGCTAGACCCTGATATCGAAAAAGAAATCATCGACAATGATTTATTTACCACGGCAGTGCTATCTGGTAACCGTAACTTTGATGGTCGTATCCATCCGTATGCTAAGCAAGCATTTTTGGCATCGCCGCCACTGGTTATTGCTTATGCCATCGCTGGTAACATCCGTTTTGATATCGAAAAAGACTCATTGGGTAAAGATCAGAACGGCAATGATGTCTATCTAAAAGACATTTGGTTTGATGATGATGAGGTTGACGCCATCGTCGCTGCTGCCGTGAAGCCTGAGCAGTTCAGTGCCGTATATATCCCAATGTTTGATGAAGCCAAAAAAGACACAGGTAAAGCGTTAAGCCCACTATATGACTGGCGTGAAATGACCACTTATATACGTCGCCCACCGTATTGGGAAGGTAAAATGGCAGCGATGAACAAACTAAAAGGTATGCGTCCATTAGCAGTATTGGGTGACAACATCACAACCGACCATATGTCACCGTCGAATGCTATTCTTGGTGCATCGGCAGCTGGCGAGTATCTCGATACTATGGGCTTGCCTGCTGAAGACTATAACTCTTATGCGACCCATCGCGGCGACCATTTAACTGCGCAACGTGCCACCTTTGCCAATCCTAAACTATTGAACGAGATGGTACTCGACGACAGCGGTGAAGTCATCCAAGGCTCACTGGCGCGCGTAGAGCCAGAAGGTCAAGTCATGCGTATGTGGGAAGCGATTGAAACCTACATGAACCGGGAGCAGCCGCTGATCATCATCGCAGGTGATGGCTATGGTCAAGGCTCAAGCCGTGACTGGGCTGCCAAAGGCGTCCGTCTCGCTGGCGTGGAAGCCGTCGTTGCTGAAGACTTTGAACGTATTCATCGTCAAAACTTAGTCGGTATGGGTGCCCTACCTCTACAGTTCGAAGAAGGCACGACTCGCCATACGCTAAATATCGATGGTACGGAAACCTTTGATGTCACAGGCGAAGTCTCTGCTGGCGGGTTAATGACGTTGGTAATCCATCGTGCTGATGGTAGTACCACTGAGACGCCAATTATCTGCCGTTTAGATACTGCTGACGAAGTAAAAATGTACAATGCAGGCGGTATGCTACAACGCTTTGCTAAAGAGTTTATCGAAGGTACACTTGATATTGTCTAAGGCTATCCTGTAGTTTTTAGTGTGATAAGCAGTAAAGTATAAAAATCGCCGATGTTGTATAACTTGTTTATATGACATCGGCTTTTATTTGCTAATGTTAAAGCTTGGTTCAAAACATGGTTTGCAAGCTACACACTGAGCCTTCTTACTTATATCTTAATATTGAAAAATAGCTAAATATTGAGTTTACTTCACCAATAGCGTAATATGTACGATATATTGTACAAGTTATGCAGAATATCATGAAGGGAGTAAGCCATGAGAGTCGTTAGTTTTTCAGAAGCCAGAAAGCACCTAAAGTCCGTTCTAGACACGGTAAATGATGATGCCAACGCCACTATCGTGACCCGCCGTGACGCTGATGATGCCGTTGTGATGTCGCTTGATTACTACAATAGCCTGATGGAAACCGTCTATCTGCTAAAATCTCCTGCCAATGCAGCGCACTTAGCGGACTCTATTGCCCAATATAAAGCTGGCAAGACGGTTACGCGTGAGCTAATTGATACGGCAGAAAATAATGATGTCAACGCTGAGAACGCTTGAACTCAAAGGCTTTAATCAATGCAAAGGGTCTGATAATGAGTGAACAACTAGCATGGACAGACGCTGCGTGGAAAGACTACCTATACTGGCAAACGCAAGACAAAAAAACACTCAAACGTATTAACAAACTCATCATCGAATGCAAGCGTAATCCGTTTGAAGGCATTGGCAAACCTGAACCTCTAAAAGAAAATCTATCTGGATTTTGGTCAAGACGCATCGATGATGCCAATCGGTTGGTATATGCCGTCGATGATAATTATCTTACGATTATCTCTTGTCGCTATCATTATTAACGAGCGTTTTTAATCGTACATGTTTACTTGCTGATGGCACCATACCCAATCTTATAACAATATAAAAAGGACTTAATACAGTGGCCCAAACCAATACTAAATCAAAAGCCTCTTTCGCCCCGCAATTATCTGTCCCTGCTACCTATATGCGCGGTGGTACCTCCAAAGGTACGTTCTTTAAGTTATCTGATTTACCTGAGCGTTGCCAAGTCGCTGGTGAGTCGCGTGATAACTTCCTATTACGGGTCATCGGCAGCCCAGATCCTTACGGCAAGCAAATCGATGGTTTGGGCAATGGCAGCTCTAGTACCTCAAAAACGGTTATTTTATCGGCCTCTTCTAGCTCAGACCACGATGTGAACTATCTGTTTGGGCAAGTCAATATCGCCAAGCCTATGATTGACTGGGCAGGAAACTGTGGCAACTTAACTGCAGCCGTCGGTGCCTGTGCCATTAATATGGGTTTGGTCGATGCTGACAAAATTGCTAATAGTATCGATGACAATGCAGATAGCGGTATTTGTGAAGTACGCATTTGGCAAGAAAATATCGGTAAAACGATTATTGCCCATGTGCCAGTCTATAAGGATGCAAATGACAAAGTACAGGTTCAAGAGACAGGCGATTTTGAATTAGACGGTGTAACCTTCCCAGCGGCTGAAGTCAAAATTGAGTTTATCGACCCTGTAGATGCCACTAGTGACATGTTCCCTACTAGTAACTTGGTCGATGACTTTGATGTGTCAGGCTGCGGTCTAGATGCTGATAGTGTCAAAGCGACCTTTATTAGCGCTGGTATCCCAACCATCTTTATGAAAGCTGAAGATTTGGGCTTTACCGGTACTGAATTACAAGGTGATATCAATAGCGATGGTGAGCTACTTGCCAAGCTTGAGAAAATCCGTGCCACAGGCGGCGTGGCAATGGGGCTATTCAAAGACATAAGTGAAGCACAGACTAGCCAACACATTCCCAAACTCGCATGGGTTGGTAACGCACAGAGCTATACGGCCTCTAGTGGTAAATCGGTCGATGCAAGTGAGATTGATTTGGTCGTACGTGCCATGAGTATGGGTCAATTGCATCATGCCATGATGGGTACAGCAGCAGTTGCTATCGCCGCTGCGGCAACTACACAAGGCACGCTCGTCAATCAAGCAGCAGGCGCTGGCGAGCTGACAGAGGTGCGTTTTGGCCATCCATCAGGCACATTGTTAGTTGGTGGGAAAACCGAACAGGTCGATGGCCGCTGGCAGGCCAAAAAAGTGTCGATGAGCCGCTCAGCAAGGCGTATCATGGTTGGTGAAGTTTTTGTGCCAGCGGATGCGTTTTAAGCGTAGTCATGGCTTATTTTAATTTTTGATAGGGTTTTATGCCAACATCTCCCCAGCCACGCCGTGTGCAATTAGACAAAAAGCCTCCAGTCGAAAAGAAAGAACGGCGGGCGCTGCTGTGGGATATTCTAAAAAAACTGGCGGTATTTGCTAAACCTTATCGTCTGCTTATCATCGCCACCTTAGCGTTGACCGTCTTAGGCTCCTTTACCGCACAGGTAAATGCGTTTGTACTACGTTATACCGTTGATACCTTGACTGAAATTGCTACGCTTGCCGAGCCATGGCAAGCAGGTCTGCGTATGTTAGGTATTATTAGCGCGGTCTTACTAACCAAAGAGATATTGTCGATATTTATCTCTTTTGGTCAGCGTTTTTTTGGTGAAAAGATTCGTATCAACTTGTCTCGTGATCTGTCTCAAAAAATCATTGAGCGCATCCTTACCTATCGCATGGCGTTTTATACCAGTAGTGAAAACGATAGTGGCAAGTTGCAAACCCGTATTGACTATGGTGTCAGCAGCTTAACCAGCCTAGTGCAAAACTTCTTTATCGATATGCTACCGCTATTTGCCAATGCAATTGTGGCACTTATCATCATGTTTTCGACCAATTTTTGGGTTGGTATGGTCGGTCTTATTATCATACCCATTTACTTCTTTATCAGCCAAAAGCAAGCACGCCGTTTGCAAGGGTTTCGCCGGCAGATGCGTGGGTTTCGAGAAGCAAAAAGCGGTTTGGTGATCTCTTTGATTAATTCGATCAGTGTGGTGAAATCCTTTGTCCGTGAATCTATCGAGGCTGAGAAACACCTAGCCATTCAAAAGGAAATGACCGACAATCAACTACGCATTCGTAGTATTGGCTTTATTTATGATGCCATCAAAACCTTTATCGAGCAGATTGGTGTGGTGGTTATCATCCTTCTCACCGCTTATTTTGTCCTACAAGGCGAGATGACCATTGGCATGATTTTGTTTCATGTTATGCTGTTTCAAAATGTCGCCGCTCCTATCCGTCAATTACACCGCATCTACGACCAGATTAATAATGCATTGACCTATGCCGAAGGTTTTTTCGATATTTTAGAAGACGATAAACAAGTCGAAAACATCGATGGCATCAGTAGCGAAAACCTCAAAGGTCATATCGAGCTTAAAAACGTTGATTTTACCTATCCTAATGGCACGCAAGCGCTAAAAAACGTCAGCTTTACCATCAAGCCTAATCGTATCACTGCGTTGGTTGGCCTTTCTGGCGCAGGAAAGAGCACGATTATCAATCTATTGGTCAAGTTCTATGCCCCAGACGCTGGTACGATTTGCCTAGATGGGCATGATTTGGCTGACTGTGATACCCATGAGTTGCGTCAGCGCATCGGCCTAGTCCTACAGAGTAATCATATTTTTTCGGGTACGATCAGTGAAAACATCCGTTATGGCGATATGAATGCTAGCGAAGATGACATCATCATTGCGGCAAAAAAAGCCTCTATCCACGAGCAGATTATAGGGTTAGCTGATGACTATAAGAGCACTGCTAAGTCCTTATCAGGCGGTCAACAGCAGCGTATTGCGCTGGCAAGGATGTTTTTAAAAGACCCACCTATTGTATTTTTGGACGAGCCGACAGCCAGCCTCGATGCCATTGCCAGCCAACAGGTCAAAAAAAGCCTTGATCTGATCAAAAAAGACCGTACCGTCATTATGGTCTCGCACAATATTGCCCAAATCATCGATGCCGACGATCTCGTGGTGATAGAAAATGGCGAAGTGGTTGAGACAGGTACCCACGAGGTACTTTATGCCCAACGCGGCAAATACTTTGAAATCTTTAGCGCTATGTCTGATAGCCTAAACTTAGATAAAATCAGCCAGACCCTAAACGGTTAGGAATGGTTAATGCCTGCCTAAATCGTTATAATGCCAATCTTTTACTGCCTATTGCCAGAAGCTAGCCCATTATGACTTGTGAATTTTCTCTAAAAACCTTTGACGAGCTGACCTCAGTTGATCTTTATCATATTTTAAAGGCGCGCTCGCAAGTGTTTGTCGTCGAACAAAACTGTGCCTATCAAGATATGGATGAAGTGGATTTTGATTGCTTGCACCTAATCGCTCATCAAAACGCAGCATTGGTGGGCTATTGCCGTATTATCCCACCTGAGTTTAATAAGCTAAAATCCAACCTATCAGTAGCTGATCCTGCGATTAAGACCAACCACACTGCGATGCCTGCTATCGGTAGAGTGCTTGTGCTATCAGAGCACAGAGGTGATGGTCTAGCACGGCAAATGATGAATCAGGCTATTGCACAGTGCCGCAAAAAGTACGGTAAAAAGCGTCCGATTATCATCTCGGCACAGGTTTACTTACTTAGTTTTTATGAGTCGTTAGGTTTTGTGCCTGAAGGCGAGCACTACCTCGAGGACAATATCGAGCATGTAAAAATGGTGCTATACGTTGCTAAGAAAAATAAAATCAAAAAAGAGAGCACGGACACTGCGTCAACCACGACCAAAGTGTTAAGTTTCCTGCTGTTTATCATGGCCGCTTTATTTGTTTTAGGTCTGTTGTACTTAATGATTTAGACCGTTGCTAACGTCTTAATTCTTAACATAATTCAAATTGGTTGTTCCATATTGAGTATGCTACTTTTAAATAACGATTCCTTTAAAAGGATGGCTGAGATAATCAGTCAAGGAAGTAGCACACTCAGGATGAGGAACCAACCATGTCAAATAATCACTTAGATAACGATTCAAATACAGCCAATTCAAATATTAACGATGCAACTGTAGAGAGCAACGTTCGTCCAGAATATGACGATGAAATTCAAAAAATCGCCGATTACGTTCTTAATTATTCAATAGACGAGCAATCCCCAAACCCTACTGATGCATGGAATACCGCGCGCCACTGTCTAATGGACACGCTTGGCTGCGGTCTATTGGCGCTGCGCTTCCCTGAGTGTACCAAGCACTTGGGGCCTGATTGTCCCGATCAAATAACGCCGCATGGCGCTCGCGTCCCTGGCACCTCCTATAGACTAGACCCCATCAAAGCCGCTTTTGACATCGGCTGTATGGTGCGCTGGCTTGACTATAATGATACGTGGCTTGCCGCCGAATGGGGCCATCCTTCTGATAATCTGGGTGGTATCTTGGCGGTCGCCGACTATATTAGTCAAAAAAATATCAGCCAAGGACAAGCACCACTGACCATGAGAGCAGTGCTTGAAGCCATGATCATGGCGCATGAAATTCAAGGCGTACTGGCACTAGAAAACTCATTCAACCGTGTGGGGCTCGATCATGTATTTTTGGTCAAGTTAGCATCAACAGCCGTCGTCGCAAAACTTTATCAGCTGCCACGTGAGCGCATCATGGCAGCGATTTCACAAGCCATCGTCGATGGTCAGGCACTGCGCACCTATCGGCATGCACCCAATGCTGGCAGCCGAAAATCATGGGCAGCAGGTGATGCAACCAGTCGTGCGGTACGTCTGGTAGATATAACGGCACGTGGTGAAATGGGTATTCCTGGCGCATTAACCGCACCGCAGTGGGGATTCTATGATGTGCTATTTAGCCATACCAATAAGGATCTAGCGACAAAGCCTGAAGACGATCGTCGCTTTAAATTCCAGCGAGATTTTGGTAGTTACGTGATGGAAAATATCTTATTTAAAATAAGTTTTCCTGCTGAGTTTCATGCGCAAACTGCTTGTGAAGCGGCAGTTATTTTGCACCCACACATCGAAGACAGAATTGACGATATCGACAAAATCGTTCTAATCACACATGACTCAGCGATTCGCATCATCTCAAAAGAAGGCACGCTTGACAATCCGGCCGATCGTGACCACTGCTTGCAGTATATGGTGGCTGTGCCGTTATTGACAGGCGATCTGATGGCAGAGAACTACGAAGATGACTATCACGAACAGCATTTGTCAATCGATGAGCTACGCAGCAAGATGGTTGTAGAAGAAAACGCGCAGTATTCAAAAGACTATCATGACCCAAGCAAGCGCTCTATTGCCAATGCCATTCAAGTATTCTTTAACGATGGCAGCAGTACAGAAAAAGTGGCTGTAGAGTATCCTATTGGCCATAAGCGTCGCCGAGCCGAAGGTATCCCTGTACTGGAAGCCAAGTTCCGCGCCAGTCTAGCCACTCGTTTTATCGAAAGTCGCTGTCAGCAGATCGTTGGGTTATGCGACGATCAAGAAAGGCTGGAGCAGACGCCTGTGAATGAGTTTATGTCGCTGTTTGAAGCGTATTAGATTGATGGCTTACTAGTACGCTAGCGTCAGTTTAACGGCTACCAAGGTATTGACTCTCCTGCCCAATCGACAAAACTGCCTGACTGGCTAGCAGTCATACCTGAGAGCACCTCCAATAAGCACTCTGCGCTATACGCTGGCGAGAATAGATGTCCCTCAGCGACATTGCCTTGAAACGGCGCGGACAGCTGAGTGTTGACGGTGCCTGGTTGCATGACCACCACACACACATCTTTAAGTGATCTGCCCCATTCGATACTCAGGTTTTTCATGCCCATATTGAGCGCCGCCTTACTCATTCTATAGCTATACCAACCGCCTAGTTGATTGTCAGTGATACTACCGACGCGGGCTGATACGGTCGCAAAAATAGCAGGATGATTGGCGCTTCGATTAGCCTTGGCAAGCAACGGTTTGATGTGCTTGGCTATCAGCAAACTGGCTAGCGCATTGATTTGCATGTTTTGTAAAAAAAACTCAGTTTCAACTTGGCGCAAGGCCTTTTCTGGCTGTGCTGTCTCTGTATGCAATAACCCTGCGCAGTTGATTACCCAATCTACATGACCGACTGTCTGCTTAATGGTATCGGCAGCTTTTTTGATGCTGTCCTCATCACTGACATTCATTGGCTGCCAATGTAGGTTTTCTGCTTCAATGTTTGGCTCATTGCGATGATAAGTAGCAAATACTTGTGTGCGATGGCTTTGATTAGATTGACTGTCCGTTTGATTAGAAGTCGTTTTTTGTATTAGCTGCCGTACCATGGCTTGACCAATACCGCCTGTTCCACCGATGATAAGATAGGTTTTATTATTCATTTCGTTATTCATATGGCACCTTCCTTTTTTTGATATGTCTCTTTGATACGTTTTTTGACACGATTTGGTTTTATATATTTATTTTGGCTGATTTTATAAGCGTTTACTATGATAGAAATAATACAAGTCATCCTCATTCTATATACGCTACAATAATCTATAACGATTAAAACGCCTGTTTTCGGATTGCTATTTCTTATATTGACGCCTTCATACGGATATTATCGCATTATGCTATCACCCCAAGATCAACTGACCGAGCTGGTACGTGCTTTAGAGACCGATCAGCACGTTTTTGCCACTGACCCGTTATTAATCACGGAAAAACTACAGGGCGAGGATGGCACGCCTATCCAAAAGCTGCATCGACGTGCATCACGTATAGATAGCAACGGGGCGCTTGCGCGTGTTCTAGGCAAGATTGATGGTCGTATAAAGGGCATCATGATTGTTATGAGCGTGGTGTGGTGTATCTCAGGTTTTTTGGGATTGTTCACTCTATTGCAGTCTAATGTTGTGAACTTCTTTTATGTGTTGGTCTGTCTACTTGGTTTTCATACCATTATGCTTGGCGGCTGGCTTGTCATGACCCTTATCAATCGAGATCAGCAATCACCCAGTTGGTTTGCCAGTTTTGTCAGTCCAAGTTATCTCATACGTGGTAAGGACGATGTGACCAAAGCGGCCGTCGATCTGTATGAACGCCAGTTGCAGCACAGCGGTATGCGTTGGTATTTGGGTAGATTTAGCCATCAGTTGTGGCTGGCTACCTTGACCGGTATGCTGCTTGCGATTATATTTTTGCTGGTTGTACGTCAGTATAGCTTTAGCTGGGAGTCAACCTTACTCTCTGATCAAGCGCTTGTGAGCTTGACTCAAGTATTAGGCTGGCTACCGAGCATGGTGGGATTTGGTGTGCCAGACAATACAGCGATCGCACAGAGCAGGCTTGTCACCGAAGCGATGCCGCTGTCTGTTGCACGGCAGTGGGCAGGATTGTTGGTTGGTAGCTTGCTGATGTACGGTATTGTACCGCGAGCGATAGCATGGGCGTTCTGTGCATTGATGTTCCGCCGCAAAAAAATGCGTTTGGATATCAAACAGCCCTATTATCAAAAAATCCTAAACTTTTGGCAGCGGCACGTGGTAGATGCTGATGACTTTACAGAAGCGCCAGCCCCTATCGCTCCAAAAGCGACGGTCAGTGCGGGCAAGAAGTTAATTGCTTTACTTGAATACCCTGCAGATCAGGACAAATGGTGGCAGTCAGGGCTTGATGACAGCAGCCATAGTCTTGAAAAATTAAGTGAGGTTGAGGATTTTGGCATCGTTGATGACCGTGATGATATGGCACGGCTAAAAAATTACTTAGATGTGCATCCGGTGCAAGTCTTGCTTGGCATTCATAGTAACGCACTGCCCGACCGCGGTACGCTACGCAAACTTGATCAAATCGCTGCTCACGCCAAAGATGGACTCATTGTACAGCTACTGGCAGATAACAGCGTTTCTACAGGATTGACTGACGCTCGTACCGATGATGAGCCATTAGACAAACGAGCCGTTCGTTATCAACAGTGGCAAACGGCGCTCTCTGCACGAAAGATTGGCTTGGTTGATATAGATATTTAATACATTCTAATTTTTAATCTATTACTTTCAATCTGTTATTCATATCTTAACTTATCATTATGACTAACATGATATACAATAAGTAAATATTATAGGTCTATCGCCTCAGGCAGTCTTAAAGACTTATTGATATAACAGTTGTTAAGATATATTTTGATAGCTGTGACATCATATCAAGATGACAAGGATGTTTTATAGTGGCTAGGAGCCCAAGATGGCAGCAGATATCTCTTCAGACAGCCCCCTTATGACCCTAGGTCAGTATGGTCAACTATTGGATGGTTACCGAGAGGCGTTAAACCAAAGTATCTTAACGGCTGCGCCAGAGTCGTGGCAGCCAATGCTGGCGAGCATTCTGCCCGCGTATTGGCAAGAGTGGCTGCTTCCGCTGGCTGGCGGTCCATTTTTCTTGTTATTTTTGGCAGAATGGCTCTATCAGTCCAAGCGCGGCAATAGTAAAAGCTTTAGTTGGCGCCGTGCGATGACCAATTTTAGTTTGGGCGGCTCTTATCTAGGGTTTGAATTGATTGTCCAAGCGCTTATCGTTATACCTATCTGCTTATGGTTATATCAATATCGCTTATTTACTATTGAGGTAACATGGCTTACCGCCATCCCTATATTCGTCGCGGTTGAGTTTAGCTATTACTGGTTCCATCGTGCGTCACACCGTATGAATTGGTTTTGGTCAGCGCATGTCGTGCATCATTCAGATGACCATATGAATCTGTCTACTGCCATGCGTCAAAGCCTGCTGTACTCAGTGACGGGTTGGTGGTTATTCTTTGTTCCGCTGATGATGCTAGGGGTTCATCCTGTCTGGGTATTCTTCTTTTACGCCTTAGATTTGATTTATCAATTCTTTATCCATACCGAAACAGTCGGAAAATTTCCAAAATGGGTTGAGTATGTTTTTGATACCCCATCCAATCACCGTGCCCATCATGGTACCAACGACGAATATATTGACCAAAATTACGGCGGCGTTCTCATTATTTTTGATCGTTGGTTTGGGACTTACGTAGAAGAAGATACCATCAATAACCCCGTCCAGTACGGTGCGGTTGGTGAAGCCAGCCATGACAATATCATCAGCCTGATATTTGGGGTCTTTTACCGTATGTGGCAGCGGTTTTTTCGAGCCAAAGGGTTAAAGAAAAAGCTAAAAGTACTGCTGCGTCCACCAAGTGCTGTCTAATATAGTCAATTCTCTATAAATTGGATACGGTGTTAGTCTCGCTTAGCCTACTATTTGTAGTACTTTCACTCGCCTTCCTTGTATCCAAATTATATTGAACCGACTAGAGCCTGATTATAAATGCGTGGACTACGATTTATGATATGACAATACGCATTCATAACCGATACCCAATCAGATTTGTTTTACAATAAATGGCTACTATGTATTTCGATCATCAATAAATATAAGACGTTACTATGAATAATGACAATAAAAATAATCATGAAAATAATAAGCCTGCAGGTTTCTTTGCGGACAAAGCTTATGAGCCAACTTCTGATGTCTCAAGTATTCCTTCAGATAACACCTCAAAATCCACAGTAGCTCAGTCAATAGCTACTCAGGATAATCAACCTGTATCAACCGATACATCAGCAATGACAGCACCAGTGTCAAGGATGGCAAAGAAAACCATCGCCAGTGGTGAACCGCTTAAATTGGCGGTCGTCGGTCATACCAATACAGGCAAAACCTCTATACTGCGCACGTTATTGCGAGACGTATATTTTGGTGAAGTCAAAAACCAAGCTGCGACCACGCGTCACGTTGAGCAAGCACAGCTGACAGACAGTCGCACTGGTGAAGTGCTAGTGGCATTATACGACACACCTGGTCTGGAAGACGCCTCAGGGCTTATGGACTGGCTAGAGGATAATACTGCCAGTCGCCGTGATGGTATTGAACGATTGCAGCAGTTTTTGGCGGCGGATGTCGCTCAAGGTTCAGACAGCTATGACTTGCCCTATGATTATAGTCAAGAAGCCAAAGTCATTCGTCAGCTACTGACAAGTGATATGGCCATTTACGTGGTAGATGCTCGTGAGCCTGTATTGGGTAAATATAAAGACGAGCTATCGATTTTGTCTTGGGCTGCGATTCCTGTGATGCCTGTTTTTAATTTTACCGACAGCCAGAATGCCAATATCGACGACTGGCAAACGATGCTGGCAAGACGCAATCTGCATATCTCAACGCGTTTTGATTCGGTCGCGTTTGAGTTTGAAGATGAGATGCGTCTATGGAAAAACCTAGCCACCATGCTCACCCACTCTGAGATGCTTGAGCAGCTGATGCAACGTCGAACGGAAGACTGGGCGCAGCTGTATGATGAAGCCAATATCATCATCGCTGATTTTTTATTGAATGTTGCTGCCTTTGTACGCGAGATCAATGAAGATGACGACCCACTTCCTGCCTTAGAACAAATGCAAGAAGCGGTCAGGCAAAGTGAGCGTGCGATGCAGCATAATCTCCTGAACCTATATAAGTTTTATGACAACGCGGTCGCAGCAACGCCGCTTGAACTACAAGCCTATCAACAAGACCCATTCGACCCTGAACTTCTCAAAAGCTACGGCATTCGCACCACTTCTGGTGCAGCAGCTGGTGCGCTTCTAGGATTAGGTATCGATGCAGCAGCCCTAGGTACTACACTGGGATTGGGTGCCGCAATAGGTGGTATTGCAGGCGGGCTACTATCGAATACCAGCAGTATTGCCGATAGGATTACTGGGGTAAAACGCTTGTATATTGATCCTGCAACATTAACATTGCTAGCCACGCGAGCATTAGACTTGCTAACTGCCCTACGCCATCGTGGTCATGCTGCTACAGATGCCACTCAGTTATTATATAAAGGCGAAAACAGCAGTCTTGGAACGTCGCTAACTAACGACAGTGACCATGCAGATGAAGACAATAATCCAATTACTGTATGGCCAGCACACAAACTACCAAGTGAGCTCAAAAAAGCACGTGGTAAACCACAATGGTCGTCGCTTAGCAGCGGCAAGTCAGAACAAGCTCAGTTATTACGCACGGACATGGCATGGTCACTGTCAGGTAAACTACAGTCGTATAAGCGTGACTAGCCATGCCTATGATACATTACGCTTTTAATCTTTATGATTGTCGCTCGCTTCAGGCTCTATTCTAAAAGTTAACATGAATTGATTGGCTTCTACCATATAAGCCTTTTTGATTTCTACTCTTCTTTGAGGCTCTTCTGTCTTAGCAAATTTAGTAGCTGCGTCTCCTATAAATCCAGCAGCAAACTTTAAGGCTTCATCGTCTGATAACTCTGGACTTAAAATACTAGTTGACGCTCCAGACAGGAAAGAAAAAACTAAGCCTATGTTTTTAGCATTAGTCGTATTTAAATCGCTGGTATTGATTTGATGTTCTAGGCTTCTAAGCTCTCCGTTTTTATCTACAGCTCCGACTAGTACTATTTCCGAAGTGTAATCTATAATAAAAATATCTAGATACTCTTTCTTATTTAAATTCAAGCCAACATCATTCCAAACCGTTTCCTTTAAACTTGCACGTTTGGCTAGTTTGTTGAATTTATTTCCGTACTCTGCTGGTGTTATTCCAAGCGTGATACCTACTTCCATTATTTTATTTATCTTAGCTTGTTCATCATCAACTGTAATAACTTGGTCTTTTGCAATAACTTCCGTAGAGGGTTGAGGTTCTGTAATAGGTTTGGGCTTCGTTATGTCTTTCTCTTTCTTTGTTACTGCTGGCTCGCTTTGATCTTCATTGCTATCAGGATTTGCTGCACCATTTGATGTAAAAAAGAACATTGACATAAATATTAGTATAGACCCTAGTGCTATTATTTTGCCTCTACTTAAATTAGGTTTTTTATCTAAAATTAGGCGTTTAATAGGAGGTAGTAGCAAAATTCCTCCGACTAGCATCAATAAGCTAGCGACTAAACTTCCTTCAAGAAGCGCCCCTAATGAACCAAATATGAAAGTCACTCCAAAAAACCATGCCCCAATTAATAATAATTTTTGCAAAACAAACCCTCATTCCAACAATTAATTCCATACTATAGTTGATTATTACAATATTTACTTTGCAAGATTAAAAAGTAGTTTCTATCCAATTTTTCACTTATTACATTAAACTAGTTTCAGTAAAGCACTTAATGCATCAGTACCACGTACATCTGTCTGCTGCAGATAGATTGGATACAGCGGGTACTTGGTAAAGCTTTGTTCGATATCCTGCAGTAGATGCTGCTGACGCTCAGCGCGGCGGCGCCAAAACTCATCCGACTGCGTTGTTGATATCAACTGATTGATGACGATTGCTGCTGGCATGAGCTTACTATCTTCCAATTGCTCGATAGCGCGCTTGGTTTCAGCCAATGGCAAGACATCAGCGGTCATCACCAACACAATCGCTGTTTGGGTACGGTCATGTAATAGCAACCCTGCTTGGCGGAACAATTGCTTGCGCTTTTCTAATACTGAGACAGCTTGCTCCCAGCGATCTGATTTTTTTGCGGCAAACGGATTTGCCACATCGTTTTTATCATTTTTTTGATTGTGACTGTCTAAATGGTTTACCACGGAGCGCAACTTAGACTGTCGTCGCTGCTGTGCAAGCAACCCATCCGTCCACGCGCCCATCATTTCTGGTAATACCAATAATCGCAAAGTATGACCTGTCGGTGCGGTATCAAAGATGATGTGTTCATACCCAGCACCTGCCGCTTCGACTAAATGGTGACACATGGATTCGAGCATCGCGGCTTCTTGAGCGCCAGGTGCCGACTTAGATAACCTCAGATGCTCACGAATTTTTGGCATCATATCTGGGTTGGCATAAGCTTTAATTGTACGTTCGACTTGAGCGAAGTGTTTATCGACAATCACGTCAGGATTTAACTCAATGGCATCTAGATAAGGTGATATCCTCGTTTTCTCATTATTGAGTCGTACATTCAATACATCGCCCAAACTATGTGCCGGATCGGTTGAGACAATTAAGGTTTTTTGCTGTTGGCTTGCATAGTAGCTGGCTAGAGCTGCTGCCGTGGTTGTCTTCCCTACACCACCTTTGCCGCCGATAAATATAATCGGTTGTGTCTCTAACTGCTCTACCAGTCCATGTAAAGGGTGTAATGCCATATTGTTATCTCGTATTTTGTCTCATTATCTAATAAATCCTTAGCCACTTTTTTATATAGTCAATCCACTACTGTTAGCAGCACCCAACGTGGTCAAATGGACATCTATCCATCCCCATACGTGTATGCCACTCATGAAAGTTCTCTAAAAATAATGGTTGTAGCTCTAATGTATAAAAGTTGGCGGGATTATCAATCCCCAAACTCTCAGCAAACATAAGCAACATAAAAAAATCTTCTTCATCACGTGCCGCTCGTGCCATCGTCTGACGATAAGGCGCATGATAAAACTCATTTAATCCACTCTTAAACCGTTGCCACCATGGTTGAGTGTTCTCTAGTGGTTGAACGTTTTCTATATTATCTGATGTGTTTTCATTTTCCATAATGTACTCGTATTTTACTTAATTCTTATGATCTATCATGCCTATATGATACAAAAAACGCCAGCAATTGCTGCTAGCGTTTTTTATTAAACAGACACTCAATATGGTTTAACGTTTAAACCTCACCGCTTTTACCTTTATGTAGTGACCACTCTTTGCGTAGTACAGACAAACTCTCAAACGTCACCAAAATGGTCGCGATTAAGATAATAATATCCATAATAATAAGTAGCCAATTACCATCAGTAAAGAAGGTTTTGAGCTGAATCAATAGTGCAAAGACAGTCATAACCAACAAGAACGACAATGGTGCTAAGGTGTACCAAACTGGCTTACCTTTACGTAATAAGATAATAGTAACGATCATCAAGGTTAAAGCAGCCATTAACTGGTTGGTTGTACCAAATAGCGGCCAAATAATCATACCACCCGCGCCATCGATACCACCAGCACCGAACGCTAATAACAAACAGCTTCCGACAGCAAGTAACGTTGCAACGACACTCTTATTCAGTATGGGTAAATTATAAAATTCACCAAATTCTTGGAAGATATAACGTTGTAAACGTACGCCAGTATCCATCGTCGTACCAGCAAACAATGCGGCCATTACCGTAAGCATCGTCTGTGATAGCACCATGTCGATGCCAACGCCGGCATTCAAGATGGTCGCACCGCCGTCGATGAACGCACCGATAGAGCCATCACCAAACTTTTGATAGACCGCTTGCCAATCACCAAGAGTCGCAAAACCTGCGGTTGCTGCAAGAATTGCCCCAAGTGCTAGCATACCTTCACCCAATGCACCGAAGTAACCAACGAAACGAACGTCTTCTTCTTTATCAATCTGCTTAGAAGTAGTCCCTGTTGCGACCAAACCATGGAATCCTGATATGGCACCACAAGCAATTGTCACAAACAACAATGGCAGCAGTGACGGTGTATCGGCTGGCAATGCAGTGTTAACGGCTGGCGCGACAATATTAGGCGTGCCAATGAAAATAGCAGCATATAATAAAATCAAACCGACAAATAATTGTAAGCCATTAATATAATCACGAGGTTGAAGTAGCATCCATACAGGCAACAACGACGCAATCGCCGCATAGGCAAACAAGATCAAGATCCATACCGCGTTATCAGGCAAACCCATGACGGTTTCAGGTAACACAATCGGGAACATAGGGCCGAGATAGATAAGTCCGTACAAGGCAGTTACCCCGATAATGGACACCCAGACCAAATTCATATTGTAGCGATAGATACACTGCCCGATGATAAAGGCAACTACTAAGGCACCCCAAACTGGCAATACCGCAGATGGCGTCTTAATCATCATATTGGCAATAGCTACACCAAATACAGCATTAACCATCAGTAGTAATAAGAAGATGACAACCATCATCAAGCTGCGGACACGTGTGCCCATGACAGTACCAGCAATAGAGCCAATCGACTGCCCTCTATTACGCATACTTGCCCAAATAGCAGACATATCATGTACGCCAGCCATAAAGATAGTACCTACTACTACCCAAATAATGGCAGGCACCCAGCCCCAAATGACTGCAATGGCAGGACCGATAATTGGTGCAGCCCCTGCCACTGACGTAAAGTGATGTCCCCACAATACATACTTATTGGTGGGAACATAATCGATCCCATCTTTCATCGTATGTGCGGGTGTAGGACGGCTGTTGTCCAACGCTAAAATTTTGGTGGCGATAAATTTTGAATAAAACACGTAGCCGCAGAGCATAGCGGCAACGGCGAATAGTAGTACGATAGCACTATTCATCTCATCTCTCCCTAGACAAGTAGTCAATAGCCTTATAAGTTCAAGCTTTTTGAATTAAAATATGAAAAATATGCTAAATTAGTGTGCAATGAGTGACTCAGCTCATCTATCGTTTAGGTAAATTTTAGCAATTTGCAAAATTATTACCAATCAACAAAGTCATTTATCTTATAACTAGGGCATGTCACTAATCAGCATTTGGTGTGATGAGCCTGAGACTAAAACTTTGTTTGAATAATAACCGATTTGGTGATAAATGTAACGCAAGTAAGACATAAAAAACAACAAATAAAGGAAGTGCAATGGCACATTATTTTGGATTCGTACCCTCAGATAAACTAAAAGCTTTAATCAGTGAGGCCGAACAAGTCGTTGCTTCAAATGAGAATGTAGAGTACTACCCTTATCGCGATGCTCTTACGCATCAGACAGCGCGCGATCTTACTGATAATTTATTGGTTGGTTTGGTAGATATTATTCCTAACCCTGAGCGCCAAGCCTCTATGCGCAAAATTGTTGGAACGATTGAACGCGCGACAGATACTTTGCTCAATATCTTACTGGGTAAAGAAAACAATAAAGACGTGTTACCAAGTTTTCATTTTCTAAGAGATCATGCAACCTTTATTGATAATGAAGGTGTTAAACGTGTTGGCTTTAAACTGTCAGAAAAAGATGCCAATACCATCACTGAAGGGTTTGCTGCTATCACGCCTGAACAGGTAGATAGAGCCAAATTTAAAACAGCACTCGAAACCATGAACGAAGAAACATTGACCCATTTTATCAGTCGTTATGCCGAGACATTAAAGCTAGGCATGATCAAACGTAAGTCAGTTCCAGTTGCCAAATCGGCAATTGATAAAGGCATGAGTATGGCACTTAATAAGCTATTACCTGACCTACCAAATGACTCATTGAATAGATTGGCCAATTATTACCGTCCATTTATTATAGAAAAGCCAGAATAACCCTAAAAGTTGGATTAATTTTGTCCCAAAAGTCATATGACGTTGGGCAAATTCACTAAAATTTGCTAAAATAAGCGGCACTTTTTACCAAAGGCGCACCCGATGACCCAAATCAGTAACCAAGAAATTGAAAAAACCTTACGCAACTCAGAGTGCCTTATTAGCAGTATCGAAGTAGCTGCTGCTTATGAGCGTTTGGCCGCTCAGCTCAATCTACATTATGCTGGTCTAAACCCAATTGTTATGGTCGTGATGAACGGCGGATTGATTCCAGCTGGTCAACTACTGACACATCTTACGTTCTACCATCGCATGCACTATATTCATGCGACTCGTTATCGCGATAACGAAGGTACTAACGAGCTTGATTGGAAATTCAAGCCTGATGTTAGTATCGAAGGTGAGCACGTATTGTTAATTGACGACATCTTTGACGAAGGTATTACCCTAAAAGCAGTTGTTGAAGAATTAAGCAAAGAAAAGCCTCTATCACTTGAGTCTTGTGTCTTGCTTAACAAGCAACATGATCGCAAAGTTGCAGATTTCGATGTAGATTTTGTGGGTATTGATGTTGCAGATCGCTATGTTTACGGTTGTGGTATGGATTTCCATGGTTACTTGCGTCACCTGCCAGGTATCTATGCAATCAAAGAAGACAAAGTTTAATTCTAGACTTAATTGATTAAAATAGTTAAGTCCTAAAAAAGCATCCAATTTGGATGCTTTTTTATTGCGCTGACTTATTGCGTCGACAACAACTTGAATGAATCGTTAAAACTGTAATGCCAAACCAGTATGCCGCTCAGTTGGTGTTTGAACTGCTTTTTCTAAGGCGTGCTTGGTACTATATATCGTTACCTGCTTCTTAGCACGAGTCACTGCCGTATAGATAAGCTCTTTGCTCAGCAATCTTGCATGACTATTATCAAAAGTAATAGCAACATGATTAAATTCAGATCCTTGTGACTTATGAATGGTCATTGCATATGCCGTGGCTATCACCTCTTCATTTAGCAAGTTGACCGCAATCCCTTGTGTTTTATTTTCAAAGAATACTTCTAATTGGCTTCTTTCATCTGATGTTTGTAAGCAGAAACCAATATCCCCATTAAATAATCCAAGCTCATAGTTATTTTGTAGAATCATAACAGGTCTACCATGGAACCATGTGTTTTGACCCAAGGGCAACTTTAACTCAGCAAGATGCCATTGAGTGAGGTAGTTATTGATATAGTGGTCGCCCCATTCACCATTGTGGCCAGCGGTTAAGATTCTAAATTGATTAAATACTTTCATTAACGAAGATGTAGTATTTTTAACTGATTCTGGCACGGATTTTTCTATTGGATTTTCTAGTAAACTTCTAATTTCATTCACGTATGATTGGTAATTATTGGAGATTCTTGAAACAATCTTTTCCCCGCTTAGGCTATTTTCTATCTTGTTATTTGATATGGCCTCTGCTTGTAACGTATTAACATATTGAAAACTCAAAGCAGCGTCTTGCCTTAGTAATTGCCAAATAGCTTGAAGATTTGTCTCTGCTTTATTGATTTGCGTGGCCAGTTTACCGATACCTGACTCGGCGCTAAATCGGCGGCTCTCTGTTAGCTCTGCATGTATGGGTTGCAGTAGCGGAATGCGACAGAGATCAGCCAATACTGCTCCTGCATCAACGGCTGCTAACTGATTAGCATCGCCTAATAGTATCAGCCTAGCACCTGGCTTTACCGCGCTCACAAGATAATTGGCCAACTCAACTCCGAGCATAGATGCTTCATCAACGATGATAATATCCTCACCCAGTGGGTTGTTGGCATCGTAGCGCGGTCTACCCGTTCGACCGATGCCTAGTAGACGATGGATAGTTTTTGCCTCTTGCAACTGCAGCTCTACATTTGCGTCGTCTAAAGCCGCCTGCAGAGACTCTTGCATACGTTGGGCTGCCTTACCTGTTGGCGCTGCTAATGCTAGGCTAGCACTGTCTGTGCTAAACCTAATATGTTCAGACTCATCTCCCCTACTCTCTGTCGCCTGTTGTAACGCGATAACCAATTGAGCCACAGTGTAGGTTTTACCTGTCCCTGGGCCACCAGTAATGATACTAAATGCATTATTGTTCGCCACATTGATAGCGGCTATCTGTTGGTCATTTAAGTTCTCAGGCATGGCTATGTCTAAAGGCACTATCTGCTGATTCAAAATATGATTGATATGCTGTGCTAAGTTAAATTCTGCTTGCCATGTGCGGTGTAGCCAAAATGTGATTTTTGAACTTTGGGTCTCTTTATTCTTAGTTATGTTATAAATAATTGGTTGATTATCTTTGCTTAGGCTATTTTGATTGTTGTTACAATTACTGTTCGCCTTAACATTAGCGAATAAAGCATGCTCATGGATTGAATGAACGAAAGTATTTAAGTCTCTATTTTTCAAGCGCTGGTATAACGTAGTTATCGCATCAAAACGTTTGATCAACGTCTCTTTTTCATGGTTACTCAGTGCTAGCTGCGCCCACAGGTAATCTCGCTGACCAAACAAAGTATCTAGTAATACAAATAGCGATGTCTCCGTTGTAGTGTCATCGTCTAGTTGCGTGTCTATTTGCGTTTTTATCTGAGTATCAATCAGCGCAAAAATTGGGGTTGCCAGTATCCCCAATAATTGCTGCTGCCATGTATATAACGTGACTACTTCCCCATTAATCTGACCTTGCATAGGGGCTTCATGATCAGATGCATCAATGGTTAATACAGTATGCCCTTCTTCCAAATGAGCTGCTAAAATAACGAATAGAGCCGTAAATAAATCGCTATCTTTTGACTTACCGATTCTTCTATTTTCATCGTTTGTCTTTGCATCTGTTGCGTCATATGCTACATGTGTTTGCTGACGGCGCAGCAAAATATAATCGCTGATGTTACTGGCCCAGCTCTCTTGTAAGCTAATGGCTGACTTGCTCTTATTGTTATTATTACTCATCGTATATTTATCTCTTTTTAATCTGATTAACTGCCATAAAAATTTTTATCTATCTAATTGCTATATAAGGTTTATTAATCAGGCAGGCCAAACAAGGCATCTAGACCTTTAATGAATGCAATGGGAATATCCCAAGTAACCAGTCCATAACAACTTTTATCGCTCAAGTTATCGTGATTAGACTGAACCACATCTTGCGATGTAGGCATAGTAGCTGCCTGAGCATTCGGGTCATACACACCGCGTAAAAATACGTACTCTACAGCGCCTAAATATTTATCTTCGTTACCCGTATAATCACTGATTCTCATGGCAAGAAATCGATGTAATGCTACTTGATAGATTGCTGCTTGTAGCCAGTACCCTGCTTTAGACATTGCTTTCTTGAGGGTATCTTCATTGTAGTCACTTAGGCTATTTCCTAGAAAGTTACTCTTATAATCGACCACATAATACTTGCCAGCATGCTCATACACCAAGTCAATCTCACCACGCAGATAACGATACAGATGTGCTTTATTTTGTGGCACTAGAGTAACGTGTTTATCTGCCTCGTCAGGTAAATACCGTTGAAAAAGCTTACTAATATCCTGTGCTTTAAAATTCTCTGACAACCCCATATTGAACTCTAACTCGGCAAATCGCTTACCTTTATCAAGAGCAATCAAGGGTTGATTGGAGGCCAATAGTGGCGCATGCAGCACTTCTTCAATCCAATTAACTAATGCCTCATGCTTCGTTGTATCTATTGACTCAAGATCAAACCCATCACTATCTCTTTGTTTTTTGCCTTGGGATCTGCGGCTCTGCTGTTCCGCACTGCTATATATCAGCGGCAACTGATAGCTACTAATCGCTCTATCAATAACCTGAGGCCACTGGGCTTTATTAGTGAAATCTATTTGTTCAAATATCTCATGCAAAAACGTACCGGCATTGGCACCTTTTACAAAGGTAAAGCGGATATCATCTTCTACCTTGAGGCTTAGTTCACCGTCTTGTTCGAGAGACTCACCGTTATTAAGTAAAGAGAGGTCTGAAACTGAAGACTCCGTCATATCAATGTCTATCGCATCATCAATACGCTCATCCACTATCGCCATTGCTTGTGTAGATTCATCTAGCTGACGCGCTAAGGCGGTAAAGCTAGTCTTAGCCCAACCATAAAAATAATTGGTTTTCATCACCTCAGAAAATGGCGCGTACTTAATAGCCTCTGTTGTAGGCTTATGAGCACTTGGTTTGGTTGCGGCTAGCTGAGCACTGTCATTTACGCCTGCTGAGTTAGCATTGTTGTTTGCGTAATTATTGTCATAAAACTCATTAACTTTATGACCTCTGAGCATGCCTACAATGCCTTTGAGTCTATCTGGTAGCTCAAACTTTGCTTCTGGCGATTCAAACCAATAAAACACTGGCTTTAGCTCAAACCCTGTCTTGTTACTCGGATCTCGCAGCACAACATAAAGCTGCTCACTGGCTCGAGTAAATGCCACATAGCCAAGCCGTCTTATCTCATCAAAACCTTCTTGTGTTTCGATATCAGTATAATAATCCTCGACAGTAGCAGAGCCTTGCAATGGTGAGAAGCGGCGCTGATTTCCCGTCGATTGACTGTCTATCGGCTGCTGTACTTCTATCGACTGCCACACTAGCGCTGAAGGCGCTTGTTGCACGTTATATAGATACAGCCCATAGTCTTCCTTATTCCCAGACTTCCTACTGGCATCACCCATTCCCAATACATAGACAATAGGGAACTCAAGCCCTTTTGACTTATGAATGGTCATCAATTGCACACCAGACTCTGTCGGTAGCGGATATTGCTTAGCCCAATCACTGTTGGGTGCTGTATCTATCTGCTGTCTGAACCACGCCAGCAACTCATACTCACCCATGCCTAAGCCATACTGCGCCAAAATGTCCATTACATGACGCAAGTCCATGATATGACGGTCACCTTCTGGATGCGCAGCTAAGGCTTGCCAAACACCTTGCGGCTGCACAGGGCTTTTATCTAATAAATAATGTAGCGCTGATAATATGCCAAAGTGCTGCCAACGCTGTGCCCCTTCTTTTAGATAAGTAATAAAGTCTTGATAGCTTTTTTTAGTATTAGTAGCTTCATTCGCTGAGAAGACTTTCGAATTAGAATTTTGTGAATGGGCGCTTGGTGCACTGCTACCTTCGGTAATGCCTGACTCATGATCCGTCATCATGGCTTTGATGTTTTTGATACTCAGTCCATATAGATGACTGGTCAATACCCGATTAATCATGTCATGACGATACGGGTATAGCATGGCACTCAGCAATGCTGCCACATCTTCTGCCATAATAGTCTCAAAGATGCTGACGTCACTGGTGGTCAAAGTCGGCACATTCAGTTTTACCAGCTCGTCTTCGACCCTTTTCAGATCTTTTTTGGCACGTGCCAGCACCCCAATATCACTGGGCTGTATCGGCTTACCTTTTAGCGTCTGACCACTACTGAGCAAAGTGGCTATATGGCGAGCTGTTATTTCATGCTCATCATAATCAAATTCTTTGTCCTTGTCATAAGGCAGGTGCAATAGGCTCACTGGCTGAGCAGAAAGCACTTCTGTCACTAGCACATCATCCAGCCTATCTAACGCATTAAACCAAGACAGCTCATATTCCGGTTTTGCCGCTTTGATATGTTGGTAATGAATGCCAGTACCTAGCTGCGACAGCTTATTCTCAGCAGTTGTGGCATCAGCCATACCAAACCAGCAGTTCAATGCGTTAATCACACCCGCATTAGAACGGCGATTGATATCAAGTGTCCAAAGCGTACTCTTGTCAAACTGGGCTTTCATATAATTATAGTTGGCCACATCGCCACCACGAAACCCATAAATAGCCTGTTTGGGATCGCCAACCAATAGCAGAAACTCATGATTGGCTTTTTTAGTGGTTGACTGCTTGTCATTGTCCGACTGTTTACGCTTATTCTTTGGCAAGTAAATGCTTTCAATCATAATGGCTTGCTCGCCATTGATATCTTGCGACTCGTCAATCAGCGCCACAGGATAGTGATGACGAATATAACGCGCCAGCTTATCTCCTTGACGACCAGTTAATGCTTGGTTTAAGCGTACCATCTGCAAACTAAAGGTCGTCTCGCCGCGCTCTTCTAAAATAACTGGCAGTCTATTACGCACAGCCAGCACAATATGACGGTTAAGATTGGCCAATACCAACAAAATATGCTGATTTAAACTATCAAGCATGTCTAAGATCGCCATTAACTTACTAATGGTCTCTAACTCAAAAAGTGTCTGATGCTCTTTTTCTTTATTCTTATTAAAGTTCTTAATTTTGCCATCTTCATCGGGATATCTAGAATCCTGCAATGATGTCAGAATCTTATTCTCGCTTTCATTTAAATAGCTATTAAATGTCAGCTGATACTGCGATATCTTTTGATGCACCTCGATAATGGCATCAAACTGTTTGGTTAAATTAGAACCACCACGGAATCCTTGAGACTTTCTATAATCAGGATTTAAATAAGGCTGGATATCTACTAAATCTAACTGAGAAAACTCATTAATTAGTTTTTCGTATGCATCAAAATCAAAGCCTTTCTCAATCCTTATCTCATCAATCGGCGCAGAGATAAAATTAAGCGAGCGAGTCACATATTTCTTATGATCGCCAACTGCAGTCAGCTTACCCTGCTGATCCATCAGCGCGTAAAGTTTAGGCTGCTCATAGTATAAGCGGCTCTGAAACTGACGCAGCTCATCATGGATAATACTGTCAGTCACCTGTTCAATACTGCTGTCTTCAATAATCCCCATACCCTGCTGGTGACCAGTTTCGCTACTGTACTCCGTCAGCCATTTTTGCGCCAAGCTATCGAGCGTGCCTACAAACAGCTTATCCAATGTGGTTAGTACCAGTGCCGTACGCCTAATAGCTTCCGCCATGGGGTAACTGTACACGTGATCTAGCAAATAGCCGACGAGATGCAAGTTAATAGGATCTTGCATGATGCTATCTAAGCGCACATATTTGGCCTGATTAACCAACCAATCTTCGCGGTCTTTTTTTGCTTGTTTACGTTTCTCTGCCGCCGCTTGCTTATCAGCAGCAAGGTCTTGATTTAAATCGTCAATATCTGTTTCAACGTTTGCGTCTACGTCTGAATTACTGCCTGCTTGTGCGTCTTTATTACCCTCAGGCATGACTTGCAACATGTTGGGATAGAGACTCTCTTTATTGCCAGTATCAGCACTTAGGCTATTAACCCATTGTAATAATTGATAAAAATCTACCAAACGATCATGAATACGTTGACGCATTTCAGCAGCGGCGGCTCGTGTAAAAGTCGTGGCAATGATTTGCTCTGGTGCACGTCGCGCTTCGATTAGTAGGCGCAGCACGATACCGGTCAACGTCCAAGTTTTGCCCGTGCCCGCTGAGGCTTCAATTAGGTGTTTGCCCGTTAGATCAACCTCAACTGCCGGTATGACATCATTTTTACGCTCAGGCACAGCAGATAAAGTCAGTTCATCTGAATATTTATCAAATAAATTCGGTTGTGTAGACAAGTCAATGGTACTGGTTGGATCGCTAAGGTCTGTCATATGGGCGCATACTTTTAATTATTATTTATCAAAACAAAATAGCAAAAACTAATTAGAGGCTGTTCTAAATAACTGGCTAACTATCTAAGTTAGTTAACGCATCAAACATCGGCGCGTATAATGGTTGGGCTAATGTAGTCAACGCTGCCGATAGCGCTTTGAATGCATCTTGGTCTCGTAGTACGTACTGCCAAATAGTATGCTGCGAGCAAGTATCGTATACCGTGTCTGAGTTGTAGTTAGGTCTTAACCAGTCTGAGAAGTCGGCTCGTTTTGGCCAGTAGCGGTTGCTGTCACCTTCTTCATGCTCTAGATACTTATCAAGGTAGTTAAGTGCATATTCTGGTAATAACGTAATGGGCACTTGACCCGTTAACTTACCAAAAACAGCCCATTTTATCAGCTCAATCACAGCATCTTCATACACAATCGGGCTCAGTTTAAATGTGATGACCTTGTCATACTTTTTGACTTGTGAGCTGGGCTTATTAAAGCGCCAAATACTCACGCCATCATTTAATACTACTTGCTCGGCAGTGGTACGTCTAGCCACTTGCCAATACAAATGTGACAACCAAAACTTGAGTAAATGCCTAGGGCTGGCAGAATTGGGCAATATGTTTAACCACTGCTTGGGTGATTGCTTAGCATAAGGCACGCCCGCCTGAATAATTGATATGGGGGCTAATATTGGTACTGAGCCTTTGATCTTAATGATTTTCGGCAACAGCTTAAGCAGTGTTTCTATACCCTCTATATCTGTCTGGTCTTTTGAATTATTATCAGTGTTATTCAGTATATTTTTTAGCTCTATCTGAACAGGATATTCGGCGGTTGGGGTCAGTAGCTGTAATACACTGCTGATATCTGCCGTACTCTCGTTGAGAATACTGCTTTCGTCAAAGCCATTAGCCATTAACTGCTCTTTAAACTCTAAACATTGCTGTTGTAGCTTCTTTTGTTGTTTGGGTAATGTAGTTTGGCGAGCGACTCCAGCGGGCATGATTTTTTGATACATCAGGATTGGCGTAGTGGTTTCAGCAGTTGTATCACCGCCATTGGCCTTAGTCTCATCGGCGACCAATTGCTTAATCAAATGATCTTTGATTTGATAGGTAGTTAAACTGTTTAGAAATAGCGGCTCTTGATGCGACAGTGCTTCTTCACCTTGTACCACATGCACCTTTTGAGACCGTAAGAACGCTTTGGCAGGATGGCGTACTTGGTAAGCCAATGCCCCTTCAATATCTATCTCACTAACATTAAATATGCTATCAGATAATGCCTCTGTCATACCACTGACGTCGCTAGCATCAACAGCTATATCTAGCGCCAATAGTTCGACCAATGCAGACAAGGTTTGATTGTCTACTTGCCCTAGCTGGCCTAAGCCTTGACCCAACACCTGAGCGATTGACTCATACTGCGCCTTCGTAGGTAAGCCCACCAACTCTTTATGCTCACTAGATACTCGACCTTTTAATGTGTCAAACACCGCTTGCCAAAGCGGCGCAGGCGGAAACTGTTTTTTCTGAGCCAGTTTGGTTTTGCGCATGGCTGTATTTAATAAAGTATCCAGCTCATCAATCATATCGAAAGGGCTGGTAACCTGAGCATTGATATTAACGTTGGCATTGGCATTAGCATTGTCATCAATATCAGGAGACACTTGCTCAAAAACATCAGTGCCTTCGATTTCTGTCTCAAACAGACTCTCATGGAAAGGGAGTGCAGGATGCTCAGTCACCAACCACTGCTTAATCAATTTAGGCAAATAGCGCTTGAGACTCTCGGTAGTCGGATCAATATTCTCGGGTAATGTCTCAAGCGAGTTCACCTGCCATTGCACCTCGCCTTGCAAAAACTGCAATAGCTCGCTCACTGGGTTGGCTGGCAGATGCTCATGAGTGTCCGTCAAGCTTTGGCCATTGTAGAACATCCAGCATGCACTACGCGCGCACAGTAGTGCATCTAAAAATGCACCGTTGTCATCATCTTCACTAACTCTGTCACCGCGGCGTGCATTGGTCGCTTTCATCAAATCATAGCGGTTGTCACGATCACGCCCAGGAAACTCAGAGAGATCCATATTGAGCATCACCACCAGCTCAAAAGGCACGTTTCTTAGTGCACCGAATCGACCAAAGGTAATCACACCCGTCGGCTCCGCACTGACCTGCTGACTCTCAAGCTCGTTTTCGATACTGTCTAGCATAAAGCTCAGCTTGAGCGGCAATTGCTCCACACCTGCCAGCCTTTGCTCCACTTCTCTGTTGTCGACATCACCACTAGCGTACTGCCTATAGTGACGATTGGCTCGCAGACTTGATTTAAAGCCATTCATCGCGTTGTAAATGGCGCGCATGGTACGTGTTTGATCCACATCGCCAAAGTAGCGATGGATAACTTGTGTCTCAATCTGATCGAGCCAATCTTCCGCTTTCATTTTTTGTGTATGATCATCACGTCGTGCAACCAAGCCAGTATAAATACGGCAAAGCGCTTCAACAATCAGCGCATCATTTAGGCTCACTTGTGGTAACGGCAAGGTCATTTCTGGTAACGCAGTGCTTGGCCATTCATCGTCATTTAGAGCATATAAGCAGTCGCTCAACTCAGCTTCTGGCATGACCAGACCTAAAGTTAATCTGTCTAGTGCTTGTGCAAAGCTAAAGCGATAGTCGTAATCATTACTGTCTAAAGTTTGCTTAAGATGAAGCTCGTCAAAACCGCGAATAAAGCCCGCCTCTACCAACAAGTCACAGCCACGGCTCATCTGCTCATGAGTCAGTCCAAAGCTTTCAAATAAAGGCGGTAACATGAGCCAGTCTAAGACTTCAGCTGCTTCAAAACGGGCACTATGGCTACCCAATAGTTTGTAAAAACCGATAATGGCTTCCCATAACTGGCGAATATCGGCATCAACAACACCAGTCACTTTAGCAGGCAAAGTCAAACCGTCTTGACCCTTACCATTGACGAAGATAGACCCAATCAATGCGTGATGACGTTCAACATCAGGTAGCAGTACAACAATGTCCGAGATATGGCGTTTCTTTTCACCAAGTTTGATAGGTTCATTCAACCAACGGCCGATCATAATACGCAACACTTCAAGCTGACGCTGCAAACTATGACACGAATGAATGCTTAGGCTATTATCTTGGGAAGATATTGCCCAAAAACGGTCTTTCTCAAAGCGCTTATTCTCTAACGCTTCATCTTCATACCAAGCCGTTGCTGGCTTATCTCCATCAAAGCTTGACTCTAGTTGCTTGCTTACCGCTTGTGAGACTGTAGCGGCCGTTGCTTGCTGGGTCGATTGCTCATCAAGCATCAACACATCATTTTGCAAACGTTTTAATAAGCTCAGGTTACCTTGCGCATCTTGAGTACTGACAGCGTCTTCAGCAGGGACGACACTTTCATACATGTCATGAACGAGCGCATCATCTACACCATTATCAAAGTTATCTTGCCACTCTACCAGCGCATCGTCGTATTGCTCATTACCTGATAAATTGGCAAGCATCGCAAACGCATCGCGCGACTGCTTGCCCAAACGCGATAGCAAACTGTGACCATAATCACGCAAGAACACACTTTCAGGATTAATAATCTGCTGACGCTGTAACCATGATTTATCAACGATATCCGCCCAAAACAGCTTTGATGGATTGTAATGCAATAGCGTGATATTCATGTATTGCGACAAGCGCTGTAGAAAGTCGAGCTCGGTCTGTGGCAATTGCTGAATGGTAAATATACGCAGTACTTTGGGCAACTGATCGCGCTCATTCGCCTTGTTACCTTTTAAAGCTGACCAGAACGCACGCTCCAGTGCCACACGGTGTAGATGAACATCAGCAAATAAATGCGACCACAAGAAACGTTGGGAAATTTCTAACTCAACATAATGGTCGACCAACCACTCAGGCGTGCCGCGCGCATACTTATCAAAGCGCAGGGATAAGGCGTCTTTATCCGCTATCAACTCACTTACGTTCAACGGCTTGTTTTGCGACCATAATGCCAACCAATCCTCACGGTGAGTCAAATAGCGGTTAAACACCCTAGCCAAATCGCTTGCCAGCTGCCAAATGCGAGCATCTTGTTGCGCCTTATCCTGTTGTAAGCTGTCTTGTTGAGCGCTTGCCTGTGGGTCATCAATCAAAGACGCTAACAATGGATGAACTGGATGCTTTTCATCTGCAACAATCGACTCCTGATAATAAGTCAAATAACCAAACAATCGCCACTGCATTACTGTCGGTGACAACACCGCCACTTCCGGCACGTTTAGAGTTGTCGCTTCAGGGTTTTGCGCCAGTAAGTATGCATTATGGCGGGTCAATACATCTTGCATCAGCGTCCATTGATACTGGCCCCAAAATTTAGTACGCACCAAGGTACTAATACCAGCACGGCTAGCAATAGTTTTATCCAACCAATCACCCAATACCATTGACGGTACAATGACAATAAAAGGCTCAAAAACAGGCTGACCCTTGGACTGGTACTGTACAAGCAATTGATCAACGAGGTTTTCGGTACGGTGCGACTGAATAATAGTGAACATAGACAATAATCTGATTGAAATAAGGGTTAGATATTAGGATTAATAAAAAAGGCTTCACTTATAAATGATGCAGCTGATAAAAATAGTGATAATAGTACTACGCATAATAAAGATAAGATGAGATGTCTGTATCCAATGTCAAAAACGCCATAAAACGTCTAGACAAAACAAAAATCGATACTCATCAATCCATGTTTGATGGTCGTTACTATGATGCATTTCTGCTAGCATGAGGGCCAGAAACAAAAACAATCATAGTAGCAAATTCTACATATCCATTGATAACGTTGACTTGCCAAATTTGCTATCAGTGTGCCATTGATGGTTATCGTTTACTAGTGTAAATGCCGATATTATAATAAGCTTGCGACATTTAGTGTCGTTTTATACTATCATTCATATTTACAATGAAATAATCTCATTGCGGTTTTTAAATTGGCCTTTACAACCTGTATCTAAATAACACTTTCTATTGACGGGATTACTTAATATTATGCCATTGCGTCCCATTGATGCTATTTTTGTCCATCCAAAACAACGCTTATACGTCGTGTATTATCGCGGTGAGTTGTGGCAACTGCCACGTATGAAAATCGATGAGAGATCATGGAAAAACAGACGACCCTATACCGATGATAGTAGCTCACTTTATTTGAGCATCCATCAAGCTATCAGCGACCCTATCCTTGCGCAGAAATTGAGAACGCTAGATCTACCTGTAGCGGTACGTAGTAGCACGTTGCCACGTTTTGAAGCATGGTGGGAGGCACATGGGTTTAGATGGTTAAAAGACAGACTATTAACCGGTGAATCGCCGTTAGCAGCGCATCAAACTACTACACCTGCTGCCAAGGTATTAAACGACCAATCTGATCCTCTAACAGATTGCCAAACCAATGGCCATACTGATGAAAATGGTGAGGTTAATGAAGAACAAGTATCTACCCCTTCTGCAGACACGGATATCTTTGCAGACATGTTGGCTGAATTAACCGATGAAGTACTAGAACAAAAGCTTTGAAAACTAGATACCACCCTGTATATAAACGTTGCTATGAATCAACTAATAATAAAAGAGCAGTAATATATGAAAGACTACAAACTACTGCTGGCTGGGCTAATCTTGCTACTGCTCACAATCTTTATCGCGGTCTTCATTTGGTTGTGGACCAGTAATCAAAAAAACACAGACCCATTGCCAATCATGGCAAGTGAAAGTGAAGCAGACCCTAGTACGAAAGGTGATGAATCAAGAGAGATTGCTGACATTGTGTTATACATTCGAGCAGAGGAGAAGTTACAGATACCTTTGGACGATATCATTGTGAGCTTTGAATCTCGTTATCCGCACGTGCAAGTGCTAGCGAGCTATGTCCCCTCTCACGACCTTCTTACAGTACCAAGTAATGGTTCTACCAAAGACAAACTCTCTGACTTCGTTTTTGATACAGATATGATTATTACTAATGACGATAGCCTATCTACAGAACGGGTATCACTCCTACAGTCAGAATTGCAACAGGCACAAGATAGAAATGGTCAAAGTCAGAAAAGTACTGAGGATGTTGGTATAAATGATGCATCTGATAAAAATAGTGATAATAGTACGCATGATAAAGATAAAAAGATACACACTCTAAACCCCTTTAACTATGCGCTAAAAGATGAACAGGCGCTTGAAGGTGTCATCCTGACAGACGATACAACTGCTATTAACTTCCGTAATTTTTTACTATCGAGCACAGGTCAAGATATACTAAAAAAATATGATTATGAGAACATTAGTGGTTATAAGAACAGTGTAAATGACTTATTTAAACCAACCTCACAGGCAAAAAATGCATCAGGTGATCATGCTGTAGATGTCACTGACGCGCTTAGCAATGGTGAGTAAAGATAAATTGTCTCTATTTGTCTTTTGTTGATTGCTTTTATGACTGCTTTTTTCTACAATGTCACTCCATAATGCGCCTATAGCTCAACAGGATAGAGCAGTTGCCTCCTAAGCGATCGATCCGAGTTCGAGTCTTGGTGGGCGCACCATCCAATAATATTAGAAGTAATAAAAAACCCCTTGTAAGCCTTGTGCTACAAGGGGTTTTTTATATTTAAGGGTTAATAGGCAAGGTTAGTAAGGAATAATAAAATTATATCTTGGCTACTTTTGACGGTATCGACCAATATCGACAAATAAGATACCGTCAAAATCATTAACTTACACATTACTGAAACAAGCTACGCGACCATACAGACCCTATAGTTTTATATTAATGCATAGATAAAAAAATCACCCTAACTTTTCAAGTTAAGGTGATTTTTTATGGTGTTTGCAATATCGATAATAGCTAACTATCTAATCTCTAACTTAGAAAGAAGTACGGCGATAGTTACGATATTCAGGTAACCAAAAGTTCGCTTTTAATCGGCGTTGTAAATTCTCCGATGTGATAGGTAGTGCTAGCTTATCTTGAGCCGCTTGTAATGCCACTGCATACGCTATCTTTTCACTGATCTCTCTGATAACTTTAATTGGCGGTAGTATGGCACCAGGTGCTTTTTCGTATTCCATTGATATATCTGCAAGGGCTTGGCTTGCTGCCGTTAGCATATTATCGCTGATACCTGTCGCACGTGCTGCTAAAACACCCAGGCCAATACCAGGGAAAATATAGCTGTTATTACACTGAGAAACCTCAAAAGACTGACCGTTATAAGTGGTATGAGGAAACGGACTACCCGTCGCAACAATGGCCTTACCTTTACTCCAATTCATGACTTCTTGCGGTGTTGCCTCCACACGAGACGTTGGATTTGAAAGTGGTAGTACAATTGGGTGCTCAGTATTAGCACATAGCGACTCGATCACTTCTTGGGTGAACAGACCTTTTTGTCCGCTAACACCAAATAATACGGTGATTTTTGCTTGTTTAACCACTTGCGCTAAGCCGAGTTTCTTACTTTTATCCCAGCTGGCAATAGCTGATTCCTTTTGTACTAATGGTTCTTGGAATTTTTGCAGTTCTGTCATGCCATCTGTTAGCAGGCCATAACGATCAACCATGAATACTTGACTACGAGCTTGCTCTTCAGTCAATCCTTCACGTTGCATTTGGCGAATAATATGCTCAGCAATACCGCAACCTGCAGATCCTGCGCCTAAAAATGCGATATTCTGTTGGCTAAGTTTTTGACCTTTATTTAGACACGCTGCAATCAGAGTACCAACCGATACCGCAGCAGTCCCTTGAATATCATCATTAAAGCAGCATAGCTGATCACGATATTTATTCAATAACGGGGTAGCGTTTTCCTGAGCAAAATCTTCAAACTGTAATAACACTTCTGGCCAACGGCGCTTAACGGCCTGAATAAATAAGTCCACAAATTCATTATATTCATCGCCAGAGATGCGCGGATTTCTCCAGCCCATATACATAGGATCATCAAGCAACTGTTGGTTATTGGTGCCGACATCCAGCAAAATAGGTAGACAGTAGGCTGGGCTAATACCACCACAAGCCGTGTATAAAGACAACTTACCGATTGGAATACCCATACCACCAATACCCTGATCCCCTAGGCCCAAGATACGTTCACCGTCAGTAACAACGATCACTTTGACGTTTTGTTTGGTGGCATTTTGTAGCATATCGTCGATTTTGTGACGCTCAGGATATGAGATAAACAAACCCCGTTTACGACGATAGATTTGCGAGAACTTTTCACACGCCTGACCAACGGTTGGGGTATAAATGAGCGGCATGACTTCTTCGATATGCTGCTCAATTAGATGATGAAATAAGGTTTCATTGGTATCTTGGATGTTACGCAAGTAAATATGCTTATCCATCGCATCAGTGAATGAGCTTAGTTGATGATAAGCACGTAATGATTGCTCCTCAATCGTTTCAATATTATGAGGTAATAGCCCCGTTAAATTAAAGCTACTACGTTCTTCTGATGAAAAAGCACTACCTTTATTCAATAAAGGTGTCTCTAAAAGAGCGGGTCCAGCAACAGGAATATATAAAGGACGCTTGTTTGACATAATGTAATCTTCTTATTAAAGGCATATGAGTGAAAGCCATACTGAGTGAAAGCTATGCTAGTGCTGCATTATACATAGCATCGACTGGTATTTAACAATAGATAACAAAATCATTTTGAATAAATGTGCTTCTGAACTCGAGGCTGCTGATACATTTACCTAGAAATAATCAAAAAGCACTACCAATCGGCAGTGCTTCTGAGGGTGTATTGAACATTTATAATAGACAAACACTGAACTACTTTGCTACTTAGCTTAGCTACTGATAAACAATCAGCCCAATGCCAGTTTTAAATATCAGTTATAGAATTCAGTTATAAACAGCACGAGCAATTGCGTTTGGTTTTCGACATTTTACCAATACCCGGATTAAAGGTATTGGTTGGGTCTAGACTTTTATAAAAGTTCTGCAAATCAGGTTCCGCTTCGTATAGGTGTCCGACATTATGCTCAGCAGGATATTTGGCTCCGCGTGCGCTCAGTAGCTCTAGCATCATTTTTTTAACAAGATGTGCATCACTACCCTTCTTCAGAATATAGTCTTGATGAAATACATAACAAAAGAAGTGTCCATAATAGAGTTTCTTCTCTAAGTGTTGTTCAATGTCTTCAGGTAGCGTTTCGAGCCATTCTAATTCGTTACGTGGTATGGCAATATCCAATGCCAATATATCGCCGACTTCTTTTTCATGTATGACTTCATAACGTAATGCAGCACCTGCAGCGGCAAAGCGATGTAAAAAGGCGCTTTCTGATTCTTCTTGACTACATTCAAAATAGTTACCCGTATTTGAAGCGTCGAAAAACACCTTCAGAAAATCCTGTGCTTCTGCTATGCCGTCATCACTCATTTTTAAGATGAGATGATGCTCATATTGGTCGCGATACTCTAGCATTCGCTTCGGTAAATGCTTTGGAAATATATTGGCGACGAACTGCATAACTTTGTCAGTAAAGTGCTTTGGCATCCATGACCATTTATGGAACTTTGCGTCCATAGCGCCTTTGATAGAAAACAATCTAGGTAAGGCGTTGGTACCGAGATGCTTAATACTCAGGAACGTGTCTTTTCCGTATTTAGCGGATACATCAAATATATCACGATGCATGTACTCACCCACTTCAGGGATATTATCAAAGCTTGATAATATCTGCCTTCTGAGCTGTGCAAGCTCACTCACACTGTTGGTGCCTATATAAAATGTTTTCTCTTTTGCAGCCGTTGGATAGGTATCAAGACGCACTGCAAACACGGCAAGTTTACCAGCGCAGCCACTGGCTTCATACAGTCTTCGCTTATCCGCATTAAAACGACTTGGCGTACTTGCATCAACATCTTTTACTCTGGCGATATATTCTTTATCAGATGCCATCTTACCAGTATCAGGTAATGCTCTTTTATCAAAATTACCTGTTTGCAGATTAGTGAGTATTTCTTCTGGAGTGTCGCCTAACTCTACATCTAGGTGATTAACCAGCACTAGCTGACCGTGCTTGTCTATTTGGGCAAACAATGCCAGCTCGGTATAAGCAGGACCTCTTTTCACCAGTGCCCCACCTGAATTATTAGAGACACCGCCAATAATTGACGCACCTAACGTCGATGAACCGATGACCGAGTGAGGTGCTCTATTTACGGCTTTAAGCTGACTTTGCAACTGATGCAACGTGGCGCCAGGTAAGCTAATCACTTGCTCGTTATCATTCACCAAATACAACTGATTCATTGCAAGGGTGTTAATCACAACCACTGGTCTATCGTAGTCATTACCGCTCGGGGTTGAGCCTTCAGTCAGCCCTGTTTTTGCTGCTTGCATGATAATAATGCAGTCGCCTGCCACACATATCTCTAAGCTACGCCAAATCTCGAGCAGTGTTTGCGGAAACAAAACAGCCAAAGCGCTGCCACCACCAGAGCGCCACCCCATTCTATAGTGTTCGTTTTTTTCTGGATCTGCTTGTACATTGCTAGCTCCTAATACGTTCGTCAGCTTGTCTAACACTTGATCAGGGCTAATGATGTCTTGAGAAGGCATATTTGATGAGAAAAGGTTTGATGAATGCATATCAATCTCTTTATCTTGGAGGTTACATGTGCTTTATGGTGCTAAAGGACCTTGAAAACCGAAAATGTAAATGGTAGCCATAACGATTATTCCGCAGAACAACACATAATAGATGGTAGGTAAAATAGTACGCCTAAGTGTGGCGCCCTCCATACCGAGTAGGCCCACCGTTGCTGATGCAGCCACCACATTATGTACTGCAATCATATTACCAGCAGCCGCACCAACTGCTTGAGCCGCGATGATTAGAGAAGGTGAAATATGTAAGCTCATGGCGGCTTCGTATTGGAATTGACTGAACATCATGTTGGATACGGTATTAGAGCCCGCGATAAAGGCACCTAACGCACCAATGGTTGCACTGATTAAGGGGAAAACACTACCAAAAGTACCCGCAAACAACTCTGCACTGGCGACAGGCATACTCGCCACATCTGATAAGTTTACGCCTGAATTAATAAAAATTCTAACCATTGGAATCGTAAAAATAAGGACAAATCCGGCCCCTAGTACAGTTTTACCTGATTCTTTAAAGGCATTGTTTAGTGCATTGACAGGTTTGTTCGTTTGAAAGGCCGCAGCAACCAAGGCGCTGATTAATAACAAGCCGCCTGGTAAGTATAAAGGACTAAAACTGGCACTGATATCTGCCTCACTTAAAATCGAGGTTAGGTCTACTGTCGCGCTGTTCAGCAAAGACTGAAAGCCTGTTAATACTCTAGAACACACCAATAAAAGGGCAACCAATAAATAAGGAAACCATGCCATAACCACGGACATCTTTTTACCATTTGAACTCGGTGTCAAGTCTTCCTTACTGACCACTAACTTACCAAGCCACTCATTTGGCCAGCTTTTTTTCGGTTCAAAATCCCATGTGGTTTTTGGTACTAAAAAGCCACGTTTTGCAGCATTAACAACGATAGCAATACTGACCAAACCACCGACCAGTGACGGAAACTCAGGCCCTAAAAAAATACCTGTTAGGGTATAAGGGACTGTGAATGCCAAACCCGCAAAAATAGCAAATGGCCAAATAGCGAAGCCTTCTCTCCAGCTTTTATTTTTCCCAAAGAAACGTGTGAGCATCATCACCATAAAAAGTGGCATAAATGTACCAATAACACCGTGCATAATGGCTACTTGGCTGGTGATCAGTTGTAAAAAATCGCCCCACTCTAGTCCTTGTTGTGCCAGTTGGGCGCTAATGGCTACTGTATCTAACCCCTTGTTTACTCCAATAACGATAGGCGTACCGACTGCCCCAAACGATACAGGCGTACTTTGTATCATCATTCCCATCAACACAGCACCCAGCGCTGGAAACCCTATCGCGACCAGTAAAGGCGCGGCAATAGCAGCCGCTGTACCAAAGCCAGCAGCTCCTTCAAGAAAGCAACCAAAGCACCAAGCAATAATAATGGCTTGCACCCGCCTATCTGGCGATACATTGGTAAACCCAGCACGGATAACAGCAATGGCACCAGTATGCTTCAACGTATTCAGTAAAAAAATAGCCCCAAATACGATCCACAATACTGAAACCGTAATGACCATTCCCTGAATAATAGATGAAGACACGCGATTAAGCGTCATATCCCATACAAAGAGGGCAAGCGCGGCAGTAACAGCCAGAACGATTGGCATGGTTCTTTTGGCTGACCATTGCAACCCTATCAAAAAAATACCACAGAGAACGATTGGCAGTAATGCCAACAGTCCATATATTGTTTGACTCAAAATCATAATCCTTTTTTTATCGTGTAATCTTCCTTGAACAACTTCATTTAAGCATTTGTTTTTATAACTTCACGCTGTCGGTCAGACGAAGCCGAAGACAATCTCTGTCAGTGACATGATTAATAGAATGGTTAAATAAACAAATGCTCAAAATTCCCTAAAATATTCTACGCCTTGTCGATACATTGATATATTGCATCAAAGGATAATGTTATTTTCTTTTTTTGCTATAATCCAAAACGTATTACACCAATTGGGGAACAAGTATGGGCAAAGCTGACGATATGGTTTTATTCGTCCAAGTGGTTGATGAAGGGTCATTTTCTCGGGTCGCTGAAAAGCTGTCATTAACGAATTCAGTGGTAAGCAAACGTATTGTAAGATTAGAAGAGAGCTTAAATGCACAGCTACTGTATAGGACAACCAGAAAGTTAAGCTTAACCGATGCAGGAAGGACGCTTTATGACAAAGCTAAAATCGCTAAATTTGCCTTTCAGGAAGCTGAAAATGCCGTAACAGGCTATGGTGAGGACATGAAAGGCAACATACGTATAACCATGCCAGCGGTCTCTGCAAATCTAATATTGAGCGAATCCATTGCCGAATTCTGTAAACAACACCCAGAAATATCAGTAGATTTACAGATTACCAATCGATTGGTTGATTTGATAGAAGAAGGGTTTGATCTGGCGATAAGGACAGCAGAGCTTGAAGACTCATCACTCATTGCAAGACGTCTTATAGATAGCCAGTGGGTCATATGTGCGACACCAGACTATTTAGAGCGACACGGTACACCTCAAACCCCTGAACAATTACGGAGTCATGAGTGTTTGGTCTATAAGTTTGATCATACGGCGAATGGTATATGGCCGCTATATATAGATGGTACAGAGCAATTACTTCCTGTACAGGGGCGGTTTCATAGCAATCATCTTAATGCGATTAAACAAGCGACTCTCAGCGACCTAGGTATCGCCTTTTTACCACAAGCACTTGTTTATGAAGAAATGCAGCAAAATATGCTCACCCAGATTTTGCAACGCTTTACAAGAAAGAAAATGGGTATGTATGCGGTTTACCCCAAAGCACGGCAACCGGACCAAAAATTGAAACTGCTTGTAGCGCATCTGCGAGAATCATTACATCAAAAACAGGCTTACTACTGCTAATAACCTTTAGACAGGTCAATAGGCTTGTCCACTCTAGCTGCATTCTTCGATAATGCAATCCTTACGCACATAAGCACAGTTGGAAGATGGTGCGTGATACAGGTGTAAACCTTCGAATGTGGCAACGGATTTATACGTAAGAATAATGGTAGGGATAATAGCCTGCCTTACATATTAAATGCGTTAAATGCGATTTTCATCCTACACCACTGCTTACGTCCTGCTTTACAACCTCGTCGACAATATTTTGACATCAACAGTCATTAAAAATGTCGTTCTGATATGAAATTAGCCTTCAATTATCATAAAATCATTAGGTGTAAAATTAGTAATATTATTATTAAGATGTTGAATTATTTAATAATATAATAAGTCAAGTAGTATAAACTTATCTGATACCTGCATAGCGAGATTTTTAGGTTCTCTTCAATGTTTTTATAAAAATGAAGGTTGAATAATAAGATAAAACCATCTAATAATAGGTCTATAAGTTCTAGACATTTATCTAGCAACTTATATCCACTACTATTAGGAAATAAATACAATGACGTATAAAAATGTAACTGTCGCGGGAAGCGGCATCCTAGGCTATCAAATTGCTTTTCAGGCCGCATTTCATGGTTTTAATGTCAGTGTCTATGACATCAATGATGAGGTTTTAGAAAAAGCAAAATCAAAATTTCAATTGATGTGCAAGGCTTTTCGAAAGGATTTGAGGGCAACTCAAGAGCAGTTGGATAAGGCTTTTGATAACCTTAGCTACACCTCAGACTTAGCAGAAGCGGTCAAAGATGCTGACCTAATGATTGAAGCCATTCCCGAGATTCCTGAGATTAAAATCGAATTTTATGAAAAACTTGCCAAACTAGCGCCAGAGAAAACCATCTTTGCGACCAATACCTCTACCTTACTTCCTAGCCAGTTTGCAGAATCAACGGGACGACCTGCGCAGTTTTTAGCGCTACACTTTGCCAATAAGATTTGGATGCATAATGTCGCCGAAATCATGGGGCATCCTGGCACAGATCCTAAAGTATTTGATAAGGTTGTTGCTTTTGCTACTGCCATCGGTATGGTGGCAATGCCGCTGGATAAGGAGCAACCGGGCTATATCATGAACAGTTTGTTGGCGCCTTTTATAGATGCAGCTTTGCAATTGGTTGCAAAAGAGGTCGCCGATCCACATACGATAGATAAAACGTGGATGATAGTAACTGGCGCGCCGTCGGGTCCCTTTGCCATATTGGACACTATCGGTATCAACACTGCATACAACATCACAAAACTATCTGCTGAAAAAACTCAAAACCCTGCGAGGTTCAAGGCTGCTCAATATTTAAAAGAGCAATTAATCGATCAAAACAAACTAGGATTTGCGACTGGTGAAGGATTTTATACTTATCCAAACCCTGCCTTTATGCAACCTGATTTTTTAAAATAATAAATAGCTTTCAAACTGGCTCTAAAACACAAAAGGCCATTCAAGCTATATATTGCATCGCTTGAATGGCCTTGTCAGTCGCGCATTTTATCTAACTAAATATCTTAATATTAGGGTTTACTTTCGGCGATAACTATCCAAACCTATCTACGTTATGTTTGTTCACTAAAAAGAAAAGTCATATCGCGTCAATGCAATGATCTCAATTGGCACTGCATATTTCCAAGGCATACCGCCCGTACAATAGAACTGGCCATCTTCAAAAGCCACAATGCGAGATGTGAAGTCATTACCTACCTGATCTTCTAGAGCATTCTCATCACTCTCATCACTTACAGCACACCATATATTTTTATGACCGTCCTCAAGCATTGAACGAGTTAGTTCGCTTCCAACAATTACCGTATCCATGTTGTTACTCCTATTCAATGACAATGATTAGTAAGCTAAACAAGCGGTTTTGTAACAGCAATCACTTGAGCATCTTCGAACCTGTTTTATCTATCGTTGCAAAATATTGATGGTTAGACAGATGAGCTTATAAATAGATAGTACAGATGTATTGTCAGCTAGAACAAGAAGTTGTAGATAGATGGTAGATTTTAGTACATAGGCTGTAAAACTAATCTGTATGTAGAACGTAACAGTCATTATATTGATAATGAGTTATAGCCCTACATCATCATGAGTAAGCGCCACTCTCTTTACTGAGACAGCATATTCCCATAGCTCACCTTTATCACAAACGAACTGATCGTTATTAAAGGCTACAATAGGAACCAATAATTCGTAGTAACCATTATCTATGGTTACTACAGCATAATCATCGCTAACGTTGCTGACAGCACACCATACATAGTCGCTGACATTTTCCAAGATTGCTTTGGTTAACTCACTGCCTTGTAATTCAGCAATCATCTTCAGGCTCCAATATCTATCAAGTTAATCTATTACTTTATAGATAAATTCGGTTTTTGCAATATATCTGTATAACTCATAAGTTCTCGAAATACACCTGACTTCCCTCGAGCAGATTTTTTATAGTTAGAATTTATACTCAAACTATTCAAAGATATTTTTAATCTTATGCTCGATATACTGTCTTTTCGGTATGATAAATAGGCTTTCATTTATGCTATAAAAGACTGCTTAATCGATGCTCGTTAACGCTTTACTAACATCTAAGAAATTGACAGCGGGGGGCAGCTTATACTACCCTTTATCACTCATTCACTTTATTAATCTTACTTCTTAAATAGTAAGATCGTTCCGGAGTAATCCCATGCAATGGACCAAACCAGCTTTTCAAGACATTCGTATCGGTTTCGAAGTGACTATGTACTTCGAAGCACGCTAAAACTCATTAGCACTCAATCCATTAAAAGCCCTAGATGATTAGGGCTTTTATTTTTTTGGAAATATTGATTTATGTATATTCACGTTTTAGGCTCAGCTGCTGGTGGCGGTTTCCCGCAGTGGAACTGTAACTGCGATAATTGCCACGGTGTCCGTCAAGGCACGATTCAGGCAAAAACCCGTACCCAATCTTCGATAGCCATATCAGAAAATGGTGTGGATTGGATCTTATTCAACGCATCCCCTGATATCCGCCAACAATTATTTGAGTTCAAGGCAGCACAGCCAGCACGTCAATTGAGAGATACCGGCATCACCAATGTGGTCTTGATGGACAGTCAACTTGACCATACGACGGGGCTGTTGACCCTGCGTGAAGGTTGTCCAATTCCTGTTTGGTGTACTGACATGGTCTATCAAGATCTAACGACAGGATTTCCTCTCTTTAATATGTTAAAGCACTGGAATGGCGGCTTGCAATATAATCAAATTGATCCAGAAAAGACGTTTAAGATTGAAGGATTTGACAATTTAGAATTGACGCCTTTAGTGATTAGAAGCTCAGCACCGCCCTACTCCCCGCATCGTAATGATCCGCATGATGGCGATAATATTGCGCTGATTGTAAAAGACTTAAAAACACAAAAACAACTCTTTTATGCGCCAGGTCTCGGTAAGATTGATGATCAAGTGATGCAGATTATGAAAAGCTCTGATTGCGTGATGATTGACGGTACGTTATGGACGGACAATGAAATGCAAGAGTGCGGTGTCGGTACGAAGACCGGCCAAGACATGGGGCATTTACATATTAGTGGTGAAGATGGCTCGCTGCATTATCTAGATCAGTTAGATAACGCTCGTAAGGTGCTGATCCATATCAATAACACCAATCCGATATTAAATGAACAGTCTGAACAAGCCGCGACATTAAAACAACATGGTGTTGAAGTAGCATTTGATGGTATGCAGATTGAGCTGTAAGACAAACGGTAAGGCAATGATAGCAATCGTAAGGTGAGAACAATGCAAGAAGAAAACACAGCACTCAGTCCAGAAGCGTTTGAACAAGCGATTATGGCAAAAGGTCAGTATTATCATATCCACCATCCTTTTCATATCATGATGCATGAAGGCAAAGCCAGCCAGCAGCAAATCCAAGCGTGGGTTGCCAATCGATTTTATTATCAGATCAACATTCCATTGAAAGACGCGGCCATTATGGCAAACTGTCCTGATCAGCGCGTGCGTCAAGAATGGATTCAGCGCATGATTGATCAAGATGGCGTCTATCCTGACGGCGGCGGTCGTGAAGCATGGTTAGGTCTGGCAGAGGCAGTTGGTTTGACGCGTGAGCAGGTGATTTCTGAAGATCTAGTGCTACCGGGTGTGCGTTTTGCCGTCGATGCTTATGTGAACTTTGCGCGTCGTACCTCATGGCGAGAAGCCGCCAGTAGCTCACTGACCGAGCTGTTTGCCCCGCAAATTCACCAGTCACGTTTAGAGTCGTGGCCCAAGCATTACCCTTGGATAAAAGAGCAAGGCTATACCTATTTCCGCTCACGCTTGAGCCAAGCGCGCCGCGATGTTGAGCATGGTTTGACCATCACGCTTGACTCGTTCAAAACGGCTGAGCAACAAGAGCGTATGCTTGAGATCCTACAGTTTAAGCTCGATATCTTATGGACGATTTTGGATGCCTTGAGCTTGGCCTATGTGCATAATCAAGCCCCTTATCAAAGCGTTACCACTGACAATGTCTGGCATAAAGGATTGTTCAAATGAGTATACCTGCTAGTTTACCTGAGCTGGATCAATCCATCGTACCGGTATGGCGTCACGGTTATCGTTTTCAGTTTGAACCAGCGCAAGATGCCTATGTCTTACTCTACCCTGAAGGCATGATCAAACTAAATGAGAGTGCCAGCATCATCGGGCAACACATTGATGGTCAAGCAACCATCGCCGATATTATCCAAAAGGTACAAGCTATGTTTGGCGATATTCCCGAAATCGAGCAAGACATCATTGAATATATGCTGGTCGCCCAGCGTGAACATTGGATTGATTTAATATGACTGCGCCAGTCGGGCTACCGTTATGGCTACTTGCTGAGCTGACCTATCGCTGCCCTTTACAATGCCCTTATTGCTCAAACCCTATCGATTATGCTCAGTATAAGCAGGAGCTAACGACCCAAGAATGGTTTGATGTGTTTGATCAGGCGCGGCAAATGGGCGCAGTGCAGCTTGGTTTTTCTGGCGGTGAGCCATTGGTTCGTCAAGACCTAGAAGAGTTGGTCGCTTATGCGCATAACCAAGGTTTTTATACCAACTTAATCACGTCAGGTATGGGGCTTACTGAGGCTCGGATTGCACGTTTAAAAGAAGCAGGTCTTCAGCATATTCAGATTAGCTTTCAAGCCAGTGATCCTACGGTCAACAATGCCTTGGCAGGTTCAAAACATGCCTTTGAGCAAAAGTACGAGATGTCACGTCTGGTTAAGCAATACGACTATCCGATGGTACTTAACTTTGTGATTCATCGGCAAAACATCGATCAGATTGACCAGATTATTGACCTCTGCTTAGAGCTGGAAGCCGACACGGTCGAGCTGGCTATTTGTCAGTTTTACGGTTGGGCATTTGAGAATATAGAGGGTTTGCTACCAACCAAAGCGCAAGTGGTCCGAGCCGAACGCATTACCAATGAATACCGCAAGCAGATTGAAGAACGTGGTATCAAATGCAAACTTATTTTCGTGGTGCCTGACTATTACGAAGAACATCCGAAACCTTGTATGGATGGTTGGGGCAAGATTTTCTTAACAGTCGCACCAGACGGTACAGCCCTACCTTGCCATGCTGCCAGACAAATGCCAATACAGTTCCCCAATGTACGACATACACCACTGTCAGATATTTGGTATAAATCTGCCAGTTTCAATCAGTTTCGCGGTGATGACTGGATGCCCGATATGTGCCAAAGCTGCCCAGACAAAGAGCGCGATTATGGCGGCTGCCGTTGCCAAGCGTTTATGCTGACTGGGGACGCCAAAAATGCTGATCCTGTCTGTGGCAAATCGCCTTATCACTACCTGATCGAGGAGGCGCGTATCAACAGCGAGACGCCTGTACCTTTTAAAGAGTTGCGCTTTCGTAATCCAAAGAATTCTAAAACACTGAGTAACAAGCAGCTGAATAAAGACAAATTGATTCCTACTCGTATGGTAACGGATTGAATATGGATACTGATACTAAGCCTGTGATATTTGATGGACATAATGATCTGTTGACTCGACTTTGGCTAAGTTCAGCTGTCGATCCTGTGCATGATTTTATTCATGGCACGTTACCGGGACATTTGGACTTACAACGCTGCAAAGAAGCGAATTGGATGGGCGGATTATTTTCTATTTTTTTACCGCCCTACGCTTATGTGAAAAATAATCATCCTGACAAATTAGCCAACCCATCACATTCAGATTTTACACCGCAAGAAATCGTCGATATCTGCTGTGCGCAGTTAGCACTTGCACAGCAACTAGAGGCACGATCAAACGGTCAGATCCAGATTTGCACCTCGCTAGAACAAATCAAAGCCTGTCAGCAAAATCAGCAACTGGCCATCGTTTTGCATTTGGAAGGTGCTGAGTTTTTAGCCATACAGCCTGAACTGCTAGATGTGTTTTATGATGCCGGACTCAGAAGCATTGGCCCACTATGGAATAGAAAGAGCCTCTTCGGTGATGGCTTAAATGCGTCTTTTCCACACTCTCCAGATACGGGAACTGGGCTCACAACTCAAGGTAAAGCGCTTGTTTTGGCCTGTCATGACAAGCAGATGCTGATCGACGTGTCGCATATGAATGAACGCGCTTTTTGGGATACGCTAGAGATTGCCTGCCAGCCTATTGTTGCGACACATTCAAACGCACATGCTCTCTGTCAGCAAGCACGGAACTTAACCGATCAGCAGCTGGCTGCTATTAAACAAAGCGACGGTATGGTTGGGGTGAATTTCGATGTGGCATTTCTTCGTGCAGATGGGCAACGTAATACGCAAACTTCGCTTGATGTGATTGTCGATCATCTTGATTATTTAATTGACCATCTAGGCGAAGATCATGTTGGTTTTGGCTCTGATTTTGATGGTTGCCTACTACCTGATAAGCTATCTGATATCAGTCAAATCTCCATGTTGATTGAGCGGATGCAACAACGTAACTTCTCAAATCAACTGATTGAAAAGGTGACGTCAAAAAACTGGTTTACGGTGCTTGATAAGATATGGCAATAGTTAAAAGAGTCATAAAGCAATCACCGTATAGGGACTGCTGTTTTGCTCATCTGATTAAATAGGATAATAATTAGTTTTCGTTTTACCTTAATACTTGCTCTACTCGTTCAATCAAGTATTCTTTGACCGCATTAAACAGTGGATCGATTAATCGCCGTTCTGGGCAAATCAAATATAGTGGATAGTTGGCCACTTGCCAGCCGTCCAACTCCACCTCGACAAGTCTCCCTGCCTTTAAATCGCCGGCTATATCTAACTGAGACTTTAATGCGATGCCTTTACCCGCCACTGCCCAGCGGTGCACAACGTCACCGTCTTTACTTCTACGATTCCCATCCACTGCCACACGTTTAGTCTTGCCCTCTTTTTCAAAGGTCCACTCGCTCAAATACTTTTCATCATGACCCAAACGTAAGCAGTTATGCTGCGACAAATCTTCCGGCATTTTTGGGATACCGATATCCTTATAAATTTTGCTCAAATAATCCTTTGACGCACACAGTATAGGGCGATTATTCAACACTATGGGTAATGCGACCAGTGATGAATCTTTGGGTGCGCCATAACGTAGTGCCAAATCAATCTGCTGACCGTACAAGTCCACATAGCTGTCTGACATATGTAGCTGCACCGTCACTTTTGGGTGAATGTCTATAAAATCGTCCAGCCAAGGCAAAATTAAGTTTCGTCCCAAATCTGATGATGCCGACAGTCGGATGGTACCGGTCAGCTCAGCATCATTGTCATGTAGTCCTGCGTAAGCATTGTCTAAGATAGCCACCGCATCTCGGCAATGCTTCAAATATTGCTCACCCTTGCTAGTTAGACGCAGCCTACGAGTAGAGCGAACAAATAATACCGTCTCGATTTCGGCTTCTAATCGCTTGACCGCTGCACTCACAACGGCAGGCGACAGATCTAAGTGCCGAGCACAGGCAGATAGGCTACCTAAGCGAGCGGTCTCAATAAAAATACGTAAATCCTGCAAATTTTTCATCGTCATGCCTTCGTTCAATTAACGTCTAACTTAGCAACCACCATCGCTTGCTGCTGCTAGCCTCATCATTATATAAAAATTATTGAAACTGTTTCTCTAAACCTGCTGATTATCAAAATCATTAATTATAGTAGCATGCACCTATAAGATTTACTCACACATTTGGAGATACACGATGGATACTATAATACGGCCTACAAGCACACAGGTTACTCAACACCATAGCCACCATGATAGAGATAATAAACAAAGCGCACTACAGCAAGCACGCAACTTACCACTACCTTCAAAATCAGACATGCTTAGACGTGCACCATCGGTAGAGCATTTCTGGCATCAAAACAGCCAGTTACTAGAGCAAGCATGGGCAGAGTGGGAAACCACTGAGCATGACTTGCCTGTACTCGATGACTCATTATTTGATCCAACTCTACGTGATGCAGTGACGCAAGCATGGCACACTCCTTCTACGGAGACGGCTGTTAAAAATTTATGGCAAGAGATACTACCTGACGTATACCAAGGACAACTCTTTGATCCAGCACAACTATCAACGCTGCGCCGTTATCTGCAAGCAATCGCAGACGCTAATATCCCAATACGTCCTCCTTATGGTATCGCATTGAACAGTAATGGGGCCATGCTAGATGCGCGCTCACTAGGCTATTTGGCCACCCCTAATTTTCAGGCGTTTTATCATAAAGTCATGAATCAATATATGCGTCCTATCGCTCGGCTATTATTTGCCAATGTTTATGGCTATGACACTCAGACCTTTGGGTTCTCGATTCAATACCAGCCGACAGGCGACACATCGCTACAACTGCATACTGATGCTTCAGCGGTGACTATGAATATTAACCTAAATCTGCCAGGCGAAGACTTTACTGGATCAGAAGTTGACTTTGTTGATCGCCATTTGGGGCAAACCAAACGTGCCATCTTTAAACCTGGCATGGCGATTATTCATAGAGGCTCGGTGCCGCACGCCGCACATCCAATTACTAGTGGCAAACGTACCAATATGGTGCTTTGGCTGTATGGCGATAATATGCAAATACCACGAGGAGTTGGGCTTAATAGTCATATTGATGCCAATCAACGTTGGACTGCTACGCACAGTCAGCCTGATAATTTCGCACCGTTTTAAGATCAGTTTATGCGTTTAATAAATTTATCAATTGATAAAGTACATTCATTATACGTCCTAATATAGCTAATAAATAACCTTTAAACAGATTAGAAACGCCATATTCTCAAAATAATATTGAAAGTGTTTTCTCTTGTAGTTAGTGGTTCTAATGTATGAACTTTACTATTATGAGTCATCGCTAGGACGGGCTAATCATTCAACTTATCTATGCACGAATAAGGATTGAGTAGCACCGTTTGTTAAATCCGTTTGTATTACCAGCTGACTAAAAAACTGAAACTTACTTTACTTAAGGACAATCATGAAAACCATTAATGAAGCACTAAACTGGCGTTACAGCACCAAAGTATTTGATGCCAATAAAAAGATATCTGCTGAAGATTTTGAGCAGATCAAAGACATGCTACAAATGAGTCCATCAAGCACCAATATTCAACCATGGAGCTTTGTCATTGCAGATGATGACGCAGGCAAAGCACGCATTGCCAAAAGCACGCAAGGTGCCTTTCATTTTAATACACCTAAAGTCCTAGATGCCTCACATGTGGTGGTTTTCTGTACTCGTATCCATGCCGACGATGAATACATGCAGGCGGTTTTAGAAAAAGAAGATCAAGATGGTCGCTATGCGCAGCCAGAATTCAAAGCACAGATGCATCAAGGTCGCCAATTGTTCTTAGATATGCATCGCTTCGATGCCAAAGATGAGCCACATTGGCTTGCCAAACAGGTATATCTCAACATGGGCGGAGTACTATTGGGCAGCGCGCTTTTGGGTATTGATACCGTCCCTATGGAAGGCGTTGATTTACAGGCGCTTGATACGGAGTTCGACTTACGTAGCAAAGGATATTCTGCTGTGGCAGTGGTATCGTTTGGCTACCGCAGCGATGATGACTTTAATGCCAAAATACCTAAATCACGCTTGAGTGAAGAGACTATTTTTATTAGGGCTTAAGCAATCATTAGGGTCTGTTGAACATTATCAAATGGTCAATAAGCATAATTTTAGCGTTGCTATTGGCCGTTTGAGTTTCTGCTATAGATTTTCTGACGTTTTTTAATAATATTTCTTATTAATCTACTATGTTGTTTTCAAAGTAAACATAAATAATAACTGGAGCCGACGATGAATTTGGCAAACAATAAAAAAAATGCTATCGCGTTCTATAAGACCGCTTACGAGGGTAATCCACAAAAAGCTGTCGCTGATTATGTAGGTGATGATTATATTCAACACAATCCCGCTGTAGCCAATGGTAAATCAGGATTTATTGAATACTTTGAACGGATGCAAGCACAGTATCCAAATAAGTCAATTGAGTTTGTACGTTGTATCACTGAAGATGACTTAGTCTCATTGCATACCCATCAAGTCTGGCATAACGAAGATAAAACCATCGATGAATTCGTGACGATGGATTTCTTTCGATTTGATAATAGTGGGAAAATTGTTGAGCATTGGGATTCTATCCAGCAAATACCTAAGGGTTCTGCTAATGATCAAACCATGTATTAGTTCATATATATAGAAGCGATAACCCCTTTTATGCGTAATCAGACTATGCATAATCTACGCCTTTAATCCTCAATCATAGTAGCAATAAATACCTATTGGCTAATGTTAACATTAGAGCCGTCGTAAGATATTTCCTGTCTATTTTTCCTATCTATTAATATCCTAGTTTATGAGTTTTTTGCTACCAATAAGGCGAACGCTTTATTTCTTCGGCGAGAAAATCAATAAACTTTCTTTGTAGTGGTGTCACCTGCTTTCGATTGGCATAAACCACATAAACACCCAAAGTTTTAGGTTTCCATTCAGGCAATAACTCAATAAGTTGTCCAGATGCAATCAAAGATTTGACTGCGCCAGATGGCTGTAAGCTGATCCCATGTCCACGCAACGTGGCAGAGAGCAAGACTTCAGAGATATTGGCGCTGATATTGCCAGAAATAGGAACAGACTCTGGACCATTTGGCCCATCGAACACCCATGCAGACCGTCCAAAATACGCAAACGATAGACAGTTGTGATGTATAAGCGACTGTACATCTGTAGGTCTGCCACGCCTTTGTAAATACTCAGGTGCAGCGCATACGATAGAGTGGCACTCACCGATACGTCTGGCAACCACATTTGGCTCCAAGTCATTGGTGATACGAATAGCTAAGTCAATACGGGCATCAACTAAATTGACCGAATCATCAGTGGTAAGAATATCAATCGCTGTTTGCGGCCAGTGAGAGACAAAACGACCAACCACATCCATCAACAGGCTATCAATCAGCGAAAAGCTGGCAGTGATTCGCAGCTGACCTTTTAGCTCCAAAGTATTTTGATTGCGTATCTGATCCAACGAGTCAGTCAATCCAAGCAACTGGTACGCCACCTCAAGGGTCTGCTCACCAGGTGCAGTGAGGCTCAGACTTCTAGTGGTGCGATGTAATAAGCGCATATCCATCCAGCTCTCAAGCTCTGTCAGATAGCGCGTTACCTTAGCTCTAGACATGTCTAAATTGTCCGCGGCACGGCTCAAGCTACCTTGCTCGACGATCGTAATAAACACCTGCAACGCGGTCAGCCTATCCATCTCTACATCCTTATTTGCGCGAAAACTGAAACAGTAAATGCCGAATTATAGCGTATTTAAACGAAATACAATCGAATAGAATAGCCACTAACAACGAATACCGCTATTAACGCGGTCTATTTACTCAAACGAAAATATAGGTGAACTATGAAAAAATTAATGACAGCTTCTATGGCGGCCAGTGTGCTACTGCTCGCAACCCAAGTAAACGCAGCCGATCTACAACTGCAAGCATATAAACCTGATCAAAATGCTATTTTCCCAGTGACCTCTGTGCTGGCAAGTGGCGAGAAAGATGCTATCTTGTTCGATGCACAGTTTAGTGTCAAAGATGGTGAAGCTTTGGTTGATATGATCAAAAAAAGTAATAAAGACCTAAAAATGATTTATATCACGGCAGGCGATCCAGATTACTATTTCGGTCTTCAGCCTTTAGTCAAAGCCTTCCCTAATGTGAAGGTTATGTCTAGCCCTTCTATTATTGAACACATTGAGGCGACTAAAGATGCAAAATTAAAGCATTGGGGTCCAATCCTTGGCAAGCATGCGCCTACCAAGATCACAGTACCGCAAACACTTGATCAGTCTACACTGACCCTAGAAGGTCACAAAATTGAAATCAAGGAGATGGGAACCCATCAAGCATACATGTGGGTACCAGAGTCAAAAACTGTGTTCGGCGGTGTGTCAGTAACATCAGGTATGCATGTGTGGACTGCTGATACCCAAACTAAAGAAGCTCGTAGCGATTGGATGCAATCATTGGAACACATGAAGCAATTAAAGCCAAACCTTGTGCTACCAGGTCACTATTCAGGCAACCTACTCAAAAAAGACTATGCTGTTGATTTCACTCTCAGTTATCTAAAAACCTTTGAGCAAGCACTGGATGAGGCAAAAAAGCAAGACTCCAAGCAGTCAGAAAAAGTGATTTCTACCATGAAATCAGCTTATCCAGCGTTGCCCGGAGGAAGTGATTTAGAGTTGAGCAGTCAAGTCAATACAGGTGAAATGAAGTGGTAAATACGGACTATTAGATATAAATATCATTATTTGATAAGTCTGTTAGCGAAATACGAGTGTCAAAATGCTGGCGTATGAATGCTCGGTCAATCAGCATACGCTAGCACTTTTAATGATAAATGAGAGTGACTAATGACAATACAGTATCGTCGTGCTACGCCTAAAGATTTTGCAGCCATTGTCGACCTCTTTGTCGTCAATATGAATTTGAGTGTATTTACTACTGCTACAGATAAGCAGGTTCTAAAGCAACTGGCTACCCTATTTCTAGCTAAAGACTGTCATTATGCTACTTTTATACAAGTTGCAGAATATGATGACATTATTTGTGGTGTGGTGATAGGGAACACTAGACAAGATCCACATAAAGCTTTGTCATTCGATGATAAGCCCATTATTGATCAGATAGAAAACAAGCTGGGTCTATCTGAACAAGGTCGACAGGTATTAAGTGATTTACAGAAAAAAGAAACGGCTGGTGCGAAACGAAAGACAGTCGATTTTGATAACGAATTACAGTTCTTCTGTGTAGATCCTGACTATCGTCGCCACCGTATTGGAGCGACGCTAATTCAGGCATTTGAGACTTATCTCGTGGCACAGGGCGTAACCACGTATGCATCACATACAGACACTTTATGTACTTATCAGTACTACGATAAGAATGGCTATCAACGTGTTGATCAGTATCCTAACCACCTAAATCCGCAGATAATACACTATACCTATGTCAAATCTTTATCTTAACAAGCTTTTATAGATGACCATCAATGATATTCAAATAAGCATAATCCAAAAGCTCTGAGACAATATTCATACAACCAATAAACTATCTTTAATTAGCCAATAAAGCGGCTTCGAATGGATAATTAGTAAGGTTTTCAAACCCAGTGTCTGTAATAATGATTTGATCTTCAAGTTTGACACCACTTTTACTACCAACTCGACCTACATACGCTTCAACGCAGAGGGCCATGCCCGGCTCCAACACACCACTATAGCCATGGCATTCAAGGTCTTCGGGGTAACGAATAGACGGGTATTCATCACAAAGACCAACGCCATGCATCATCACACCATATCTTTGCGCTCTATATTCTTCAGGAAGCAATAAACCAGATTTTGTCACCTCTTCAAATGTCATTCCTGGTTTCAATATATTCATGTTGTGTTGGATGTGTTCATAAGCTACCTGATAGAGATGCTTTTGCTCTGCACTTGGCAAGCTCTCTCCAATCATCCAAGTTCGAGACAAGTCTGCACACATTCCATAAGGGCCAATCAGATCTGTATCGAATGCAAGTAACTCACCCTCCTTCACAATTCGAGGGCCGCTTTCTTGAAACCAAGGATTGGTTCTAGGCCCTGAAGAAAGAATTCGACATTCTATCCACTCACCACCTCGACGAATATTTTCCGCATGAAGAATAGACCATATGTCATTCTCAGTGATGCCGGGTACTATTGCTTCTTGCATGCACTTAATCGCAACCTCTGTTGAGGCAATTGAACATCGCATGGCATTAATTTCATCTTCGTTCTTAATAGATCGAGCAAACTCCATCACTTCCTGACCATCAAAAACATCGATTCCTAACTGTTTTATCTTATTGAAACCAGCAATTTCAATTTTATCGATAGCCAATCTTTTATTGGCTCCAGCATGCTCCCGTAAAATAGATTGAATTTCTGAAGCAAACCTAGAGGCATGTTCGTCAGTTCTATCACCGGTTTCAAAGTAGAAGAAAGAAGCGCCTCCTCTGACTTCTTTGATCAAAGGAAGGTGTGCTGATAAGTGCTCACAATTGTGAAAATCCCATAAAATAAGATGGCCTGATGCCGATACAAAACAGGCTCTAGAGTGATTGTGGGTTACCCATACCTGCATATTTGTGGAGTCAGTCGCATATCGAATATTAAGAGGATCAAACAATAAGATACCGCTAAGATCTCTTTTCTGTAGTTCTTTTACGATTCTTTGGAGGCGGTATTCACGCATTCGTGTAAGGTTAGGAGGTGTCAGCCCTAGCTCAGCCCACTCATTGAATGCAAGATCTGTTGGACCTATCTCGACACGGTCATTATCGTTCAAAGAGCCATCAGCTTTAAACGTGCCACCTCGACGCCGTGAAGGGTCGATTTTTCGATTTGAAGATGTGACTGAAAATGTGGTTATGTTGCTCATCATTTGGCCTCCCTATAGTAATAACTCCAACAAACACAGGCTCCATTGAAGACTAGAGCCTTGCCTGAATGGTTGTATCTATAGTAATTTGCCACAAAAAATGAGTATGAAAAAAACGATTTAAACACACGAATTCATGACATAAATTCATGCGAATATTATGACGCTTTCTTTATCCGCTCTCTATGTTTCAAAACGCTATAAGGCTGTTCTTTTATATTTAATAGACTCAAGCGTGGCGAGCCAAATCAAAGGTAAGACAATCAGAGCAGAACCTATCAAAAGACTGATATCTGGTATTTCATCAAACCATACGATGCCGATAACCACTGCTCCTAACAGACCGGTATATTCTGCACTAGATATTTTATGTGCTTCAACCGCTCGGTAGACCAGTACGCAGATACCCGCATAGATCAAAATAAACAAATTTGAGCCTGCTGCTATCCATAGCGCGTACCAACTCAAAGGAGCATTTTCCCAAATAGCCAAACCAAGCCCCAATGGTATTCCGACTAAATTGGTCAAAAACAAGGTCTGAGTAACGGTGTGATTCGAAGGCAATTTACGCACTAGTAGGTTGTTCGTCGCCATGGTTAAGGCCACGATCAGCGCAAATATAGCACCCATATTAATTTGTGTTGGTTTTACCACGACAAGAATACCTATGAAGCCTAGTATTGCCACAACGATGCTTGGCGCGGTGAGTCTGTCTTTATAAAACAGAAACCCTAAAGGCAACATCAGTAAAGGCGCAGTATAAAAAATCGCATTGACCGTGGCTAGCGGTAGCGCTTGAATAGACAACACCATAAATACCGCGCCAAACAACCAAATATGCCCACGTACAAAATGCCATTTTACGTTACTAAGTAGCTTGGCTTTTGGGTTGAATAAACAAAACGGTAGCAGCATCAAGATAGCTGTTAGCTGACGCAATAGCACAAACTGATAGACCGCTGCGCCATCTGGCAACTCTTTTATCAGCGCATCTGAAAGGACTGCAATCATGTTTCCTGCAACCAACAGTATCATTGCAAATCCAACACTCATCTTCGGCATTATCATGCTTATACCTATCTCAAAATACATAAAATTTTAAATTAAGCCATTTAATCTAATGGTCAGATAAATAGTATATTCGCGTATACTCATGACGTATAATGATATAAAAACGTTTAGTATTAGTTGAACTCATAATGAAACTTCCTCCATTACGTGCCATACAATGCTTTGAATCTGTAGCAAGGCTTAATAGTTTTTCTAAGGCAGCAGAAAGCCTCAACGTGACGCAAAGTGCCGTGAGTCATCAGGTTCGAATGCTTGAAGAGTATCTTGGTGAAGCGCTATTTTATAGGCAGGGCCGAACCCTTTCTTTAACAGATATAGGTGCTCGCTATTTCACAGAAGTAAATCAATCGCTGACTACTCTATCCAATACCAGTCAGGCCATTCGCCATGATAAGCCTGGCCATATTCGCCTAGCGCTGTATAGTTCAGTGGCTGTCAATTGGTTGATTCCTCGGTTAGAAAACTTCCGCGAACAGCACCCAGAGATTGAGCTGACCTTAAATATGGTGACAGACCAAGACGACTATAATGAGCAATGTTCGGATTGCTTTATTACCGTCAATCCACCGAAACGCAATGTAGTCAGCAAGCTTTTATTCGCTGAGAAGCTATTTCCTGTCTGTGGCCAAAAGCTTTGGGCAGAAATAAAGGATCAGCCATTGCCTGAGGGGTTATGGCAACACCCTATACTGTCCGTAAAATATTCTGACAAAAGTGAAGGTACGGCTAATGATTGGCTAAAATGGTGTAAAGCAGGCGGGTTCGAGTTTCCAAGTAATGTAAAAATCAATCAGTTTAGCCACGTACTGCTTGCCGCACAGGCCGCGCGTTATAACTTAGGTATTACGCTTATCGACAACTATATGATGCTAGAACAAACACATCAGCAAAATCTTGTTAGAATCCCAATGCATGAATTACTCACTGGCGACAGTTTCTATTTCTTTTATAATGACTTAAAGTCAAATCAACCAGACATCATTAAATTGAGTCGTTGGTTAGAGTCACAATGTCTTTAAGAGTGTTTTAAGTAGCATTTTAAATAAGTGTTTCTAAAGTTCATCATTAACGAGTATTACCTATAATTGCGACTAATAAGTGCTGTGAAAGTATCAACCCCCTACGATAAAGAGCAAGACCTATGCAAGTAACCCTCAATCAAATGGATATTACCGATTATCAAGTATCGGTAAATGCTGCTGCGATATTAAAATCAATCCATGATCATCAAGTTTGCGATGGCTTTATGATTTTTCCAGAACTTGCTTTGACTGGCTTTCCGACGCTAGACAATATTGAAGCGTTGTATCATCAATCAACAGAGCACTTTCACAGCATATTGAAAGCAAGCAAAAATACAGATTCAACCATCATTATTGGACATATTGACAAACAGGATCAACTTTTCTATAACGCATGTTCTTTTATAAAAAACGGCAAAATCATTCATAAACACCGAAAGTCAAAACTTTGGCTTGATGATGTTGGGGTATTTACCAGTGGAGAAGACTTATCAGTGGTTAGCATTAATGATGTGGTTTGCGGTGCTCAGATTTGTTTTGAGCTAGAGTTTCCAGAAGGCTCAAGAGCACTGGCAAAAAAAGGCGCACAGATCATATTTATGCCAAACGGTAATATGTCTCCCTATGCAAATACCCACTATGTATTGACTCAAGCTCGGGCTATAGAGAACCAATGTTTTGTGATTACCTGCAATGGTGTCGGCGTCGGTCATGGCGGTCAGTTTGTAGGAGAGAGTCTAATCGTTTCTCCTACGGGACGAATCATCAAAAAACTTGGTTCGTCGCCAGATATAGTAACAGTAGATATAGATTTAGAGGAACTAGAGCAGTCTAAGCAAAACTATCACTATATAGACTTGTCTTAATGTAACCATAGAGCTTAATCATTAAACTGAGTGGTAAGGTTATTTTCTGGAGAAACCACAGTGAAGAAAAATCACGGTTACGTATCGCGGCTGATGTCTGGTGGATTGAAAGCCAATGGACTATCGTTGAGCTAGTACAGTGCAATCTATATATCCTATGACTTACTATTCTCAGTCTCTCAAAGCATCTTCAACAAAGCTCAACCGGTCTTGACCAAAAAACATCTCACCATTTACGAAGAAACTTGGTGCCCCAAATACGCCTCGTGCTACTGCTTCTTCGGTACTAGATTTTAAACGCGCTTTAACCTCAGGCTCACTAATACGTACCTTAAAATCAGTCGCCTCAATGCCTACTTTCGACAGAACTTCAGCCACAACTTCTGGTGATTCCATATTTAACTTTTCAGCCCATAGCGCATTAAAGATAGCGGATAAATAACTCTCAAATTTGGATGTCCCCAAATAAGCGGTAACACCGCGCATAAGCTGCATCGTATTGACTGGGAAAAATGGATTGAAGCAAAAAGGCACGTCATAGATGGCTGAAAAACGCTTCAGGTCTTTGAGCATATAAGCGCCTTTAGCAGGTACGGCAGCTGGTGAGGTGTTACCAACGGCTTGAAACACTGCGCCAAGTAACATAGGTCGCCAAACAATCTCGGCATTGTGACGCTGCACGATACTCGCTAACTGTGTCCATGCCAAATAACTGGCTGGGCTGCCCACATCAAAGAAAAATTCTACTTGTTTACTCATTTTTGCATTCCTTGCAATATGTTAAAAATCCATTAAAAGTTTTGATGGTTATTAACCAGATAGGATTAAAAAGTTTCCATCCATGGGCGTAAATCCAGCTCATGCGTCCAGCTATCCCTTGGCTGACAGTGCAACTGCCAATACTGCTCAGCGATATGTTCTGGATTTAAGATACCGTCTTGGTCTTTTAGCTCATAGCGCTCGGGAAAGTTGTCACGAATAAAATCAGTATCAATGGCACCGTCAATGATAGGGTGTGCGACATGTATGCCTTTAGGTCCTAACTCTCGCGCCATGCTTTGTGCCAATGCCCGCAGAGCAAACTTAGCGCTAGCAAAAGCCGAAAACCCTTTACTACCGCGTAAAGACGCTGTTGCACCCGTAAAAATAATTGTCCCCCTCGCACGTGGAATCATGACTTTTGCCGCTTCTCTACCTGTCAAAAACCCCGCCAAGGCACCCATCTCCCACACTTTTCGATAGACCCTTTCTGTCGTATCTAAGATGGAGAAATGAACATTTGCCCCGATGTTAAACACCACGACTTCAATCGGGCCAATGTCTTTTTCAATATGAGCAAACAGCTCAACCATCTCTTGCTCGATACGCGCATCACAACCAAATGGCTTGACTACTCCTCCAGCCGCTTCGATATCACTGACTAATGTTTCTAGCTTCTCAACAGTCCTTCTGGTCACGCACAAAGTAAAACCTTCTCGCGCAAAACGTCTGGCAACAGCGCTGCCAGTGGCATCGCCTGCGCCGATTACAACTGCTACGGGTGCTCTGTTCATATCTATTTCCTTATAGGTTCCTTTTTAGAACTAACAAAAACATAGCTTTATTTTTGGACCCTGTCAAGCTAACCTATAGCTTAAAGATAAAGGAGATAACCTATGCGCTGGGATGAACTGGACCAACAGTCTTGCTCGGTGGCTCGCACTTTAGCAGTCATTGGTGATCGTTGGACGCTCATGATTTTACGTGATTGTTTTTTGGGAGTCAGGCGATTCGACGTATTTGAGCAACGCTTAGGCATTACACGCCATGTCCTATCTAACCGTCTTCGCAAACTGGTTGAATACGATATTTTAAAAAAAGTCGCCTATCAGCAACGGCCGCTACGTGAGGAGTATAGACTGACAGAGTGCGGATTAGATTTGCACTCTGTCGTACTGGCATTGGTCAGTTGGGGTGACAAATACATGGCTGATGAACGCGGGGCGCCGCTGTTACATAGACACAAGGCATGTGGTCACATTATGCATCCGGTGACAGTATGCTCCGAGTGCGCTGAGCCCATTACTGCACGTGATATTGAGGTTGAGATAGGACCCAAATGGATCGGTAATGATGAAGTGATTATTTAATATAGTAGCGGTTTATAAACCATTAGAGCTAGATATCAGAACACTTTATTTAAAAGACTTAACCTTTTACGGCTGTACTGTGCTTCAGCCTGAAGTGTTCCAAAACCTCGTTAACTGTATCGAACAACGTAAAATAAATCCAATCGTGGCGTGTACCTTTCCATTAAAAGAGATACATACTGCTCAAGCGATTTTCTTAGAAAAGAAACACGTGGGTAAAATCGTTTTGAACGTTGCTCAAGAATAATCATCGTTCGATAGCAAACAAATAGCGTATAAATGGCTTTGAATATTTTATTCAAAGCCACTTATATCTAAATCAATAAACGCTGTTTTGAAGCATGAAAGTCAGTCGTCTCAGTCATGACTTTCAACCATTCATTTTATTGTTAGCAGCAGAATATAGATCAAACCTATGAGATAACTGTCATTTCAGTAACGATAAATTCATCGACCATTCCATCTGTTATTTGTACATAGTTTTGGAAATGCGGGCTTTGTACATGTTGCTGAAGACACTCGTTGTTTTCCCAAATTTCATAAACCACGAAACCGTTACTATTTGCATTTTCTTGATGCAAGTCATATTGAATACAACCTTGATCATCTTGTGATGCTGCTGTCAGTTTAAGTAGCTCAGTTTTCACTTGTTCAACGTGCTCAGGTTTGGCTTTGATAGTGGCGACGATGGTAAGTGGTTTGTTTGCTTGCGTGCTCATCTATTTATCCTATGTTTATTATTATCATTGATTTAAATAGGTCCAACGTGTCTGCTAAAAGCGTCACATTGGACCTATTAATCTAAATGGCGTTATGCGTTATGCAGACCAGCCTTCTAATACAATTTTGCCATGCGCTTGCTGTTTTTCTAGCATTTGATGCGCACTGCGTAGGTGTTCAGCGGTGATAGCCCCAAGGTTGTGAGCGACCGTGGTTTTGATCTCGCCTGCATCAATCAATTTTGCCACCGCATTTAATAAATGATGCTGTTCAATCATGTCTGGCGTACTGAACATTGAGCGTGCAAACATAAACTCCCAATGCAGGCTTAAGCTTTTGGTTTTAAGCGGGTTGGCATCTAATGATTTTGGATCATCAATCAGTCCAAGCTTACCCTGCGGCTTTAAGCATTTAATGATTTCTTCATAATGATCTTCAGTATTATTGAGACTCACCACGTAGTCTACTTCAGCAATACCTGTTTTTTGTAGTTCATCAGACAATGGGTTGCGATGATTGATGACATGATCAGCACCCAAATCTTTGAGCCACTGCACGCTCTTATCTCTCGAAGCCGTACCGATAATCGTGGCAGATGTTCTTGTTTTTAATAACTGAGTTAAGATAGATCCAACGCCGCCCGCTGCGCCAATGACCAATACTGAGACGTTATTAGCATTCTCACTACTACCACTGTCATTCGCTGCGCTATCAGAGACAGGCACTTGTAAACGGTCGAACAACATCTCCCAAGCTGTAATCGTCGTCAGTGGTAATGCCGCTGCCTCAGCGAAAGACAAAGAGGCTGGCATGTGTCCAACAATACGCTCGTCGACCAACTGATATTCAGCATTGCTGCCTGAACGGGTCAAATCTCCAGCATAATAGACGTTATCGCCTACTGAGAATAAACTGACGTCTTCACCGACAGCCGTCACAGTACCAGCAGCATCCCAACCAATAACAGCATACTCACCCTCTGCAGCAGGACGCCCTTCACGGATTTTGTAATCTACTGGATTGACTGATATGGCTTTCACTTCTACGAGAATATCGCGACCTGAAGCAACTGGTTTATCAAGGGTGATGTCTTGTAGCGATTGTTCGTTATCGATAGGTAGATTGTTTTGATAACCAATAGCTTTAATAGTTTGCATAATATTGTATCCTGTTTTTAATGGGAAAGTTTTTAATAATAAAATTTGAAAATATAGTTAGTAATGGTTTAATTGTTTGAAATTTATTGATTCTGATAAATATAAGTCTTATGCATCTTATGCAAAAATTGACTGCAATACTGTTTGAGTCTGCTGCTCAAGCTCTGCAATGGCTGCTTTGTTTAGAGCATCAGCATGTGGTCGACCAAACGCCCCTCTTGCATCGCCATCTGCTCCATCTTTTATATCGTTATCAAAGTATTTACCAGTATCATCAGCGAACTCATCCGAGATGGCCAATGCAGTTAGGATATTTGCGCCCTTGTCTGCTGATGACCAATACTGACCATACGCCTCATCGACCATTTTTGTGTTCAGTAGCGAGCCTGGATTGACGGCGATGACATTGATATCGTTGCTAGCGACGGTGTCAGCTAATGCCATACTCCACATCGTGAGTGCCAGCTTACTTTGGGCATAAGCATCCTTATCATCGAGGCGGGTCTGGCCTGAAAATGCTTGATAAGATATTGACGCTTGCGCAGCTGAGCTTAAGTTCACGATACGCGCTTTATCAGACTGCTTGAGCAAAGGTAATAAAGCATTGGTCAGCTCATAAGGCGCTAGGTAATTGACCACGAAACGTACATCCAAACCGTCTTTAGTCATTGCTGATGCAGTGGTATAAATCCCTGCATTATTTATGAGCACATCGAGCTTTGGCAGTTTTTCATTGACGTCTGCTGCCATCTTTAGCACATCCGTTAGATCAGAAAAATCACCCACAAACCCATCAATATTATCTACTGCTGCGCCTGTCGCGACTGCTTGAACTTCTGCAATGACGCTAGCAAGCTTGTCAGCATCGCGGCCATGCAAGTACACTTGGTGCCCAGCTTCTGCCAGTTTTAGCGCTGCCAATTTGCCAATGCCATCTGTGCTGCCAGTAATTAAAATTGTTTTAGTGGTATTCAGAGTCATAAACCGCCCTTATTGTTTGAATTATTGTTTCAGTTTTGGATACCTGTTCTATTTTATCCGTCGTGATAGCGTCCATTGTAATGAAAGTGTTGTGGGTCAAACAGTAGCCATCATCTAAAACACTTTCAATATAATTTTGAAAGTGAGTTATATTTAAGAGGTTATGTAGAGCATTATCTAAGCGGTTGCAGTTATACTTAGGTTCAAACTTCATGAGGAATGTTAAATGCAGTATCCCATAGCAATTACACCAAGTAATAAAACAACAGCTTATGGCATATTTATCCCAGACATAGTGGGTTGCTATTCAGCCAGCGATGAACGTGCAGATATCTCTAATAATGCTAAAGAAGCGATTATGCTCCATCTAAAAGGATTGATAGAAGATGGCGAAGCCATTCCTCTACCTACCGATAGTACTAGACATAAAGATAATCTAGATTTTGAAGGAATGGATTGGGCAGTAGTAGATATTCAGATACATGAGCTTTATGAATGACATCAAAGAACCACTCATGCCTGCTAGATATAATAAATGAACTAAAACAATTCACATAACAAAAAGGACAAGTAATCTAATCATGAAAAATTGAAAAGATAATGGATAGAAAATTGCATTATCAATCTTATTTTAAGACACGCTATGCAAATTGGCGTTCGAACGACGTCCAATTCTCAATATAGGCTGGCTAGCAAATAAGACAATCACACCAACTAATGAAAACACACCAAAGGCGTAGAATGCAGTAGCAGCCCCATACCGATCCACAATCAAACCAGTAAAGATGACGGGTACACTAAGCCCTATATATGCCATCAGAAAATAGCCTGCACTTGCACGTGCCTGCTCATTTCCAGCAGATTTTGCGACTCCTAACATACCGCCTAAATAGACAAAGCCATAGCAACTAGTACTGGCCAAAAATGCCGCCAAAAGAATCACTGGTAGATTGGCATTCAACGTCCCCCAAGCCAATAAAGCATAAGCCGGTAGTAAGATCAGAAGACCAAGCTTGCTTGAAACTTGAGGGTCAAGTTTTCGGGCGATTGGCTGAACGATCAATCCACAACTGATGGCTAACATAGAGGATACCCCTGCATACTTAGCGAGTCCATGCGTGGCCAGCACTGAGGGAATAACTGACAATACCAATCCTGTCGTCGCCCAACAAATCAAAATACCGCTGCCATACCAGATGACTTCACGATTAAAATAAGGTAGCCGTAGCATAGAGGTGGGCAAATTAGTGCGTTTAGGTGCCGTCTCTGGTAATTGATATAACAGAAACATAGCGAACAGCCCGCTCGCTAGTAGTAAGAAAAAACTGGCTGGTTGTTCAGTTTCATAAAGCATCAAAGAAACCGTCGTAAATACAGGGCCAAGACCAAAACCTATCGTTGTACTGGCCGTCACCCACGCTGTCGCACGCATCGTATCTGATGAACCAAGCAGCTCAATCATATAGGCAGTCGCCGTAGCAGCCATTAGAGCGGTTCCCACACCAAGTACGAATCGCGCTACTGCTAACGCGCGCGTATATGGATAAAACAACATAAGAGCCGTCGCTGCTATCGATAGGGTTAGAGAGATTAAAATCACCTTGCGCCGTCCAATTCGATCAGACAATCCACCAAAAGCCAACAATACAGGTATGACACCCAACACATAAAAGGAAAACGCTATCGTGGTTGCTAGTACACCATAGCCATCATTGTGTGCATAAACGGCATAAAGTGGGCCTTGAATATTGACGCTTGTCGTTATCACGCATAAGGCAAAGGCTAGATATTTGTTATATTTTTTCATGGTCATATATCACTGCTTTTTGAATAATAATCGTTGAATTGACTGAGGTTAGTGTGATTCACAGTAGAATGACACCTACCTCTACATCGTTTACGTTCAATGATTAAAACAAAAGCACAGTAGGTTATCTATATACAATACAGTACAATTAGACAGAACTGTTTGGTCTATAAAACCCATACAGTTGGGATATCCTACCCATATATCGTCATGGCTGTAACCTTGAGATAAGACCTTCATAAAAGCCGCCTTACCAAAAATTGTAAAAAATATGAATCAGAAGCTAACACGCATCGAAGTTGTCATGGCTGACGTAAAAGAGAAAATAGCGACCGTTATCTACATGCCTGAGTCGCGACTACCCTCCGTCCGTGCCGCGGCCAAAGATTATGGGTTCTCGCCATCTACCGTGGTTGAAGCCTATGAGCGCCTGCAAACTGAGGGAATTATCTACTCTCGACCTGGTGCAGGGTTCTATGTGGCAGAGACGACAGCGCCGCTATCGTTAACAGATATAGCACCAAAAATTGACCGAGTGGTAGATCCATTGTGGGTATCACGGCAGTCGCTGGAGCCACCCAATGGTGCGCTAAAGCCAGGCTGCGGTTGGTTGCCAGCGGATTGGCTGTTTGAGGCAGGTATGCGCCGTGGTCTACGAAATGTGGCAAAAGCTGACGCGTCCATTATCAGTGAGTATGCAACGCCGCTAGGACTGTTAGCATTGCGTCAATTACTCACACGGCGTATGTCAGGATTAAGTATCAATGCAGAACCGTCACAGGTAATATTGACAGATTCAGGCACTCAGGCGATAGATTTGATTTTTCGATTCTTACTGACGCCGGGTGATACGGTTGTCGTCGATGATCCTTGTTATTTTAACTTTCGAGCACAGCTGCTTGCCCATCGGGTCAAAGTAGTAGGCGTGCCTTATACGCTAAACGGGCCAGATGTAGAGGCCTTTGCAGCGATTTTAGATGAGCATAATCCGCGCCTGTACATCACCAATGCTGCCATTCACAATCCTACGGGCGCAACATTGTCACCTGCCACGGCATACCGTGTATTACAATTGGCTCAAGCAGCTAGTTTGTACATTATCGAAGACGATATTTTTGCAGATTTTGAAGTCAAGCCTGCAGCGAGATTGGCGGCTTTGGATGGGTTATCACGCGTATTCTATATCGGCAGTTTTTCTAAAACATTATCAGCATCCCTACGCTGTGGTTATATTGCAGCGCCTACAGAGTGGGTTGAGAGTTTGGTAGATTTAAAGATAGCGACTGGCTTTGGTGGCAGTCAGTTAGCAGCGGCGGTTGTGTTCTCAGCGTTGACTGATAGCGGCTACCGTAAGCATATGAATGATATCCATACTCGGCTGGCAAGCGCTCGTACTCAGACGCTACCACGATTGGCTAAATTAGGCATCGTATCGTGGCTGCTCCCACAAGCAGGTATGTTCCTATGGTGCCGATTACCTAAGAATAATAATGCGACCGAATTGGCCAATCGCTGTTTATCCAAAGGTGTGGTATTGGCACCGGGCAATGTTTTTAGCCAATCGGACAATGCTGAAAATTTTATGCGGTTCAATGTGGCGCAGATGAGCCATTCAAAAATTTTCGAGGTATTGGCTCAATCGTTAGACTGATCAATCAGAGACTTATATAGTCATTCCACTATAAAGTATTACAGCGTTAACCTCGCTTGAAGTATCACATGTACATCTATACTCGGTTGCCTTGTACTACTTTTAAATTGAATCGACTATAGTGCTAGTACCTTCTTATTATATATTGACCTTTCGACTATAATTCTAAGCCTAAATATCAGCCAAACATAAGCTGAACACAATTAAATATAACCACTCCCGACAACGGATACTATTTCTCTAGGATAGCTCATATGTCCCCTATATATACTGCATTGGCTATACTGGTTACCTTTATCTGGGGCGTAAATTTTACTTTTATTGCGTGGGGTCTTGAGAGCTTTCCGCCATTGATGCTTACCGCCCTGCGTTTTTTCTTTACTGCTGTGCCTCTGGTTTTGTTTCTAAAGCCGCCTAAATTCAACCGTACCTTGTTTATTTATGCCATCGGTACATTTGTCATGCAGTACGCCTTTGTATTTACAGCGATGCATCTGGGTTCATCCCCGGGGCTGACGGCACTACTGCTACAAATTCAGATTTTTATTACGGTATTGCTAGCGTACTTTATATTGGGTGAAGCAGTCAGCCGTATGCAAATCGTCGGTATGTTGGTCGGTGTACTAGGACTCAGCGTGATTGCGTTAAACCTTGGCGGTGATATGCCTTTGGCAGGGTTCATCTGTATTTTGATTGCGGCCATCGGTTGGAGCTTTGGTAATATTGCCTCCAAGCAAGCGTCAAAACAGGCCTCAGAAAAAGCGTCAGAGCAAACGGCTCTAAAAGCGATGCAGCAAGCAACAAGGGTATCTGTTGCTACATCTAGCACTGGAAAAAATAAAGCCTCTGCTCTGTCTGCGCTAGCGCTGGTAGTCTGGGGCGGTCTCATTGCTTGCGTGATATTGACAATATCTTCTCTTACATTTGAGACTGATGCATGGCAGCTAGCGACGTTTACTGAAGCATCACTCAAGTCTTGGCTCTCACTTGGATTTATCGTCTATATCTCAACCTTAATTGGCTTTGGTCTATGGGCACACTTACTCAGTCAAAATACCGCCTCCAAGGTTATGCCGTTTGCACTATTGGTACCCGTATTCGGTATGGTGACCTCAGTACTACTCACAGGAGAAGTAGTGACGTGGTGGAAGATGCTGGCCATGATGTTGATCTTATCAGGACTGTTATTGGCAAATGTGAAGATAAAAATTAAAAAAAGCTGCTAGCGACGACCACTAAAACACTTGGCCATCATTAGCAGCTTTTTATTTTCTGCAGCTTTTTTTCTATAGTTATCGTAAATCATCCACGACAGCTAGCATTGCTACCAGTGATGCTTCGCCTAATTTGATAGAACGCTCTGGCGACCAACCCATCTCTTCATCGGGCAGATTATCATTGTCTTTAAATGGCATCTCTAACGTATTAGCAAGGCAATCAAAACGCTCTGCTACCCAATTGGTGGCAACGGTCATATTGGCAGCACCTGGTGCATCAATCTCATAACCAATCTCAGACTGAAAATCAGCACTGGCTAACTTCAATACCTCTGAAAATTTATCACGTAGTACAGCGAGACGGTCACTGTAGCTTGGCGTCCCTTGTGAGCCAGCTAAGAATACATACGGCAATGCTTCATCGCCATGCACATCATAAAATAGATCCACGCCTGTCGCTTCCATTTTATTAATCACATGAAATACTTCAGGGCTTTTGTCTAAGCTTGGACTTTGCCATTCACGGTTTAGATTGGTTCCGGCAGCGTTAGTACGCAAGTGTCCACGTACACTACCATCAGGGTTCATGTTAGGGACAATATAAAAGTTTGCCTTATCTAACAACTGTTTGCCAGTCGCATTATCGCTATCTAACAAGCTATACAATAAGCCCTCGATCAGCCATTCAGCCATCGTTTCACCTGGATGCTGACGAGCAGTAATCCATATATTACGCTTGTGAGCAGCACCGTCACCAATTTTGACCAAAGTAAGGTCACGTTTATCAAGCGTTTCACCCAGATGCTCTAACGTCACTAGCGGATGCACTTGCACTGCGGCCAATAAATCTTGATGACGCTCATAGCTATAAGGCGCAAAATACGCAATCTGAATGGTTTCGCATTCTAACTCTGCCACGATGGTCAATTTGCCATCTTTGTAAGACGTTGGCAGACGGAACCAATGCTGACGATCATAAGAAGCCACTGCCTGGTAGTTCTCCCACCCTTCTAGATAAGAGGCCTCTCCTGCATTCAGAATATTGAGAACATACTGCTCCCCTATTTGACCTGACAGACGAAAGTTAAACCACTGAAAAAACTCGCCGCCAACATCTGGACGAATCGCTAACTGAATATCGTTTTTGTCATCCATATTAATAATGTCAATGTTACCTGCGTCAAAATTGGCCGTGATATGCATAGTTATTCCCTAATTGATTTTTATGATTGTGTTTTAAGTATTATGTTCGTTATCGATTTACTATTCTAACTACTGCTCTTTAGTAATTTCTAGTTTTATATTGGGTACTAGACATACATTTACTTGGTCATTACCAGCTCGTTTTCAAGGCAACCATCTATCAAATTTATCTATTCAGATTGAATATCTATCGTTGACTACTAAAAGATTAAACGTCCGCCAATAACTCGACACTCACTTGAAAGTAATCATCATCTTTTATAGTAATACTGACGTTACCGTTATGCGCCCCAACGATAGACTGTACGATAGATAGCCCCAAACCTGTTCCTGTATGGCGATCTATTGTTTTGTGATGTCGATAGAAGCGCTCAAACAACTTATCTGCTTCACTTTGTGTCAACGGCTCATCTAATTGGTTGGTGATGGTCATTCGTAGAATATCTTGTTTTGATTGCTGAAAACTGGTTATCGTTGTGCCCACTATCTCATCTGAGTTTACTCTATCTGCCCTAATGGTTATAACGCTATCTTGAGCAGCATAATAAATCGCGTTCGATATCAGATTAGCAAAGAGCCTTTGTAATAAACTTTTATCTCCTAAGACAGCGCTGAACTCACCTTTGGTTTCAATAGCGATACCTCGGTCCTCTGCAATCATTTCGTAGTAATCAACGAGCTTGGTGATTAAATTTTCCGTATCCACGTGACTGATTTGCGAGTCACTCAATCCTTTTTGGGTTTTTGCCAGTAGCAGCATATTATTTATCATGGCCGACAGCTGCTCTAACGTGTCATGTTGATGGTGTAGCTGCTCAATGTATTCATCACCCGCTCTCGGTTTGTTTAACATGACTTGCGTTTGCGTGCTGAGTGTCGCTATTGGAGTGCGCAGCTCATGGGCGATATTGTCTGAAAACCGTGACAATGATTCAAAATTACTTTCAAGCTTGGCCATCATTGAGTTGTAAGATTCTGCTAATGGTCGCAGCTCTAACGGCATATCACTGACCGTGACTCTATCATCCAATCTGTCAGGGTTCATTGTTTTCATTTTTTGGACGATGGTCGCCAAAGGGGCAAAACCCCAGTACACACCCAATGCCGCTACTGATATGAGCAACAAGGTAATCGCGAACAAAATCATACTAAGCTGACGATTGAACTGTAATAAATACTGATGATGCACATCTATAGGCAGTGCGATAAGCGCGAGCATTTTGTCGTCTTCAATGACCATTGCTCGATAGTATCGGCTGTTGATATTCATCACAAACTGTTGCTTATCATTATCTTGTTTCAGTGATGATAGGTTAAACCCTGCACCTAGCTCTTGAGCAAAGTTATTGGGGGTACTAGACAGTATCTGCCCTTCTTTATTAGCGATAATGGTTTTTAGATCGTAATCTAGCCAAGAAGAATGCTGATGATCAGCTTCATCTGATATCGCTGCGGTAGAAGTATCTCTATCAGGCATTACGTCAGGTGCCGCTCTTAGCGGCTGTTGACTATCCAATATATTTTGAGAGCTAGGTAGGGTTTGAGAAGTTATAGGGCTACTAGGTTCTATCACTCGTTTACGTAGATTAAAAGCCGCATGGGTCATAATCTCAGCGTCCATTTGCTCGAAATGGCCTTTAACAGAACGCTGTATCCATATATAAATAATAACCTGCGATATAACAACAAATATCGTGAGCAATAGCACAGTACGCCATAATAGTGGCAAACGCCGATTATCAAACCTATATTTCATATTAGACATTGCCAGCTTCGTGAGATGGTTTGCTATCAAGCGCTGTATCGACAGCTTCTAACCGATAGCCCATCCCGCGCACCGTATGAATCAGCTTTGCGTCATGATCATCGTCTATTTTTATACGAAGACGCCTTATCGCCACATCAATCACATTGGTATCATTTTCAAAGTTCATATCCCATACTTGGGAAGCGATGATTGAGCGTGGAAGCACTTCACCGCGGCGCTCTAATAAAAACTGTAGTAAGGAAAACTCTTTTGCCGTGAGCTTAATAGGCTTATCTCCTCTATGCACCGTGCGCTTGGCAATGTCCATCTTGAGATCCGCTATTTGCATAATCGTACTTTGATAGTCGGCTTGATTGGCACGTCGTAATAAGCTTTTCATCCTGACGATCAATTCTGCAAAGGCAAAAGGTTTGGTCAGATAATCATCACCACCAATCTCAATCCCCTTTATCTTGTCACTCAAGTCATCTTTTGCGGTTAGAAATAGCACAGGCGTATGCTTGCCTGCCGCTCGGTAATTACGCACCAGCTCAAAGCCACTAACATCAGGCAGCATCACATCCATCAATATCACGCTAAATTCTTCCGTCATCAATGCATGGTAGCCATCTAGTCCTGTTAGTTGATGATCCACGATAAACCCAGCTTCGGTTAAGCCTTTTTTTATATACTCGCCAAGCTTCAATTCATCTTCTACCAGCAGTACTTTCATAATAGCTTCCCATATACCTTTCACGCTTACCTAGCATAGTAAAGCATAACCCCACTTTGAACATCAAAAAATCTCAAGATGACAGAATTGTAATCTTACCGTCATCTCTCTGTCAGAATCACTAAAGTATGCTTTAAAGTAACTTAATATCTTAAAGTCTTTTCGACTACATACTAAATCAAATAAGGATTTACCATGTCACTATTCAAATCAATGCCACTGCTCAAATCAATGCCACTGTCTAAATCAATCGTAGCAACTGCTATAGCCTTAGTTGTTTCAACCTCTGCGTTGGCACATGACCCAAAGATGCATGCTGAAAAAGACCAAATGAACTGTGAGAAAATGGAAAAGCATATGCAGATGATGCAAAAAATGGATCATAGCAAAATGGATATGAATGATCCTGCTATGAAAGCCATGATGGCTAACATGAGCAAAATGAAAGCGATGTACCAAAAGCACTGTGTGAGCAGCGATAGCGACTCTTAAATATCAATTTATAAGTTCAATACTATAGTCAGTTCAATATAATTTCGATACAAGGAAACCGAGTGCAAGTTATACATTAGTATGCTTAACGAGGATGACGCTGTAGCGGATTTATATAGACTTGACTATATTGTCAGAGAAGCTGATCAAGCAGTAATGGGATATTAAAGAAAATGGATTTTTAGGACAAACCTATGAAGTTCTTGTTAGGAATACTTTTTACTGTCTTTGTCGCTATTGTGGGTATTTTTATTACGGTGACTAGCGGCATGATAAATATCGGTGCTGATCGAGCTCATAGTCCGCTGGTTTACGATTTTTTAGAAACTGCTCGCACACGCTCAATTGAACGTGCCAGCAAGAATATTTTGGTTCCCAATTTAAAAAAGGCGGAGATGATCAGCTCGGGCGGTGCAGATTACAAAGATATGTGTGCTGGCTGTCATTTGTCTCCCGGCGTCAACAGCACAGATTTAAATAGCGGTATGTACCCAAAGCCTCCTAACTTTACTCAGGCGGATATCGTTAAGCGCTATCAAAACGAGGCTGGTGCCAGACAAAGCTTTTGGGCGATTAAACATGGCATTATGGCGTCTGGCATGCCCGCTTGGGGCGCTACTCACGATGATGACAGGATATGGGCGATGGTTGCTTTTATTAGATCGTTACCTGACTTAAATGAAAACCAGTACACCATGCTAACGACTCGGTTAGACGATAGTATGTTGGATATGTCATTTGATGGTGAGATGGATATGTCATTTGATGGTGAGATGGATATGCCAGGTGATGGATCCGAAATGCAACATTGATTTTTTGTACAAAATGCAGTGCTCAATAGTGCTGCTTTTTGCGATTTGAGTTTTAAGCTTTGCTAGCACTATTTTGTCCAGTGATGTGGCTCTAATTTTTATAATATTTAATCGTCAGACAGACGCTCAGGAGTGGTTTTATGAGACGCTATACTAATAGATCTATTAATGAACATAATCTGATATCTGGCCGTGTACTCTCGGCGATCGTGGTATTGCCATTATCGTTAACGATTGCCGCTTGTAGTCAACCTAACTCCGCTGCTACTGACTCAGCACCAGCTACTGAGCCAACTATTGCTACGCACACGGAGCAACCAACAGCTGAAATGACACCTATCAGCGCTCCTTCAGATACACCATCAACTATCCTAAAAAAAATCTCAGCCACCGTCTACAAAGATGCCAATTGTGGCTGTTGCAAAGAATGGGTCGGTTATGCTGAAGGTCATGGTCTAAACGCAACTGCACAGAATGTCGAAGACGTATCCTTATTTAAAGAGCGATACAGCGTACCGCAGCAAATGCGCTCTTGCCATACCACCGTTACTACTGATGGCTACGTATTTGAAGGTCATGTCCCTGCTAAGTATATGGCTCAGTTCCTAAAAAACCCGCCAAGTGATGCGATCGGTCTTGCCGTACCGAGCATGCCAGTCGGTAGCCCAGGTATGGAATACCAAGATAAATTTATGCCATATAAAGTGATGCAGCTTAACAAAGATGGCTCAACAGCCATTTATGCAACTATTGACACACCGCAGCAGCAAATCTAGCTTGGTTGTCGTTTAGATAGCTTATCCAGCTCTATTAATAAGCGGCCAAAGACATAGGCTTAGCTGATAAACACATAGACTCAACTCTCGCTTTATGGATATAAATCAGGTGAATTATTATGAACAAAAATATGCTTAATCGCAGGCGTTTTTTGACAGGATCTTCTACCTTGTTAGGGGCATCCATGCTGTCCACCCTACCGTCTATTGCCAATAGTGCGCTCGGTAAAGGCCAGCAGAATGTAGCCGTCAACAGTGATAAATCTGACCATATCGTACCTATCTTAACCGGTAATGAGTTTGATCTGTATGTCAGCAAGAAGCCCGTCACTGTCAATGACAAGTCGAGTATGGCAACACTGATTAATGACTCGCTACCAGCACCAACGCTAAAGATGCAAGAAGGCGATACAGTAACTATCCGTGTTCATAACCAGATGGATGAGTCAACCTCTATCCATTGGCATGGCTTGCTCGTACCTTTTGAGATGGATGGCGTACCAGGTATCAGTTTCGATGGCATTCCTGCAAATAGCACCTTTACTTATAAATTCAAACTTAAACAATCAGGCACCTATTGGTATCACTCTCATAGTGGGTTCCAAGAGCAAACCGGTATGCTCGGTGCTATCGTGATTGAGCCAAAAGGCCGTGAGCGTCATCCAGTCGCAGAAGACCATGTGATCGTGCTGAGTGATTGGACGCACCGCGATCCGCACAATCTCTTGAAGCTGCTCAAACAGCGCGCTGACTTTGATAATTATCATCTGCCAGACTTCAAAAAACTATTGTCTGATATCGCCGCAACAGATTTAGAAGCCGCTTATGACAAGCGCAAAATGTGGAATCAGATGCGCATGATGCCAACGGATTTCACCGATCTGTCTGGCGAAAAGACCTTTACCTATCTGATGAATGGTAAGACCACAGCAGCCAATTGGACACAACTAGTAAAAGCAGGACAGCCCGTTAAATTACGCTTTATCAATGCTTCAGCGCAAACCATTTTTGATGTGCGCATACCGGGTCTCAAGATGACTGTGGTAGCAACAGATGGTATTGATGTCGCACCCGTTGCGATTGATGATTTCCGCATTGGCGTGGCTGAGACCTATGATGTCATCGTCACGCCTACTCAAGACGCACATACGATATTTGCCCAAAACATCGATCGTTCAGGCTATGTCGCGACCACGCTTGCAACCAAAAAAGGTGCGCGAGCTGCCATACCTGCTATGGACAAGATCGAATGGCTAACCATGGCAGATATGATGGGTGCGATGGGTGATAAAGGCTACAAAGCAAAGCATGCCAAGACCGAGTATGACTTTAAATCTGATATGCGTGTCGACAGTCCACGTATGAACCTAGATGATCCCGGTATTAACCTGCGTAATATCAATCGTGACGTGCTGAATTATAGTCAGCTGCGCTCTGTCGATGAGGCCATATTTGCAGAGCAGCGTAAGCCTACCCGAGAGATCGAGCTACATTTAACGGGTAACATGGAGCGCTATATTTGGGCGTTGGATGGTGTCATGTTCAAGGATGCAACGCCTGTCAATATTAAACCTAACGAGCGCGTACGTATTACCTTAGTCAATGACACCATGATGAATCACCCTATGCACCTGCATGGTATGTGGAGCGACTTGCGCACGCCATCTGGAGACTTTCAGGTACGTAAACACACGATTGTGGTGCAGCCAGCGCAAAAGATTAGCTTTGATGTGACGGGAGAAGTTGGACGATGGGCATGGCACTGTCATCTGCTGTATCACATGGAAGCCGGTATGTTCCGAGAAGTTGTCGTCGTTTAACAAACCTTCGAATATGAGGCTTATTATGAAAATATCTAAGAAAAATCTGCCATTCATTGGTTTGTCATCGCTAGTCTTGCTCACATCCTCTTTTGCAACAGCTGCTGAGATGTCGAGTATGGATCATAGCGGCATGGATATGTCAGGTGATATGTCTGATATGGACCAAAGCGGCATGGATATGTCAGGTATGGATCACAGTGGCATGGATCATGGCAGTATGGATATGTCAGGCATGCAAGGTGGGCAGCCACCAGCTGATGCTCGCAGTCCAGACTATTCAAATGGGGTTCCATACGGGCAGTATGGTAAGCCCATGATGATGGGCAGCATGCCATTATGGGGAGTCTCAGTAGACGACTTGGGCTATCAGTTTGACGAAGATCAAATCAACTTCGAGGCGACGGGTTGGTACGGTACTGATAGCAATCGTATAAGACTACGCACGGAAGGTAGTGCTCATACTAAAGATGATAGAGAAATCGATAGCTTAAGCTCCCTTGCTTATTGGAAACCACTGAGCATTTTCTGGAATGGTGAAGCTGGTGTCGCTTACGATACTGAAAACGATAACGCTGCCATAATGGCAGGTATTGTCGGTACCGCGCCTTATTTTATCGAAACGGATGCGAGAGCCTACTTATATACCGATGGTCAACTTCGTCTTGATTTGGGCGCAGAGTACGAATGGCGTTTGGATCAACATTGGGTTGTCATACCGGAGGTTGGACTGACAGCCTTTAGTAAAGATGACCATGATAATGGTATTACCAAGGGCTTTAATGAGATGGAAACTGATGTCAGGCTGACTTACGAAACGTTCAATCGCCAGCTAGCCCCTTATGTGGGGGTTAGTTATGAGACAGCGCTTGGCAAGGCTCGTGGCCAAAGACGTCAAGAAAATGAATCAGTTGATAGCAGTAGTTTGACTGCGGGGGTTAAATTCTGGTTTTAACTGTCTACCCATTTTAATTTAACAAAACAATGGAGGTCATATCATGGAAACTGCTAAGCAAAAAAATATGAACCCTTATGTAAAATTCACCTTAATGATTCTGACATCGACTGTCATCATGTATATCATGATGTACTTCAATACCTACCAGTGGGATCACATTTACTTTAGTGAAACCCGAGCTTATATGGCGCTATATATGGGTGCCGGTATGGCAGTCGTCATGTTGGCATTTATGACCAATATGTATAAAAAGACCAAGGTCAATTTGATGATCTATGGTCTAAGTGTATTGATGTTTGCAGTTGGTATCTGGGGCGTTAGATCTCAAGCGACTGTCGATCAAGTCGATTGGATGCAGGCGATGATACCGCATCACTCGATTGCCATTCTCACCAGTAGTCGCGCTGATATTGAAGATCCGCGTGTACAAAAGCTTGCTGATGATATTATAAAAGCACAAAAGCGTGAAATCGCTGAGATGAAGCAGTTGATTGATGAGCTTGAATAAGAGAATGGTGTACCAGTGAACGCTGCGAAAAGCGATTACTTTTTTCTGCTCAGACGCTCAATGACCCAGCCTGCTAGTGGGAAAGACACCAACTGTGTCAGTGGAACAAGTATTATCGTTTCAATTAATACCACCACTGGCAGGCTTAATCCTTGGGTCACAGGCTTCAATAACGTCAATACGATTAGGAGCGTTGGATAAAGTCCGACATATCCTATCAATATGCGTATAAGTCTGTCTTTGGAATTCTGATTCATTGCCTACTACCTATTGATAAAACGATAAAAGAAAAACCTTTAAGCGACAAAAACAATAATTGTCGCTTAAAGATTGACTGTCTGTGAATATCCAACAAGTCACAAATTTATAAATGAAAATAAGGCCATTAGTATTAATGGCCTTATCTCAGTCACTGTTTATGTACTTTGCTATTCTTGATAGTAAGGATAATCACTGTAGCCCACATCAGTACCACCATACATCGTGGTAGGATCTACTTCATTCAATGGCCAGTTATTGGCAATACGCTCTGGCAGATCAGGATTGGCGATAAAAGGACGACCAAACGCGAATAAATCACCGTAGCCTTTTTCTAAAATGTTCACAGCTTTTTGTACCGTGTACTTGCCAGCATAAATAATACGGCCTGAAAACTCTTCTCTGACTGCTTGATAAAAAGTGTCTGGTAAATCAGGCGCATTATCCCAATCAGCTTCTGCAATGGACAAATAAGCAATACCCGCTTGCTCAAGCAATTTGACTGCTTCGACATAGGTATGATGGGGATCTGACTCTACCAAGCCTAAATACACGCGTGTCTCATCCGTACTCGCAAACAAAGGCGCAAAGCGTACGCCTAAACGATCAGCACCCACCACTTCACTGACAGCAGCCACGATTTCTTTTAAGAAACGCAGACGATTGGTCAACGATCCGCCGTATTGGTCATCACGGTGATTGGTGTGCTCAGAGATAAACTGATTGACCAGATACCCATTGGCACAATGCAGCTCTACCCCATCAAAACCCGCTTCCAATGCATTGCGCGCAGCTGCCGCATACATACTTACCAACTCACCAACTTCATCGGTACTGAGAGCGCGTGGCTCACTTGGATCAGCCAATGCACCTGCACCTGGACCTGTTTCAATAAATACTTTGACGTTATCAGCGATAATATCAGATGGCCCTACCGGCTGAGCACCATTAGGCTGCAAGCTGGTGTGCGACACACGGCCTACATGCCAAAGCTGAGCAAAAATAATACCGCCTTTGTCATGTACTGCTTGCGTGACTTTTTTCCAACCTTCAACTTGGGCTGATGAATGGATACCTGGCGTCCAAGCATAACCTTGACCTCTTGGCTCAATCTGCGTACCTTCCGTCACTATAAAGCCTGCTGACGCACGCTGTGCATAATAGCTGGCCATTAAGTCATTAGGGATATTGTCAGGTTGCGTGCTACGAGAGCGTGTCAATGGTGGCATGACGATACGGTTGTTGAGCGTATAAGGCCCAAGTGCTACAGAGGAAAATAATGTCTTTGTATCTGGAATAGTTTGTGTCATAAGTATCTCTTTTAAAGCAGCTGATGGCTTATTATTGAATGTATTGAGCCTGTTTTAATGCTTAATAGCTCATTTAGTGGCTACTTAAGCAATGTTGGTCAGCATAGCGTTTTGCAGGTACAATTAGAAACAACGGTTTCTTGTTTAAGATACAATTATTAATGGTATGAAATTATGAATGGTATGAATCGGCTCGATATCAAGCAACTTAGAGTATTGCAGGCGCTACTTGGTCTAAAAAACTTGTCGCAAGTCGCACGCAAAATGGGGCTGACCCAACAAGCCATCAGTGAGCAGTTACGCAAGTTACGTGAGGTGTTTGATGATCGTTTGTTTATTCGTCAAGGCAATAGCATGGTGGCAACACCAAAAGCGCTATCGATGCAGCAACCTATTGACCATATATTAAAGCAGTTGGAAGATTTGTTAGAGCCAGAGATTTTTATGCCGCACACATACAAAGGCATATTTACGATTAGTGCGACTGACTATGCGACGCAGGCATTATTACCGCAATTGTTTAATATTACGCGACGCAACGCACCAGATTTGAAGTTAATCGTACGTGATTTTGCCTCAGACAATATCAATCAGCTGATTGCAGCAGGCGAGCTTGATTTGTTGATTACCTTCCCTGAATTTATCCCTGATAACTTATCGTATGTCACTCTGTTTGAAGAGCAACATTTATGCGTGACGGGTTGTGAAAACACCTTTGCCACAGAGCCATTAACGCTGGCGCAAGTGGCTGCACACGCGCAGCTAGTAGTGTCACCCTCGCGTGCTAATTTACGCGGCTCTCATGATCAATGGTTTGCAGAAAAAGGTCTAAAACGAAATATTGTGATGTCGGTTCCTAGCTTTTCGGCTGTACCAGATATTTTGCACACGACTGACATGATTGCGTTTTATCCTTCGCGATTATTGCCGAGCAGTAAGGTCAAAGAGCTTAAGGTTGAAGCGTTGCCCCCCACTTTTAAAGTCATCGCGGCATGGCATCCACGTACCAACGACAGCGGCATACATCGTTGGTTGATTGAGCAGTTGAGAAATCTATAGTAATTAACTTAGCTATAGCCAACTTTGAAACGACATCGAACACTCTTAAACTTGATGTAAGTATTATCTAGACTAAACATGGTTCTACACAAGATTCTAGACGGGTGCACATAATCACCTTAGTAACAGTTTCTTAAAAGTAGTTATCCTACGCAATACTCTCCAAATCGGGTATTAACTCATTACTGCTTATCACTTTATCAACATCAACAAACTCACCTTTACCCATGGCGCCAAGATTATAGTCTGCAAACTCATGATATAAAGTGACCACATCACCCATAATCAATAGTGCAGGGGTTGGCAGTTTTGCTTCAGCTTGCTGATCAGCGATATCACTTAATGTGCCGATAAGTACTTGCTGCGTTGGCATACTGGCATGACTAATGATAGCAAAAGGCGTTTCGCTGTCGCGCCCCGCTGCTATCAACCCTTGTGTCATCTCATGCAAACGGTGCAAACCCATGTAAAACACAACTGTCTGGCTGCTGTCCATTAGCTCACTATAATCATTATTAGGCGCGCCATTTTTTTTGCAAGCAGTGACAAACTTGACCGATTGAGCATGGTCACGGTGCGTTAGTGGGATTCCTGCACGGCTAGCAGCGGCACTGGCGGCAGTAATACCTGGAATAGACTCAAAATGAATGCCATGACGCACCACTTCCTGCAGCTCTTCGCCGCCGCGCCCAAAAATAAAAGGGTCGCCACCTTTTAAGCGAACCACCATTTTACCTGCTAGCGCGTGTTTGACCAGTAGCTCGTTAATACTCTCTTGTGGTAATGCATGATTGGCGCGGCGCTTACCAACGAATATTTTTTCAGCCGTGCTCGCGCACATATCCAAAATATCCTCAGACACCAGACTGTCGTATAATACTACCTCTGCGCGCTGCATTACTCGCCACGCTTTTAAGGTTAATAGCTCAGGGTCACCAGATCCTGCGCCAATCAGATGCACAGTGCCTCTTTTGGTGCAAGTTTGCACGTTTTCTGCGCAGTGTTGATCCATTAGCTGATAGGTCTCATGCGTTGAGGTAGCGGCAGATATATTGGTCATGGTGGTGACTCCTGATAACAGCGTGAATACAGCAAAATGGGCAACCACAAGCAAAGTTGTCAATAAACCCCTACTCTAAAATGGCTGATTGTTCATAACACAATACTCAACCAGTAATTGCATATAAAAGGTTGCAAGCGACGTGCCACACGACTATCTAAGCTTGCGCCAACGGGGCGCATTCTGCGATTAATGCATTGATTTGCCCCACGCAAGAGCCACAATTGGTACCTGCTCGGCACTGCTTACCCACTGCCGTCGCACTAGTACAACCATGCTGTATGATAGCGTTGAGAATGATATTTTTTCCAACTGACATACATGAGCACACCAAAGGTCCTGGATCAACATAACCACTGGCAGGCCGCCCCGCGAGCAACCATTTATATCGTTGATTGACAGGTATTTGGCTAGTATCCGTAAAGCAGCTATCGAGCCAGCGGACACTCGGTAATTGCTTTTGCGTTGGGGCAACATAAATAGCCATAATCAGTTGTGTACTGGGCCTCTCATCATCAGATGACCCACTATTTATGGCAGCGTTATTTGAGTCTGTCTCAGGCGCAGATTGCGTCACAATAAAACGCAATTGATTCTGTACATTATCGACCGTAAACGCCGTATGCACGACACCCTCTTGAGAGTTTGGCTGTGATAATGATTGCATAGACGCTATAAACTGCTGCCAAAACTCGGGGCACGCTAAGGTACTACTAGCCTCCACCATCGGGCTAGCGAGATTGATCAAGACGCTGTTATTTTGATGACTCAAGCTCCAAGTGAGTGCAGGTAATGCCTCTGGCAAAATATTATTTGAGCGTGCTTCGCATTTTGTTTCAGACAATTCTTTCTCTGACGCTTGGGCAGAAAAATTGGCCAAAATAGTACGTAATTGCACTATAACGGCGTCTTGCCACTCAGGATGCACCAAAATCTTGCCAAATGATTGCATAGGAACGGACGTGACACTGATCGCCGAATTTTTGAGCTCTGGCTGCCCTGAATGCGGATCGACTACTGTTGGAATAAGGGGACCTACACGAGCGAAGCTAGCAAAAGCATTGCTCCAATGCATAGGCATAAACGCATCACCAACGCGCAACGTATCGCTAATGGCAACTTGCGCCAGTACAGTACTTGCGGGCTCGTTGCCATCCCTAGCCGTACTCATCGCGGTATCACTTATTATGCCGTTACTGGTCACGCCGTTCTCATAACTTTCATACTTTCCGTAGTTTTCAAACCTACGATGCAGTTGCACAAAGTCATTGTCTTGGACACCCAGTTGCCGTGCCTCATTAGGATGTATGGTCAGTGTGGGTATTGGCTGATGTTGGTTCAACTGCGGTGCAAGGCCAGTGCGAGTCATGGTATGCCATTGATCGCGAAGCCTGCCCGTAATCAGGCGTAAATGAACCACTTGATTTTCAGGTTGAGTATCATGCTCAAACTCGTGTTTAGAGGGTGGTCGATTCTCACCAATCAGTTGGGGTTTTTGCCTTCTTTGACGTCGATGCACATTGGCCGTACTCGCTTCATCAGAGGGTGTAATAGCGATTGCTAAAGGTTTTATCTTATCAGTCATAGAGATACGCGTGCCACCCCATTGAAACGGTAACATCTCTTCGTATGCTTGCTGACTGAGTGCGATTGGCTGATATGTTTGATTGCCATTCTGATTAATATGCTGGCTAATATGTTGGTGAACAGGTTTATCGGCTGGCATCTCATCTGTCATTAAAGCAGACAAGTCTTTGCTAAGGTTCAGATAACGAGGGTAATTCTTATTAGAGTGAGATGTTCTGTGGCTATGCGTATTACCATAAGCCGTCAATGCCACATGCTCATTAAATATCTCGCTAGGATGTTGGTAATCAAATCCCTTTAACCCCATGCGTGTGGCAACTTGAGACAGTATCCACCAATCTGGTTTGGCAATCCCTGCTGCAGGCATTAATGTCCGCTGCCGAGAGATGCGCCGTTCAGAATTGGTGACCGTTCCAGATTTTTCGCCCCACCCCTGAGCAGGTAATACAATGTCAGCACACTTCACCGTGTCACTGTCTACCGAGCAGTCAGAGACAATCACCAAATCACATTCAGCAAGCGCTTGGCGAAAATTATCTGCATCTGGCAAACTGACCACAGGGTTGGTGGCCATAATCCAAACGGCCTTGATACGACCATCCAATATGGCAGCGGCAGCATCGCAGGCTTTGACACCCACGTTTGGAGAGATAGCCTGATGCGACTGCCAAAAGTCTGCCACGAGCTGCCGGTGATCATCATTGTCTAGTTCTAAATGCGCCGCCAACAGATTAGCAAGGGCGCCTACTTCTCGTCCGCCCATTGCATTAGGCTGTCCAGTGAGTGAAAACGGACTAGCCCCTACTTTGCCCACACGCCCTGTGTACAAATGGGTATTGATGATGGCATTGACCTTATCGGTTCCGCTTTGTGATTGATTAACGCCCATACTAAAGGCAGTGACTGTTTTATCAGTGGCGGCAACGCATTCATAGAACTGGCGGATACTGTCCGCAGACACTTGGCAGGCGCTGGCGACTTCATTGATACTCCATGCTTTGGCCGCATTAATCGCATCATCAACTCCCAAGCTTTGGTTAACATATTCATCATCTTGGCAACCCTGCTGATCTAGGTAATGCAGCAACCCATTATATAAATGTGTATCCGTACCCGCAGTAATTGGTAAATGCAAATCGGCAAATTCACAAGATTCCGTACGGCGCGGGTCTATTACAATCAGTTTTTTATTAGGATTGGCTTTTTTGGCTGCTAAAAATCGACCAAACAAAATAGGATGGCACCATGCCATATTGGAGCCTACCAGTACCAATAAATCACAAGCTTCCAAATCCTCGTAATTACCCGGCACAAGGTCTGCACCAAACGCACGTTTGTGCCCAGTTACTGCGGATGACATACACAGCCGAGAGTTGGAGTCGATGTTATTATTACCAATAAACCCTTTTATAAATTTGTTGGCGACGTAATAGTCTTCAGTCAGCAATTGACCTGAGACATAAAACATAATGCTGTCTCGCCCGTGTTTGGCGATAGTGTCATTTAAACGACTGGCCACGTCATCTAAAACGGTGTCCCAGTCTGTCTGATTTATAAGTTGCTTGTCAGATACGTCTTTAGCCTTCAAATTCTTACCCAATTGCATAGGCTGATGCTGTTGCATGACTACGTGCTTATTTTGATAATATGGCTCGGTCAAGCGGCGCGCAGTGCCCAGTGTTTGCGCCAATGCACTCCCTTTGGAGCACAATTTGCCAAAGTTAGCAGGATGATCAGGATCTCCTTTGACGCTCAGCACCTCTGTCTCATTTACGCTCGCTAAAACACCGCATCCCACTCCGCAATAAGGGCACGTCGTGCGGATAGTAGTGATAGAGCTATCAATCGAGCTATTAATCAAATCGCCATCAGATGACAACGGTGGTTTTTTGATATTTTTGGCAGCACTTATATCATGTGTCTCAATGACTCGGCCTGTTGCTTTCTGCACGCTATTAGGCAGGTTGTTCGATTTATTAGCTGGCACTACTTTGCTAGCAGCAGATTCATTGGCGGTAGCGTCATTCATAATGCATCCTCTAACAGTTCGGCCGCTTTATGATGATCGACGTTCTTGTCTGTATCATTAAATTCTATGCCTACTTCCCTAGTTGGCGAATTGCTGGGCATTATTTCATCCAAATGACAATATGCCTCGCCAAATATGAGTGTGTCTTTGATGGACGTAATATCAACGTTATCTATAATTAACTGACTGTAAAAGCTGCCATCGCTGGTGTCCCCATAAAGTACAGCGCCAATGAGTTTGTTTTCTTTGAGGTACAGACAATGATAATGGTTTAAGTCAGGCTGACGGTATACCAGGGTCTCAACAGTATCAGCGGCTTCGTCATCAAAAGCGATTTGTCCTGCAGAAAATGCCGACATACCAGATACTTTTAATTTTAATGACAGCGGTTTACTCACAAAAGGAACCCAGTGATCTGGTACGGCAGCTTTATTGCCTATCATATTTATATCGTTTTCTATCAAGTCATCTTTTAAAACCGTGACCAATGTATCTACCTGCTGATTGACCGGCGCCACCATTCCAAATAGCTCGCCCTCTCGCTCTATACACTCTCCAATGGCATAAACATTGGGACAACTGGTGTGCATAAAATCATCGACCACAATACCGCGATTAACCTCAATCCTGCTTTGCTTAGCAAGCGATGTATTGGGTATCACACCCACTGCCATCACGATAAAATCAGCTGCTAGCGTACGCCCGTCCTTTAAAGACAATCCGCATACTTCTCCTGCATCATTCATCTCGATGGCCTCAGTATGGGCAGAAACCGCGAGACCAACCCCTCGGCGCATGAGCTCGGCTTGCAAAAGCTCGGCAGCTGGCAGATCTAATTGACGATTGAGTACATAACCGTCCATATGAATGACCGTCATGCTCGCGCCCTGTGCCGCTAACGCGCAGGCAGCCTCTAATCCCAGTACGCCACCGCCAATCACCAACCCCGTTTTTCCTTGGCGGGCATAGTCCATCAGAGCGGTCACATCGGCAAGGTCTCGAAACACATGCACGCCTTTAGCCGTGTGATTGGGGAACGGAATGACTCGGGCAGTTGACCCTGTAGCCATTACTAACTTAACATAGTTGAGTGTTTGCCCATCATCCAATTCAATACACTGGCACTTAGTATCTATTGTCTCTACTGCAACCCCAGCCAGCACGGTAATACCCAGCTGCTCATACTCTGAGTTGTCATATAAATAAGTATCTTCAAACGCTGTGTCGCCAGCCAATACTGGTGACAGCATAATGCGGTTATAGCCCACTTGCGGCTCTTTACTGATTAACGTAATTGGCAAACGGGCGGTGTCATCATTTGATTGCGTGCGAGCAAGCTCAATGGCAAAACGACTGCCTGCCATGCCCGCTCCGATAATAACGATGCCAGCGTTTTTTTGATGGTCTGATGCTAAGGCGTGAGTGTTGGTATGAGTATCTACCCTAGTGGCGGCTTGCGATATAGATAACGACATAAACAGTAAGTCCCTTAGCCGCGCGGAGCAGCATTGAATGCAAAACAGCGTGTCATGAAAAGTATGCCAACAACAATAAAATGATGACAAACTCTATGAAGCAAATGCCATGCCATACCAGTATAGGGTTACGCTTAATGAGTGGTTCTGGGTCGCGGCTGTGCGCCTTATTATCGGGGTTAAAATCCTGTAAAAACTCGCCAATGGCTTGATAGCGCGCGTTAGTATTGACATGCAGCGCACGCATGAGTGCCTGTTGGCTGGCGTCAGGTACATTCTGCTGCCGTAGCGGCTGCGCGGGCATCATTAGTGTTTGGTTTGGCATCATTAGTGTTTGGGTATTAAATGGCAATTGTCCCGTCAGCAATTCATAGCCAATCACTGCAATTGAGAACAAGTCAGAATGCACACCTTTTGGTGCATCGGTGTAATATTCTGGTGCAGCATAGTGCAAATCACCATTTGGTGGTCGAGTGCTGTCTTTTAAGATAGAGGAGCTGGCGGAACCAAAATCAATCAGTTTGACCGCGCCTGATTTGGTCAAAAGAATATTTTCAGGTTTGATGTCTTGATGCAACAGATAGTTGCGATGCATGACTCGAACTGCCATGCCAATTTTGGTGAGTAAATCAAAGGTTTGCCACACATCACAAGGCGCATGACGATCCATAAAATCCCGTAAACTCTCGCCAGCGATATATTCAGTCAAATGATATAAGTAGGTGGTACTTGCTGGTACTGGATAGTAACGCAGCAGCCCCGACTCACTGAGCCCAGAACCCACGTTATGACCACTATTGTTGGATGCAGGATTGACAGGCAATCGATTGGGATCAGCTTGATTGTAAGCCGACTCGCCCGCGCGGCGATGTTTTGATAGGCTCAAACCAATTTTACGTTCTTTTAAAAAATCACGCAGATAGTGACCATCGGCAACAGAGTCTAAACTGGGTGATTTTAAAACAAAGTCATGGTTGTATTCATCTTGTACCCAGTATACGTGACTGCGAGCAGTACGAGCAATGATACCAATCACAGTAAAACCATCAATATGATCGCCTATCTGTAAATCGGTTGGCAGCTGGTAGCGATTCACATCATGTATGACCGTATCCAGATTATCAAAGTCAATGCCATTTAAATGACCAATACCCTTTGAGCCATTGATAGAAGTAAAATGGGCTGAGCGTGTGTTCATACTCAGCATAACCATGCTTAGATTGTCATGACTACCTGCACTAAAGGCTTGCTCGCATACGGCTTGACTGGTGTTAAGTCCTAGCGGTAATTTGTGCGTGGTGGCCATCAACTGAAATATATCAGTCGCACTGCTGCACAGCTCAAATTGTAACTCTGTGGGCTCTATATGCTCATAAACCCCATCTGTCATAATGGCCAAACACTCGTTTTGATGGAGGGTAAATACCGATTGTTGTAGCTCTAACTGGCTATCTGCGCCGATAGCTGCAGCAAGCGCTCCCTTGTCTTGGCCGCGGTGCACGCGATGATCTTTGCTCAATACTGTCAGACAATCTACCCCAACGCGGTATATTCGAGAGTCGCCTGTATGAAACAGGTGAATACGGTCACCGATACAGAGCAAGCCTGATAACGTAGACAACAACGGCGGCACCCGTTGATACGATTGAGGAAAATATAGAATATCGTTGGCTTTGTTGACTGCTGTTTTGATGATAGTAGCGACTTGATCATCATCAAAACTGATGGATGACGTCTCATCTTGTGATTGTGCCAGTGCAGTCAACCCTAATGTGATTTTGTGGGCAATGGTATTCACTACCAGTCGACTTGCCTGTTTTGGAAACTGACAAGCACTGACCCCATCTGCCATGAGCACCAGTAACGGTGCTGATAATGGCAGGTGAGATACTGCATGAGGCATTGGGCGATTAGCACTAGATGATTCTGCATCTGAATATTGATGGGGCAAGCAGGTGGTGATAAGTAAGCTGTCTTGGTTTTCCGTCTTGCGACCTGCCATGGTGAAAAAATCAAGCCACCATAATGCAGTGCTATCATCAATATCCTTACTGTCACCAGTTTCATCAATAGCGTGGCTATCAATGCTCTGGCTGACATTATTGGCAACAAACTGACCTGAGCCTATTAGAGATGACGGATTGCCTGTATTAAAATGAACCGCCATCTCATCAGCGTTTTGGTACATATCACCATCCGCATTTTGACTATTGTTTCTATTGGCGTGTGCTATCGTCATCTGTCTTCACCCCGTACTATCTATGACTCACTTGTATTTCGGCAAATGTACCATCTGGCATTTCTTCAATAATGATGCCTTCTGGCTCTTTTAAGAAAAACAATGCAAAGAATCCAGCCACTGCTGTCGCGGCAATTACAAAGAAAAACACCTGATAAGACACCAGACTCAGCACCGTTAAATACACGACTGATCCAACATTGCCATACGCACCTGTCATCCCTGCAAACTGCCCTGTCATGCTGCGTTTGATCAGAGGAATCACCGCAAAAACAGCCCCCTCACCTGCCTGTACAAAGAATGAGCAAAACATCGTAATTAATAGCGCCAATGCAAGTGGCCACGTTGAGTCAAGGAATCCCATCAACAGATACCCGATGGCCAAACCAGCTGTCAAAATCAACAAAGTTATTTTGCGACCAAACTTATCACTGAGCCAACCGCCGCCTGGGCGTGACATGAGGTTCATAAAGGCATAGCTCGATGCCAATACCCCTGCCATCACAATCGATAAACTAAAAGTTTCTTGATAAAACAAAGGTAGCATCGACACGACGGCAAGCTCTGAGCCGAACGTGGCAAAATACAAAATATTTAAGATACCTACTTGCTTAAAATCATAACGATGCGCCACTGGTACAGGCGTGGTGAAGACCTCTTTGTTAAAACGGTAGCTACTGATGAATTCGTAAACATACAATATCGCAAGGCCAATATAGACCATGGTGACACTAGACTGGCTCAATAAGCTCACACCATCAGGTGATAGTTTCCATGCCAATAATGCCAATGCCAAATACATAGGCAGTTTAAAAACCATCATTAACCAAAAATCACCTGATGATGTCACCATCATGGCACCTGATTTTTTGGGTTTAAAATAAGTCGCGCCTTTAGGTGTGTTACGCGCCATCTTATAAAAAATGATGCTATAAAGCGCCATCACGACCCCTGATGTAGCTGTTGCATAACGCCACCCTTCATCACCGCCGAATACTGCTGCGGCACCAATCGCTATAGTTGGTAATAACAATGCAGCTGCTGCCGAACCAAAATTACCCCAACCCCCATAAATACCCTCAGCTGTACCCAATTCATTGGTTGGAAACCAATCACTCATCAAACGAATACCCACCACAAAACCTGCACCCACAAAACCCAGTAAAAACCGAGACAGCGCCAAGGTGTTGTAATCCTGCGCGAACGCAAAGGTAAAACAAGGAATAGCACCAATGGCTAAAATAGCGGTATAAACAATACGAGGGCCAAAACGGTCTGTCAGCATCCCGATAATCACGCGAGCAGGAATGGTCAATGCCACGTTTAAAATGAGTAACGTTTTGATTTGATCTTTATTCAGATTGAGTGTTTCTCCAATCGCTGATAGAAATGGTGCATGGTTGAACCATACAAAAAAGGTAAGGAAAAATGCCATCCAACCTAAATGAAGAATTTTATTTTTACCCGTAAATGACAAAACATTAAGCTTGTCTTTACTAGGCGCAACGGGGGCTGATGATGACATAGGCAACTTCCTCAAATGATTAACTTCAGGGTTCTGACAACGTACTAAATGTACTAAGTGTTCAAAAAATGCAGTATTCAAAAATGATAAGTAGCGATGTTTCAGGCGGTGCAATGGTTATGCCAGTTATTTGTGTACGCTGCCAAATCTATATAAAGACCAACGCTTATTGAGTCTCTAGGCGCCTTTACTGGCGGGTCTATAACCATCATCACACCTGACGCTTATGCTAATAAAGCATTAACACAGCAGGTTTAAAACATTTCATCAGCCTCCCTTATAAACAGCAATAACATCCAACTTGGGGCACCGCAGTGTCTATTTTGGTGCATTAATTTTTGATATCGCTGTCGTTAACAATCGTGTTCACCCTGATTTTTGGCAAGTAATGGTAATAATCATGCTCACGCAAAAACCTTTGTACATAAGCGACTGCTCCCGATACGACATACCTTTATATCTAATAGCAACGCGCAAAAACCCAGCTAATCAAAGTGCCATGGCATGATTATTGAATGCTCTGTAATAGTAGGTATTAAATGCTGTTTATCAGCTGTTGTTGAGGGACGGAGCCGTTTATAGCGTGATAAAAAAATAAACGATGACCGTACCCAACCAGCCCCATTACTAAGGACAGACGCATGAGTAGCACTGCATTGAGCACAGAAAGTAAAGGCAATTTGGTGGTGATTGGCAACGGTATGGTCGGTCATCACTTTATTGAACGAGCAATTGAGCAAGGGTTACACCAGCAATTTGACATTCATGTATTTGCTGAAGAAGACCGCCCTGCTTATGACCGTGTTTATTTGTCGAGCTATTTTGAACATAAAGATGCCAGTAAGCTGAACCTAGTAGATTTAACAGCCTATGAATTATCAAAAGTTAATTTGCATTTGAATCAATGCATTGTAGATATCGATTCGGCCAGTCAGCGTATTACTACTGAGGCAGGCGAGATTATTGAGTACTCTGAGTTGGTACTAGCGACGGGCTCATACCCTTTTGTGCCACCCATCCCAGGCCGTGAGCATCCGCATTGCCACGTATACCGTACCATTGCGGATTTAGATGAGATTCTAGCGATTGCTGAGCTGCCCACTGTCAAAAAAGGCGTGGTGGTTGGTGGTGGTCTACTGGGACTTGAGGCCGCAAAAGCGCTCGTTACGCTAGGGCTGGATACCTATGTGGTCGAGTTTGCGCCGCAATTGATGGGCGTTCAGCTCGATGCAGCTGGCGGTGAGATTTTAAAGCGAAAAATAGAAGCACTTGGTGTCAAAGTGCTGACGGGGAAAAACACCAAAGAGATTCTGTCTAATACTGCACCCAACTCTGATGACACCAGCGGTGATGATCAACATTTAACCATGCAGTTTACAGATGGCACCTCTCTAACGACTGATATGATTGTATTTAGCGCTGGTATTAGACCGCAGGATGGCCTCATTAAAAACAACCCCGAATGCGGTATCGAAATGGGCGGGCGTGGTGGCATCTTGATCAATGAGCAATGTCGCACCAATGCTGATCATGTTTATGCCGTTGGAGAGTGCGCAGTATGGGACAACAAAGTATTTGGTCTGGTGGCTCCCGGCTACAACATGGCTAGTATCTGTGCTGCGCAAATTGCTGGTGATAGCAAGCAGATATTTACGGGTGCTGACATGAGCACCAAGTTAAAACTGATGGGTGTTGATGTGGGTAGTATTGGCGACGCACATGGTACGAGTGACGGCAGCTTGAGCTACCTGTATCAAAACCCTGCTGAGGGGATTTATAAAAAACTGGTCACCACACCGGATAACAAACGCTTGCTTGGTGCTGTATTGGTAGGCGACACCGAAGACTATAACAACCTATTGCAATTGTATTTAAATGACATTGACCTACCCGCACACCCAGAAAGCCTGATATTACCCAATGTCGAAAAACCCGTGATGGGCATCGACAATCTGCCAGATACCGCCACGATCTGCTCTTGTTATAACGTGACCAAAGGTGCTATCTGCTTGGCCGTCGAAAACGGCGCATACTCCGTTAGCGATGTAAAAACCGTGACCAGTGCCGGTAGTGGCTGTGGTGGCTGCGCACCTATGGTCAAAGATACGGTCAGCTATCAACTCACCGCCATGGGTTTTGAAGTAAACAATGACTTGTGTGAGCACTTTGCTTACTCTCGTCAGGATTTATATAGCCTGATTCGCGTGCACGGTATCAAAACCTTTGATGAATTACTGACTGAACATGGTAGCGGCCATGGTTGTGAGATATGTAAACCGACAGTCGCCTCTATTTTGGCATCGTGCTGGAATGACTACGTACTCAAAACCGAGCTGACACCACTACAGGACAGTAACGATTACTACTTAGGTAATATCCAAAAAGACGGCACTTATTCCGTCGTACCGCGTGTGCCGGGCGGTGAAATTACTGCAGACAAGCTCATCGTACTGGGTCAAGTGGCGAAGCAGTTTAATTTGTACACCAAAATCACTGGTGGGATGCGGGTCGATCTGTTTGGCGCACGCATGGAGCAATTGCCTGATATTTGGACGCAACTGGTGCAAGCAGGCTTTGAGACTGGTCATGCCTATGGTAAATCTTTACGTACCGTGAAATCTTGTATCGGTAACAACTGGTGCCGCTACGGCGTCGATGACAGTATTGGCCTCGCCTTGAGATTAGAAGATCGTTATAAAGGCGTGCGCTCACCGCATAAAATCAAGATGGGTGTGTCAGGCTGTATGCGCGAATGTGCGGAAGCACAAAGTAAAGACTTTGGCATGATTGCGACTGAAAATGGCTGGAATCTATTTGTCTGCGGTAATGGTGGTATCACCCCACGTCATGGCGAGCTGTTCGCCACCGATCTCGATACCGAAACCATGGTCAAATACATCGACCGCATCATTATGTTCTATATCAAAACAGCGGACAAGCTACAGCGCACCTCAAAGTGGCGTGAAAGCTTAGATGGCGGGCTTGATTATCTAAAAGCCGTCATTATCGAAGACAGTTTGGGCATAGCAGATGAGCTCGAAGCACAAATGCAATTATTGGTCGACAATTACGTGTGTGAGTGGGCAGCAACGATTAACGACACCGAAAAACTCAAACGTTTCCGTCATTTTGTAAACAGTGAGAAAGGCGATGATAATGTCGTTTTCGTGACTGATCGTGAGCAGATTCGCCCAGCGACTGATGCGGAAAAAGCAACCATCAACCTGGTTGAACTGGCTTAGCCAATGATGAGTACCTTGTTTGTTATCACAAAAAGCAAGGTGCTGTTTTTTCCACTCATGTTTTTAGACTCAAGTTTTACGACTCATTTTTCTCAAATCATGTTTTGCAACTTGCAGCTTGTCACTCACAATTTATCACTCATACAGAGCAATATTATCATCACTAAGGATACCGCCTCATGAACCAACAGACTATTTGTACACTTGACGATATCATTCCTGAAACTGGTGTGTGTGCACTGATAGATGGCAAACAAATTGCTATTTTTCGCACCAAGCAAAACGATTTATTTGCTCTTGATAACTACGATCCATTCAGTCAAGCCAATGTATTGTCTCGGGGTCTGATTGGTGGCACCACGATTACAGATGATACAGGAACAGCAAAAGAAGTACTTTATGTGGCTTCACCCATCTATAAACAGCGCTTTAATCTTGCTACTGGCCAATGTCTAGATGACGACAGTATTGTGCTCAATACCTATAAATTTGAACTTGACGGAAATAATGTAGTGGCAAAATATATCAAATAAGAGATAACATCTCTTATTTGATATATTGTTAATAACTGCTCTATCAACCTAAAACAACCTTTGATTCTGAGATTCAAAGGTTGTTTTATTTTTGACAATTACGCTGAAACACTGTGATCTATGCTTTTTAGAATACTTACCCAAACTGAAAAGCAGACAATTGCGTTTTTAGCACTTGCTGGGAGTAAGTCTTTTGGCCTTTATCACGTCCTGCTGCACCCACCGCTATCATAAGCGGTAACAAATGCTCCTCTGCCCCTAACGGATGTGAGTCAAGCGCGTGAGGCGCATTTTTCCAATTGGCCAATGCCGCAAGTCGTTTATCCGAATCTGCTAATTCCACAGTATTCGTTAGCCATTCATCAAAACGCTCTGATGGTTCAGTAAAACTAGTATCACCATAACCACGCATATTATGAAAGCTCATGCCGCTACCGACGATTAGCACACCCTCTGTACGCAGTGATGCCAGTGCTTGACCAGCAGCTAAATGCGCCTTCGGGTCTAAATCATGACGCAAAGATAGCTGCACCACTGGAATATCTGCCTCAGGGAACATTAGCTTAAGCGGTATAAATACGCCATGATCAAAACCGCGCTCCGCATCTTGTTTATTACCTACCCTTGCCTTTGTCAGTAGACTACTGACTTGCTCTGCCAATGCTGGCGCGCCTGAGGCTGGATAAGTCAAACTATAAGTATGTTCAGGAAAGCCATAATAATCATAAATGAGATCAGGTTGCTTGCCAGCGGTGATACTAAATTCAGCCGTCTGCCAATGCGCACTAATGATTAAGATAGCCTTTGGTCGCTCAGGTAAACGAGTAGAAATGCCCTTTAAAAACGTTGCCATCTCATACCACGTATCCGCTGGTTGCCAATCCATAAAAAAACAAGGCCCTGCACCATGCGGTATAAACAGTACAGGCTGGCTGACTGGCTCATTAGATAAAAGTGTTGTCATGGCTTTCCCCTTGTTGCTTGTCTTAAATGGCTATTTTCAAATGGCTTTATTCACTAATAATTGAATAATCCCATTTACAATTATAAAACCTAGTCTAATTTTTCTGATAATACTTTATCCATACTGAAGGAACCGCCACCTTGGATGGCTAAAGCAAGCGAAGCCACCATCAATATCAACGCGTATTCGTAACCACCATTATCAGCAAACAATCCGTTGCTGATATGGACAGAAAAAATAGCCACCAACATGGTAAAGGCGGCGGCCAAAGCCGCTGGTCTGGTTAGCAAACCTAACACCAAAGCTAGACCACCAAAGAACTCAGCACCGCCTGCGAGTATCGCCATTAAGTAGCCAGGCTCCATACCCATACTGCTTAACCATTGAGCCGTACCTGCTAGCCCATTACCACCGAACCAGCCAAATAATTTTTGGGCGCCATGAGCAGCTAAAATTAAGCCAACGGGTACCCGAAGCACTAAGGCCGCCACTCCAGCTTTTGATGTCAAAATAGTATCTAATAGTGATGATTTCATTGATGCTTACTCCATAACGTATGATTAGAATAAATAGTGTCGAAAATGATATAGGCACACTTTACTATCAACGCTATAAAAGAGTAAGATCAGTTATATTGAATAATTATCAACATAATGTTTATAATAGATTTGATATCGAGAGAATTATAGGGACAGATATGGATAGAATCGATGCCATGCGTGCTTTTGTCGCGGTAGTGACAGAAGGCAGCTTTAGTAAAGCGGCTATTACGGTGCAGCTCTCGCCGCAGCTAGTAAGCAAGTATGTAGCAAAGCTAGAGGAGGAACTACATACTCGCCTGCTCAACCGTACTACACGCAAAGTCAGCCTGACAGAAGCTGGCAGTCAATACTTTACGCACGCGCAGCAGATTTTATTGAGTATTGATGAGATGGCATCGCAGTTAGGCGGCTTACAGCAGCATCCCAAAGGCGTCCTGCGAATCAGTGCGCCCGTGTCCTTTGCCTTAAAGCATATGGCAAAACTCATCACTGATTTTCAGGCGCGCTATCCGTCAGTGACCGTTGATTTGCAGTTGAGTGATCGAAAAGTAGATATCGTCGAAGAAGGCTTTGATATTGCCCTGCGTATCGGACAGCTCCAAAGCTCATCGCTAAGCAAATCGCACCTATTCGTGTGGTTTTATGCGCATCGCCTGAGTATTTAAAAATCCACGGCGTGCCTAAGAAACTTGAAGATTTAGAAGCGCATCGCTATTTGCACTATAGCTATATGAATGTCGAAACTAAAGGTCAAATCTACAAATACCTAAAAACCAAACAATTCAAAGAACGTAGCGTTTTCCATAGTAATAATGGCGACGTACTCGTTGAAGCAGCTATTGCAGGCGGAGGATTGATATTACAGCCGACTTTTATTGCTAGCGAAGCATTAAGTACTGGCAAGTTGGTGGTAGTGTTGCCAGAATATGAACCTAACCCTTTATGGTTGTATGCAGTCTATGCTCATAGAAAACTACTACCTCATAAAGTTAGGTGCTTTATCGATTTTATGACCGACTACTATGGCACGCCGCCGTATTGGGATGAGAATATATAGCTCTAAACATAGAGACATAAAAAAACTACGATACATCATGTATCGTAGCTTTCGGTTCAAGCAAACTTAAGCAAGCGCTGATTTAATAATCAGATCCAACCTTCTTCTAACAGGTGCTCAGTATTGCTGATTTTAAAATTATTGCATAAGTCATAGAATGCCATTGGGTCTTCAACATTATCGAGCAATTCTCTTTTATGCAGTGCCACAAATAACGCTAACGCATACGCTGCACTATGGATAGATTTTTTAGGATTAAAGGTAATATCAGTGAAGCCCTGATATTGAATCACTTCTTCATGCAGCTGAGGGTTTTGCTTGAGCGCATTCACATACAACCAATCATAAAATGTTGTTAACGGCTCTACGCCCCATTCCATACCAAAGTAGTTGTAACCAATGAGCTCGCCCGAGGTCATCAATCGCTCATCCTTTCTGGCTTGTCTTGGCGCTACTGTTAACAAATCTGTATAAGGACCACCATCTTCAAAAACCATACTGGCTTGAAAAGCATTTTCGACACTATATGGATTGCCATCATGCTCATCAGTAATCTTTAAGCTAAACGGACTTAGCGGAAAACTCAGCTTATTACCAGATTTGCTGGACAGCTCTAATACTTGCTTAAATCCATACTTTTTACGAATGACTTGCTGTAAGTCATTGATGGATTTTTTCTTTTGTCTGGTCGCAAATCCCACATGTCGCTCAAACATAACCATATCCGTTTTTACCAAATTGTCACTGTTGACTTTGGGCATGAATACGGGTCTTTGTTCTATCGTATTTGGTACTTCTTCCATAGTGATGTGCCTTAATATCAATGGTCTTGTATAAATATTTTGTGTTAACGGTGCTGAGATCACCTGCTGTTGACGGTGTACTCTGTCATTGCTAGCCGTGTTTATTATTGGTGTTTTATTCGCTAGCAGCCAAATACAGTGAATTGATCGAGAGTTATCGAACCCTATCAGCGCTCGCTGGGCAGTTTATCTTATTCTTAGTCATTTATCCTGCCCTATTTTAGAATTAATGCCGCCACACCTTCAACAATAAACCATAATTGAGCTATTTTGTATTCAACGCCAAATATAAGACGCTATTATAAATGAGCTTAAAAGTATTCAAAGAAATCTGCTTGACCTTACCATGATGTCAACCTATATGCTGTCGCTATAGATTTGAAAATAAGATTAAAATATAGTTAAAAACGACAGAGGTTGTTATGAAAACAAAAAATACTAAAGCCCATACTTATCAAGAAGTGCTGAGCATTGAAGGCATGAGTTGCGCCTCGTGTGTCGGGCGTATCGAAAAACCATTAAAAAATATTGAACATTTTGAAAACACCGAGGTAAACCTTGCCACTAAACAGGCGACTGTTTATTCCTCTCAGCCTGTAGATGTTGCCCAGTTAAACAAAGCAGTAGAGCGTGCAGGCTATAAGGTGACTGAAACCAAGCCTATCGAGCTATCTATAGAAGGCATGAGCTGTGCTTCTTGCGTTGGACGAGTAGAAAAAGCCTTGGCCAAAGTCACTGGTGTGCAACAAGCTACTGTAAACCTTGCGACTGAACGCGCTTGGATTAAAGGCGCTGTGCAAATACAGACTAATGACTTAATTGAGGCCGTTAAAAAAGCGGGCTACGAGGCCAAACTGGTAGAACAAGACCAAAGTGATCGACAAGATAAAAAAGCCTCAGAGCAAAATCAGCTTAAACGAGATTTAGGACTTTCTGCGCTGTTGTCACTGCCCGTATTCATTCTAGCAATGGGCTCGCATATGATTCCAGCCTTTCATATGTGGGTAGTGAATAACCTCGGCACTCAGCAAAGTTGGCTAATACAGTTTGTTTTGACCACATTGGTACTACTCTTTCCAGGCCGACGCTTTTATCAAAAAGGCGTGCCAGCCTTATTGCGTTTTGCGCCAGATATGAATTCGCTAGTGGCGATTGGTACTATCGCAGCGTATGGCTTTTCTCTAATAGCGACCTTTATCCCGCAAGCGCTACCTGAAGGCACGGTGCACGTCTATTACGAAGCCGCTGCCATGATTGTGAGCTTGATATTATTAGGCCGTTATTTTGAAGCAAAGGCCAAAGGACGTACTTCTGGGGCCATTCAGCATTTAGTGGGCATGCAGGCAAAAACCGCCCGTGTACAGCAAGATGGCAAGGTCATTGAAGTCCCTGTAGAAAACGTCACTGCAAAAATGATCGTTGAGATTCGTCCAGGCGAGCGTGTACCTATCGATGGCGAAGTCGTTGACGGCCATAGTTATATTGACGAATCTATGATTACTGGTGAACCTGTCCCTGTGAAAAAACAAGCAGGCGATCAAGTGGTCGGCGGTACTATCAATCAAAACGGTACCGTGAATATTCGAGCAACGGCCATCGGTGAAGATTCTGTATTAGCGCAAATCATTCGTATGGTAGAACAAGCCCAAGGCTCTAAATTACCGATTCAAGCATTGGTGGATAAAGTCACCATGTGGTTTGTACCAGCGGTGATGTTTTTATCAGCATTAACCTTTATAGTTTGGTTGATTGTTGGCCCTGACCCTGCCTTGACCTTTGGCTTAATCAATGCGGTTGCCGTGCTCATTGTGGCTTGCCCCTGTGCAATGGGATTGGCCACTCCCACCTCTATTATGGTCGGTACGGGTCGCGGTGCAGAATTGGGTGTATTATTCCGTAAAGGTGAAGCGCTACAAATGCTTCAGGATGTGAGCGTGGTTGCCGTTGATAAAACAGGCACATTGACTGAAGGCAAACCTACCCTAACGGATTTCCAAGTCCAACAAGGGTTTGAGAAAGAACAAGTCTTACGTGTGGTGGCATCGGTTGAAGCAAAGTCTGAGCATCCCATTGCCTTAGCCATTGTACAAGCTGCGGAGCAACAGAATATTCAACTGCTCCCTATCACTGACTTTGAGGCGATGACAGGTTTGGGTATTCAAGCAAACGTGGCAGGCCAAGTGGCTCACATTGGCGCAGATCGTTATATGCAACAATTGGGGCTTGATGTTGCGCCTTTTGAACAAGGTGCGCTACGTTTGGGGCAAGAAGGTAAAACCCCACTCTATGTATCGATTGACCAGCAGTTGGCCGCTATCATCGCCGTTGCAGATCCTATTAAAGAGACGACTCATGCCGCCATCGCCGCACTACATCAGTTAGGCTTAAAAGTGGCCATGATTACAGGCGATAATCGCCATACCGCCCAAGCGATTGCCGCAACATTAAATATCGATCAGGTAGTAGCAGAAGTATTACCCGAAGGCAAAGTGGATGCAGTACGCCAGTTGCAAGAACAATATGGCCAAGTGGCATTTGTTGGTGACGGTATCAATGATGCCCCTGCATTGGCTCAATCCGATGTTGGATTGGCCATTGGTACAGGCACAGACGTGGCGATTGATGCGGCTGAAGTGGTGCTAATGTCAGGTAGCCTGCAAGGTGTGCCTACTGCGATTGCCTTGAGTAAAGCCACCATCAGTAATATCAGACAAAATCTGGCTTGGGCATTTATTTATAATGTTGCTTTGATTCCGATTGCCGCAGGTGTCTTGTATCCAGCATTTGGTATCCTGCTCTCACCCATTTTTGCGGCAGGCGCAATGGCGCTATCTTCCGTTTTTGTCTTAGGTAATGCGTTACGCCTCAAGTACTTTAAAGTATAGTCAGCGAACTACTAAACCGCTACAGAGTGAATGTAGAATCGTAAAGGATATCCCTATAGGGTTTAAATACACAGATTATTTAAACCCTTTTGTTATTTAAGTCCCTTTTTAAGTTAGGGTGATAAATATGAATATTGGTCAAGCATCAAAGCAATCAGGCATCTCTACCAAAATGATTCGCTACTATGAGCAGATTGGCTTGCTAGAAACAGTAAATCGCTCGAACTCAGGTTATCGCTTGTATTCTAAAGACGATATTGACGACTTATACTTTTTAAGACATTCTCGTGACTTGGGGTTCTCATCCAAGCAAATGAAGGAGTTACTGTATTTGCGCAAAAATGCCAACCGTCAGAGTGCAGATGTTAAGCAGTTGACACAAGAGCATATCGAAACGTTAAACCAAAAAATCGCCCAATTGCAGGAGATGGTCAATTCGCTACAGAATTCTTTTGATCATTGTGCAGGCGATGATAATGCAGACTGCGCTATTCTGGATGATCTTGGGCAGAGTAAATAGCTTATATTAGATGCACGAAATACATGATGAGTCTAATACAAATACTCAGCACATAAAAAACCCTTTAAGCGACAGATGATGCTTAAAGGGTTTATATTTTGATTTAACCAAAACTACGTTAACTGTCTTTAACTACGGGCTAACTCAAAAATAGGCTGTCCGTATTCAACGTTCTGGCCACTTTCAACCGAAACTGCCGTGACCACACCTTCTTTATTACTAATCACTGGCTGCAAACGGGTCAACTCATCAATGAAGCAAATGGTCTGACCTTTTTGAATATGGTCGCCTTCTTTGACCAAGTTGTCTGTTGCATCGTCTTCACTTAAGTATACCTGCCCTACATAGGTGGCACCTACTTGCAAGACATCACTACCCTGCTGTTCAGGCTCATGAGTAGTCGTGGCCTCTATAGGGTTAGCGCTCACATTATTCTGCGTACCTAGATTATTAACCACTCTAATAGACTGCCCGTTGTCTGCAATCGTGACTTCGTGCAGCTGACTGCTTTCAACCAGTTTGACCACACGTGCTATTTGCTCTATATCCATAATACATTCCTTAACTTAATTTTTTAACTCATGCCCAGATATTTAGCAATGGTCATGACACTTAGGATACTCATCACGATGGCGATTAACCAACCAAATGCCGCAATCCAAATCGGATGCTTATAATTGCCAACGATATTTTTTCTGTAGGCGGCAATCAGAACGATGACCATGGCGATAGGTAGCACTAAGCCATTTAACGTACCAACCAATACCAATACTTGAGCCGGTTTACCGATAGTGGCAAACACCAACGTTGAGATAACGATGAAACCAATAATGAAGTAGCGTTTATAAGTCTCAATGAACGGATGAAAGTTGGTCATAAAAGACACAGAAGTATAAGCAGCACCAATCACCGAGGTCACAGACGCCGCCCAAATCACCATACCAAAAATAACTTTACCCGCATTTCCTAGAATGTACTGAAACGGCGACATGGCTGGGTTGGCGGGATCCAATGCAAAGCCTTGAGATACCACGCCTAATACGGCAAGGAATAAAAATACGCGAATCACAGAGGCAATCAAAATACCAGAGACCGAGCTTCTGGTCACTGATTTTAAATTCTCTTCGCCGCTGACGCCTGCTTCCAATAAGCGATGCGCACCTGAGAAAGTAATATAACCGCCAACCGTACCGCCAACTAGCGTCACGATAGCCACCGCATCAATTTTGTCAGGCATGATCGTTTTGCTGACGGCTTCTGCTAATGGTGGATCAGATTTGAAGACCACATAAATGACCAATACAATCAGGATAAAGCCCATTAACTGAGCGAATTTATCCATCATAGGCCCAGTTTCTCGGCCTAAAAATATGGCGACGGCAATCACACCACTGATTAAGGCGCCTGTGATGGGCGACATGTTGAACATGGACTGCATGCCAAGTCCGGCACCGCCAATATTACCAATATTAAAAGCCAGACCACCCGCAATGATTAAGAACGAGAGCAAGTAACCGACACCAGGGAACACCAAGTTGGCGATTTCCTGTGCACGTTTTTTGGAGACCGCGACTACTCGCCAAACGTTAAGCTGGACGCCAATATCCATAACAATAGATATTAAGATAACAAAGCCGAAACTTGCCATTAGGCTTTCGGTGAATGTGGCCGTTTGGGTCAAAAATCCTGGTCCTACTGCCGATGTAGCCATCAGGAAGGCCGCGCCTAAAATGGCGGTATTATGTTTTTTTATGGTGCTCATAAACATCCTTGTTCTATATGGGATTATTTAATCAAATGATTAGGAAACGGATATTTAGTGGGCAGATATAGTGATACCTTTGAGTTCCAGTTGTTTCTTTATTTCTTGTGCAAATAAAATAGCGTGCTCACCATCCCCATGTAAGCAGATGCTTTGTGCCTCTACGGGTACGGTTTGACCGCAGACACTGGTGACGGTCCCTTCAGTGACCATTTGTAATACATGTTTAACGGCCTCGTCTGTGTCGGTGATTAAGGCATTGTCTTTAGTGCGGGAGACTAATGAGCCGTCTTTTTCATAGTTCCTATCGGCAAACACTTCTGATATCGAGGCTAAACCCTGTTTTTTGGCTGCTTTAACCAGATAACCACCAGACAGACCCATGACTTTTAGATTTGGATCAAATCGTTTGATTTCACTCACCAAGATATCTGATAAGTCTTCATCAATGGCGGCTTGGTTGTACAACGCACCATGCGGTTTTACATAGTCCAAAGTCACGCCGACCAAGTCACAGAGCGCTTTAGTCGCGCCCAATTGATATACCAATAACGCACGATAATCGGCTTCACTTAACGGCTCATGAATACGACCAAAGTTTTCTCTATCGTTTAGACCAGGATGCGCGCCTACGCTCACGTTGTTTTCTTTTGCCAATTGCAACGTGGCTAGCATCTCGCTGTAAGAACCAGCATGAAGACCGCAGCAGACATTCGCTGAGCTGACTATCGTCAATAACTTATCGTCTTGCCCGCAGCCTTCAGCCACATCAGCATTTAAATCAATTTTCATTGGCATACTCCTTTATTTGATCGATGTAATATTGTCTTTTCTGTTGTTCACGCAGCGCCTGCTCTAACGACACAACGACGAACTGACAGGCTTTGCCAAATCTAATCTGTGCCATCAGACCTATGTCTGCTTGAATCACAGTTGCGATTTTAGGGTAGCCACCCGTCGTCTGCCCATCTGCCATTAACACAATCGGTTGTCCTTGTGGTGGCACCTGAATCATGCCAATATCAACACCATGTGAGCTCATTTCTACAGGCTTACTAAACTCAAGCGCTGTAGCTCCCTCCAAACGGTAACCCATACGGTTGCTACTGCTTTGTAGTTTCCATGGCTGGGTCTCAAACGCTTGTTTAGACGACTCAGTGAAGCAATCATACTCACTGCTTTTTATCACTCGAATAACCTCGGTTGGGGCAAGGCGAGCTACCCCAATCACAGGTAGGCTGGATTCAGTTTTTACCGTTAAGCTGTCATCGGCTTCTAAATATCTACCCTCAAATCCGCCAAACCCTGCTTTGAGATTGGTGCTGACTGACTGCAACACTGGCTCGATATCAAAGCCGCCATGCACACATAGATAGGTATACATACCTTGTAGCGGACGCAAAAGTTTGAGCGTCTGCCCAGCTGTTGCATTGATACGCCAATAACAAGGAATGCGTTTGTCATCTAGATAGGCCTCGTATAAAGCACCTGTTAAGCAAAAGCTGACGTTTTCTTCAAACTGTATGGTTAGCTCACCGAGCGCTATTTCAATAGCGGGTTCGTTGGCCTCGTTTTTTATCAAAGCGTTGCCGGCTTGTAGCGCCCAGTTGTCCATCACGCCATTTCTACCCACACCCATACTGCGGTAACCCAGTCGTCCCGAATCTTGAATACTGGCAAGGGCACTTGCGGTTAAAATTTTCATTGATACCACCTGTTTTTTTGTCTTTTTGATTTATGCATCTTCTATTTATCGCTTATTGATGAATATCAATCGCTTTAAATGTCAAAGTATCGCCTGCGTTAAGTAACGTCGGAGAAGTCTTGGTTAAATCAAATAAGGCAGTATCCGTCTGGCCGAGTAACTGCCAGCCGCCCGGAGACTCAAAAGGGTACACCCCTGTCTGCTCGCCGCCGATACCCACTGAGCCTGCGGGCACTTGGGTTCTAGGTACGGCATGCCTTGGGAAGTATAAGGACTCAGACAAACCGCCAAGATAAGGAAATCCCGGCTGAAAACCGATAAAGTAAACGGTATAAGTGGCTTTGGTATGTAGATCGACAATGGCTTCAACTGAGAGATTTAGGTCATTCGCCATGGCCGCTAGATCGGGGCCATATTTTCCACCGTAATGCACTGGTATCTCGACGTGCTTACCTTGGATGGTTTTTGAAGGGATATCATTGAGTAGATCTGAAAGCTTATCTTTGAAGGTATTCAGCTCAGCCCAAGTTAATGGCACGATGAATACACTGAGCGTATTCATACCAATCACCACTTCGATGACTTCTGGCATTTTCTGGATGCTGTCTGATAAAGCCCAGCATTTTTGTTGTTTGTCTAAGGTGGTTGGTTTAGGAAAAAACAACGCTAGATTGGTTTCACTGCATATTTGCCATTGTAGTTCCATCAGTATGGGCTCCATTATCTGTTATCTTAATTCTGACGCTAATGTCAGATTTGGTTTTCATTTTTGCGGGCAAGACATGATTTATATATTGTCTTGTATCCACTGTTCTAGATAATGGATGCTCATTTGACCTTCACAAAACACTTCATCTTCAAAGAGTCGCTGATGCAGACCAATATTGGTATCAATACCGGTGATTTGCGCTTCTGATAATGCCGCGCGCATTTTTTCTATCGCTTTTTCTCTTGAACGATCTTGTACACATATCTTGGCAATCAAACTGTCATAAGATGGCGGCACGGTGTAGTTCGATTCAGCATGACTATCCACTCTGATACCAAACCCTGCTGGCATGTGGCAGTAGTCTATGCGTCCAGCATTTGGTAAAAATGTCTGCGCGTTTTCGGCATTGATACGACACTCAAAAGCGTGTCCGATAATGGCGATATCACTTTGCTTGTGTGCTAGCGTGAGCCCTGCCGCCACTCTGATCTGTTCTTGCACAATATCAACACCCGTCACCATCTCAGTAATGGTGTGCTCAACTTGCACACGAGTATTCATCTCGATAAAGAAGAACTCGCCATTTTCATATAAAAACTCAAATGTGCCTGCACCTCTATACTGCATTTGCTCACAAGCCGTGACACAGGCTTGGCCGATTTTCTGACGCTGCTCTTCGGTGATACCGGGTGCTGGCGCTTCTTCAATGACTTTTTGATGACGACGCTGCATAGAGCAATCACGCTCGCCTAAATAAATAGCATTGCCGTGAGTATCGGACATGACTTGCACTTCGATATGACGCGGTGCTTGTAGGTATTTTTCAAGATAGACAATGGAACTACCAAAATTGGCTTTGGCCTCTGTTTGTGTCATAGAGATAGCGGAGAGTAAGTCGGCTTCTTTTTCGACCACACGCATCCCGCGCCCACCGCCGCCGCTTGCCGCCTTGATAATGACTGGATAACCGACCTCATTGGCAATCTTGATAACTTGCTCTGAATCAGCAGGCAATGCGCCATTCGATCCAGGTACACAAGGCACGCCAGCCATCGTCATTTGTTTTTTGGCTTCAACTTTGTCGCCCATATTTCTGATATTGTCAGCCGTTGGACCAATAAACGTGAGACCTGAATCTTCAATCAAGGCCGCAAAGTCTGCGTTTTCAGACAAAAAGCCATAGCCTGGATGGATGGCTTGCGCGTTGGTAAGCTTTGCAGCAGACACAATCGCTCGTTGGTTAAGATAACTGTGCGTAGCATTGGCAGGCCCGATGCATACTGCTTCATCGGCTAGGCGCACGGGTAACGAGTCTTTGTCTGATTCAGAATGCGCAATGACGGACTTAATACCCAGCTGTTTGCAAGCTCGGATAATACGTAGAGCAATCTCGCCGCGATTGGCAATTAAGATTTTTGTGAACATGTTTATTCCCTTAAAAATATAGTGTCAAATACAGTGTTTGTGCAGCGTCTATACAATATTGAGCGGCTATTGAGTGGCTTTAACTGTTTGGCTCTATAACAAATAAGGGCTGGGCGTACTCTACAACATCACCTTCATCGACCAAAATCTCTTTAAGCGTACACGCAGTTTCTGCTTTGACCTCGTACATCATTTTCATGGCTTCAATGATGCATAGTGTCTGCCCTACTTGCACCTTATCTCCTACCTGAAAAAACACTTCTGCTGTCGGCTCAGAGCGAAGATAAAACGTACCTAGCATAGGCGCTATTACTTGGGATTTCTCCATCTCTGTAGTCACAGTTTCATCACTACGATCACTGCCTACATTGGTATTATTATCCGTACTGTTTTGAGTGGTTTCGGTTTGAGGCTCTGAATGAGAGGCCCTTGGGTTGGGAGTATGAGCGATATGATTGCCGCTACTTTGGTTGTCGTCAGATTGGCAAACGATAGAAATACGTGCATCACCGTCAGTGACTTCTAAAGATTTTATATCGGCGCATTCTGCAAGTTTGATCAGTTTTTCAAGATCCGTGAAATTGATATTCATATGATTGGCTATTCCGTTAGAGTGAAAGTAAATAATTATTTTTTATAAAAAATTCGTACCTAGTGATGTATGTAGAGTGTGATTGTTGAATGTTATGTGACAATTTATTGATTGGCTTATTAAAATAGTAGTTTGAAATTAATTATTTTTATGCGTTTAAAAGCACTTTTGTCATCAGAAATTATAGAACTGCCAAGTCTTCATCTCTTGGGTCGCAGATAAACATATGTCCTGGTGAATGCGTTATCATCAGCTCTGGCTTACTAGTCATAGCGATACTTTGCGGCGTCACACCGCAAGCCCAAAATACAGGGACTTCGCCTTCTTTTATGATGGATGCATCACCAAAATCAGGCGCATGAATGTCGGTTATACCGATGACACTAGGGTCTCCGATATGAATAGGCGCGCCGTGAACTTGCGGAAATCGAGAGGTGGCTTGGACGGCTCTGGTGATTAATGGATAAGGTATTGGCCGCATGCTAACCACCATTTTCCCATGGAATTGTCCTGCAGGCTCAGTCTCTACGTTTGTGATATACATTGGCACATTGTGATTGTCTTCGATATGTCTGATAGGAATAGACGCATTTAGCATGGCAGACTCAAAGGAAAAACTGCATCCTAAAAGAAAGCAGACCAAATCCTCTCTCCAGTAATCTTTTAGATCTGACACCTCAGCCACTAATTCGCCAAATTTGTATATCCGATACTTTGGGACATCAGATCTCAAGTCTGCGCCTTTTGCCATGAGACGTGGCTCTGCGCTACCGACATCTGTTACATCTAAAATAGGACAAGACTTTGGGTTTCTTTGTGCAAACAATAAAAAATCATAGGCTAAATTTTTGGGCACTATGACTAAGTTTGCTTGTATGTGACCTTTACACATGCCAGAAGTCGGCTTGTTAAGTTCATTTTTACTGATTAACGCTCTGACCTCTGTCGGCGTCATATTTGCTAAATCTAACATTATTACAACCTCTTACGTTTTATTATTTTTAGCAGATAAAAGTTTATGATTTGTTTTATATTGGTATGGCTATTTATAATTTTATTTCATATATCGAGAACTATGATTATCGTTATGTAACTTATCAGAACACTTTCGATATGACAAGATATGAATACAGAAATATGTGATGAACATGATGAGTGATCTTCTTGAACGCACAGTTAAGGATGCAAAGTGAACTATGCATAATGTCAAAAAAAAGGGCTCAAGCGTCGAGCGAGTTTTGCAAATCGTAGAAGTATTGGCTAGATCTTCTAAGCCTATGGGCGTTATTGATTTAGCAGAAACATTGGACATCCCTGTACCTAGTATGTACCGATTGTTAAATCAGCTACAACCGCTTCAATTTGTCCAATTAGATTTGCATGGAAAAGTAACCTGCGGAAAAAGAACGCATGACCTAGCTTTAGACCTGTGGAAAAACAGTCCTTTTAAAGCGGAAAGGTTGGCGATATTACAACAGCTTTCAGCCAAAATTGGTGAGTCGGTAGGGATTGCGGTGTTGCAAGACTTAGAAGTGGTGTATATCGATCGTGTGATATCTGACTGGCCTGTCCAAATACAGTTACCTACCGGAACCAATATACCTATCTGGGCCTGTGCCAGTGGTAAATTACTATTGACGCAGTTGGCAGATAATAAGTGCGAGCGTATTGTAGAAAAACTATCGTTACAGGCGCTCACGACCCATACTCAGACTGACAAAAAACAACTCATGACGTCCATTGCTGAAGTACGTAAGACACAGATAGGGACAGATAATGAAGAGTTTATTCCTGGTATGGTCGCCTGTGCTGTCCCGATTCCGAATGGTGAACAGCCCGCATTTGCTACGGTATTTACTCATAGTCCTATCGTCAGAAAATCTTTGGATGAGCTACTGAGCTATGTGCCTGTCATGCAAGAAGCTGCCAATGAGCTATCTGTTATTTTCAATCAGGAATATAATGAGTAGCCTGTCATAATATTCTATGACGCCTGTACTTCAAGTCTCTTAGGTGTTGATACGAATATGAATGCTTTGAGGTTGTAGATAGCACACTTCCCTTACATCAACGCTCACTTCCTACTTTTATCCTCTCAACCAAGAAATCGACGGCGGCTTTTACTTTTGGTACTAGATAGCGCTGCTTTTGATACAGCAGATATACGGCCATATCAGCGTGCTGCGTGATTGCTAATGGATGCTCAAATTTAATCTCTTGCAATGCGCCTGACTCAAGATATGAGGATAGTGCCCAGCGAGTGGACATCAAAATCCCTTCACCATCACAAGCCTTTTTTGCTAGCCATGGTCCATTGTTTGAAATTGCGACTGCTGGCCCTGAGACATCATGCCACTGATCGTCCACATAGCAGAGCCAAGGTGTTGGCCCGTTTGGTGCTTTGAAATACAGGCCTTTATGTTCCTTTAATGCCATCACATGACTAGGTGCGCCATGCATCTCTAAATAACTGGGCGACGCAACCGGTATAAAGCCATTATCCATGAGCCTAATGGCAAGCACGCGCTCATTTGGCGCATAGCCACCGCGAATCGCAATATCGACATCGTCACGTCCTAATGCTGATAGCTCATCACTGAGACTGACATCTAGCACAATCTCTGGATACAACTCACCAAATTCATCCAGCAGTGGTAGCAGTATTTTTTCACCAAAACCCACCATCGAACTGATTCGTAAGCGTCCCATGGGCGTGGTCTGGTAACTACGCACCGTTTCTTTGCTTTGCTCGAGCTGATCTAGTACTTGCTGCATATCGTCATAATAAACCTGCCCCACTTCGGTCAGTTTAACGATTCGGGTCGAGCGCTTTAATAATGTCGCGCCCAGATTTTTCTCCAAATCAGATACCCGTCTAGATAGTGACGATGGCGGCACATTAAACGCACTTGCCGCCTTAGTGAAACTGCCTGTTTCTACGACTTTGCTGAAATACCGTATCGCGCGTAATTGATCCAACTGACCTCTCCATTGAGTAAATAGTTTAGGGCGTGCTTGATATTCGACCATGGCACTGACAGAGACTATTTTTTAGACAGTTCGACGTTAAAAATAGTAAGTTTAGTCATTCTAACCGTCTATTTTTAACAATGAAATGGCAAAAAATAGTCCTGTCTCCTTCTGTTTATATTGGAGCTGATGCTAAAACTGCCCCATACTGTGTTGTAAATCTAGTTAAGGCACGAGCATTACCGTCGTTTTACGCCTTGTCCGGAACCGTTTTAGCAATCAGCAGTGCCTATTTGTGAATATCAAACACGCCCTAAACGTTGCAATGAAAACACGATTAAAAATAACTTTTACGTCAACAATGGAAGAATGACTTATGATTACTTTGCACGGCTTTGCTGCAAGCAACTATTACAACATCGTAAAACACGCTCTTTTATATAAGGGCATTCCATTTCAAGAGGACCTTTTGTACGCTGGTAGTGATGATCTACTGACCGTCAGTCCAGTGGGTAAAGTACCTGCGATCACCATGCCTGACGGTTTTAATCTATCGGAATCTAACGTAATTTGTGACTTCCTTGAAGAAACCTATCCTGAAAATCCACTATATCCTGCCGATGCAGCAGAACGCGCGACTGTACGTCAGATTATGAAAATAGCAGAGCTGTATTTTGAGCTACCAAGTCGTCGTCTGATTCCATATGTGTTTTCTGGCGTGCAAGCACCTAACGCAGTCAAAGAGGAAGTTCGTCAAGTATTGGGCCGCGGTATTATTGCTATGAATCGCTTATGTCAATTTTCGCCTTGGATTGCAGGCGAGCAATTCACCATGGCTGACATCTATGTGCATCACGTCAACACTATTGTCAACGCTTTTGGCGCGACTCAGCTTGAGTGGGATGTACTGGCAGAAGTGGACGGCATGAAAGAATGGAACAAAGCCATGAGTGAAACCGAGATTGCAAAAAGTGTTCAGGCAGACAGTCAAGCAAACATGCCTGAGTTTATGCAACACGTTAAAGCTCTAATCCAAGCCGCAAACGCTAAATAACATATGACAGTGTGGCTACTAAAAATGAGCCACATTAAGAAAATTACTAAAGCTCAATAACCTAAAGAACGGCCAATACCGTAAAGGGATTGGTCTAAAAAATCTAACTATTTGCAGGAGCAAATCTTATGACCGATAAAAACAAACAACTGGTTTCAACCATCAGTGATGACAACAAATTAACCCTGTCTTTAAAAGACATCGAGATGCCGCAACCCGGTGCTGACGAAGTTGTCGTTCGCATGGAAGCCATGCCATTGAACCCTTCTGATTTTGGTGTGATGTTCAGCGCCGCTGATATGTCAACCGCTGTACAATCAGGCACTGATGACAGCCCGATCATTACCGCTGATGTGCCTGCGAAATTCATGCCATCACTCAAAACGCGGGTAAATAAAGATACGCCAGTCGGTAACGAAGGCGCTGGTACAGTCGTCGCAGCAGGCTCATCAGAAGCCGCTCAAGCACTCATGGGCAAAATGGTTGCGGTGATTGGTGGCGGTACATATCGTCAATACCACTGTGTCAATGTAAGGAGCTGCATAGAAATGAAAGACGGCACGACAGCTACCGAGGCCGCATCGTCTTTTGTAAACCCGCTCACCTCACTGGCAATGGTCGAAACCATGCGCGCTGAAGGCCACAAAGCCATCGTACATGCCGCAGCAGCATCTAGCTTGGGTCAAATGCTAAACCGTATCTGTATGGCAGACGGTGTTGATTTGGTGAATATCGTACGTAAAGACTCGCAAGAAAAGCTATTGCGCGATATGGGCGCAAAATATGTGGTCAACTCAAGCAGTGAGACATTCCTTGCTGATTTGACCGCTGCGATTGCTGAAACAGGTGCCACGATTTCGTTTGACCCTATCGGTGGCGGTCAATTGAGCAGCGATATTCTTAACTGTATGGAGGCAGCTATTACTCGTGACGTAGAAGAATACAGCGTCTATGGCTCAAATACCTTTAAACAAGCTTATATTTATGGCGCCTTAGACCGTGGTCCGATCACCTTAAACCGTAACTTTGGTTTTTCTTGGGGCGTAAATGGTTTCCTATTGTTCAATGCGCTAGGCAAACTGGGCACTAAAACCGTCGTGAAAATGCGTCAACGTGTGGCAGAAGAAATCACTACCACGTTTGCAAGTAGCTATACGCATGAAGTGACCCTAGAGGAAGCGCTACAGTTAAAATCAATCGCCGCTTATGGCAAACAGGCGACTTTTGAAGCATCATCTAGAAGCAGCCTTGTAATAATAGAAAAGCAGATATCTATGATGTCTGCTTTTTTATGTCTGACTAAAAGTCATCGTCACTTCGTATTTACTCACAATTTGCATAAACTTCATCAGAAAAACCATGCAATACCTATACTCGAACAAGGCAACCAGATGCCAAAAGTAATCAATTAACATTATTACTAAACTTTTGGTTGCATCTACTCCTTATTACGCCTAGTATTTCGTCCCTTCAAATAACTCTATTTCTCAAAATATAGCTGATTCAGTTTGAAAGAGAGACAAGGCAACCGAGCGCAGATGTAACTGTCATACTTCAAGTGAGGTTAATGCTGTCACTCTTCTATAGAGAATTGACTATAGAGTCTTAATAGATGTACCTATTCACTATAAAGAGGGACTTATTATGTCAATTGACGCAATCACAATTATTGACGGCGGCTTGGGTCGAGAGCTAGCCAAACGTGGCGCACCATTTCGTCAGCCTGAGTGGTCGGCGTTGGCAATGATAGAAGCGCCTGAGATCGTCCGTGACGTGCATCGCGCCTTTATCCAAAGCGGCGCAGCGGTCATTACCACTAACAGCTATGCGCTAGTACCTTTTCATATCGGCGAGGAACGTTTTGCGGCGCAAGCACAAGTTTTGGCAGCAGCGTCAGGTGAAATGGCACGTGCAGCAGTGACACTAGAAGGCGCAGCAACCAAAGTAGCTGGATCTATACCGCCACTGTTTGGCTCCTACCGTGCAGACTTGTTTGATGCTGACCACGTAGAGGATATCGCTACCCCACTGATCAAAGGTCTAAATCCGTATGTCGATTTTTGGCTCGCTGAGACTCAGAGTCTAATCGCCGAGTCTATCGCTGTTCGTGAGCTACTTAATACGCTAGATACAGACAATAAACCGCTATGGGTTTCATTCACCCTAGAAGACAGCGAGCATCTCGATGTACCGCGTTTGCGCTCAGGTGAGACGGTAAAAGAAGCCGTTACCAAAATGGCAGATATCAATGTAGAAGCAATCTTATTTAACTGCTGTCAGCCAGAAGTGATTGATCAAGCGCTTGATGTAGCGCAAAGCGTGTTGCAAGACAAGAATGCCACGCACATCAAACTTGGCGCGTATGCCAACGCTTTTCCACCACAGCCAAAAGACGCCACCGCTAATGATGGCCTCGATGAAGTGCGCGATGACCTAACGCCACCTGCCTATCTGGTCTGGGCAAAAAAATGGCAAATCCAAGGCGCATCACTGATTGGCGGTTGCTGCGGTATTGGCCCTAAACACATTCAGGCATTGAGCCAGCATTTCACAGGTACTTTAACAACAGATACTTTGACGACAGGCACCTCAACAAAATAGAGATCGCACGATGCAAAATGGACAAAAAATTGGGCTAACCATGCTCACTGCCATCGTGTTTAGCTCGATGGTCGGTGCGGGTATTTTTAGCCTACCGCAAAACATGGCCGAAGTGGCAGGCGTGAATGCCATCATTACCGCATGGATCATCACCGGCGTGGGTATTTTGTTCCTCGCGGGCTGCTTTTTGCATTTGTCACGCTTAAAGCCTGAGCTGGATGGCGGCATTTATACCTATGCCAAAACAGGGTTTGGCGATTTGGCAGGCTTCTTTTCAGCATGGGGTTACTGGCTATGTGCGACGATTGGTGTGGTTGGCTACTTGGTCGTGGCGTTTGCCGCGCTGGGTAGCTTTATTGATACACCAACAAGTATTGTTTTTGGTGAAGGCAACACGCTGTGGGCGCTAGTCGGTGAGTCTATCATTTTATGGCTGGTGCATTATTTGGTACTGCGCGGCGTTAAGCAAGCGGCCTTTATCAACTTGCTGGCGACCTTGGCAAAAAGTTTACCGCTCATTGCTTTTATCGTGTTTGCCTATTATGCCTTTGATATGCAGACCTTTAATGCTGACCGCGCAGGTACGACGTTAGACGTGCCATTTATGGAGCAGGTCAAAGGAACGATGCTGATCACCCTATGGGTATTTACGGGTATCGAGGGCGCGATTGTCTTATCGCAACGTGCGAAGAGGCGCGCTGATATCGGCCGAGCCACTTACATCGGTGTATTGTTTGCGTTGGTACTATATGTTGCCATTACCCTGCTCTCTCTCGGGGTCATGAGCCGTGTGGATGTGGCAGCGCTTAGCAACCCATCAATGGCTGGCATTATGGCGCAAATGACGGGCGATGTGGGTAAATGGGTTATCAGTATTGGTCTTATCATCTCGGTATTAGCATCTTACCTGAGCTGGATTCTCTACTCGGCTGAAGTGCCGTTTACCGCGGCGAAGTACAATGCGTTTCCACGTATATTTACCAAGCAAAACGCACAAGGCACGCCAACGGCATCATTACTACTAACCAGTTTGACCGTGCAGTTGTGCTTACTGATGATCTTTTTGACCGGTAAAGGCTATAACACCTTGGTGATTATCTCCACCTCGATGATTTTGATTCCTTACTTTTTAGTCGGGGCGTATCTGGTCAAAGTATCATTTGCACAATCAGAACGCTGGAGCATCAAAGCCATCGGTCTGGGCGCGAGTGTCTATGGTATCTGGCTAATTTATGCTGCTGGCGTGGATAACTTGCTGTTGTCCTTGCTGCTGTATATACCTGGCTTAGCGATTTTTTATTACAGCCGCTATCAGTCAAGAGCACTGCCGAAACAGACATATTAATTATTGTTTTTACGTTGAGCAAAGGAGCGGATATAGTTTTTAGTATATTTTTAAAATAACTGTGATACATAAAAACAAGTCCAAAAAACAACGGCTTTTTGGACTTGTTTATTCAGTTGTAAGGCATATCAGGAGTTATCATTCAGGTAGTTGCATAAATCTCAAGCACTGAGTATTGAGTAGGGAAAGCCACTACATAGTCGTCTTTATGCCATAGCTAAAACTTAGTCAATAACGCTTCAAAATCCTATAAAAAGATATATCTTATTGCCGAGACTCTAATTCGATCATCTCAGGGTAATCATTGGCGTACTGGTAACCATCTAATCTATTGCAGACTTTGACCGCGACCGAATAGATAAAGTTGATTTATTATGCGAATCAACGCTAACGTTTGCTCCAGACTATTATCTCGTTCGCAAGAAGAATTCGTTATCAACACCGACTGTCGACGATGTCTGGAGCTGGTGTGTCACTCATTTAGCACTGGCTTAACACTGACTTGATTTAGTCAGGGCTAGCTAAGCATCAACATAAATAACCTAATCTCAAACTTATTAACGTAGTTAGCTTCTGAAACTAACTACGATTTCAGTCGTGTTTTTCTATCCTACTACAGTCGTGCTTCAGCATAATGATGCAGACCTTCCTGCTTTTTTATCCTCGTCTTCTTTCCTCGTTTTATCCTTTTACTAACTACCCTAACTCAAAAATAAAAAACAGTTACCTACCCCCTTCTCAATCAAAAAACGCCCTATTTTTACGTGATTAAAATACTAAGTTTTTATGTCACATTACGTACAACTTACACAGTTAATTTATCACAAACAATTATCGGCTAAATCATTACTTAATTTTGTATTAGTATGCATTGGTATTCATTAAATGACTGAGGATACAAGTACTTACATTGTCTATAGGCCCATTCTTTTTATATAAATTTAATTTGTTGTACATGGTTAAGGACCAAACATGACTGCTAACACACAAGAAGCTTTAACTAGCGCAGCACTCAGTTTTCAATTGATGACGCGAGCTGAGCCTCCAGAGTTGGTTATTGCCACGATAAAGTCGTTATTAGCAGTAAAAGAAGCGCGCGATGAAATATTGATTATTGATTATCGATAATAATAATAAAGAGACGTCGTTATATGAGCCGTTGGCAGCATTTTGCCAGAGCTTAAACGTTGATTTGAATGTCCATTTTTATCACATCGATCGTGTCGAAGGATTCAAAGCGGGTGCTTTGAACTTGGCACTTGGGTTAATGAGTCCAAACTGTAGTCACATTGTGGTGGTCGATAGTGATTACCAAGCATTACCACATGCGAGAGCCTCTATGATGCAGGCTATCGCTCAATATCCTGAGCATACCTTACTGCAGTTTCCGCAGTTTTATCGTAATGAAGGACAGCTGGATGCTCATAACGAGTTGAATCACTATTTTAATCATCATCTGTATCGTCCTTTTAATCGCAATCGCGCCTTATCAACGGGTACTTACGCAGCCATTCGACGCTCAGATCTTTTGAGCATAGGAGGCTGGTCAGGTGCTTCTATCACTGAAGATGCTCAAATGGGCGTGCTTATGCATCGACAAGGTTTTCGCAGTCAGTTTGTGCCAGAAGTTATTGCCACAGGTTTACTGCCTAACACGCTAGATGACCTAATATGTCAACGTCGACGTTGGATCTACGGCAATATGCAAGTGCTCACGGATTACCTGTCAGTCCTGTACAACTCTCCAGTTCAACATATCTCGCAATCCAAAAGCATGAGAGAACGTCTAGCCTATATACGCGCTCATCTGTCTCAGCTGAGTGCTTGGGTAAATTTCACAGGGTTCTTTATCCTTTTGCATATCTGCTCATTATTGGTGATGGTTGATATGCTTTTGGTAAATAACGCTAACGTGTCGATGCTTACCCCTTTATATCTGGTTTATGCAGGCTATTCATTTTTTATCCTTAGACGGTTGTGGGCTTATTGCCGTGATCAATCGCCTCTTAATAAACAAGTAGATGACAACCATCAACCACGTTTTGGTAGAAAAATACGTGCATGGTTAATGCACTTAAACTTTTGGGAGATTGGTGCCTTGTCATGGCTTCCGGTGCTGTGGGGACGAGAGAAACCTTTTGTCTGTACGCCAAAACAAAACTATATCCAAAATCGTCAGTCATTATTTATTAAGAATATAGCGGCGTTACCAAAACTGCTATTGGTGCTAAATATCATTACAGTCCTAGTTGTAGCGCCATTTTCACCGCTCTACTCACCAGTAATGTTTATATGTGCAGCGGCAGTTTGTATTCTTAAACTAAGCGCAGCCAAGGTAGCAATGGATAATTTCTCTGATGCTCGAGCAGACATACCAAGTATGAGTAAGGTTCTGAGACAGACTTTAAAAGTAGCCCATCAAAAGAAGACGACTATCACGACATCTTATGCGACGTCTTTATTTAAAGATAAAAAAACCATCGATTCATAAAAATCAGTACTTATAAAACTAGTGCTTATAAAGATAGTGATTCTCAAAAACTTGCGATTTATATAAGCCAATTTTGAACCAAGGTCATTCTATTGTCTTTTATCGTTTCTATACTAGGTTCCCTATACATCACTCTACTAACCAAAACGCTTATAGCCATAACGCTTATAACTATAAAGGTCTTAAAAACATGATTAGGTCTTCGAATTCACCGCTACGTATTGCCATTATTGCGCATTCACTGTATCCCATTGCCCAGCCTTACGCGGGTGGTCTAGAAATGATTACCCAATTGATTTGTGATGAGTTGGTGGCGCAAGGTCATGAGGTATTGCTTTACGCTCATAAAGATAGCGAGACGAAAGCAACGTTGGTGCCGTTATTGACTCGTCATGAGTTTAACAAGATGGTCTATGATAATGAGCATGAAACAGTCGCCATGGGCCGTGAAGAGATGTATCAATATCTCACCTATCAGATAGCCCTACGAGATATTATCGAACGTGATGAGCGCGGTGAGATTGATATCGTACATAACCACAGTTTGCACCACATTCCGATGATGACAGGCCAAGCATTTGGCGAAAGGTTTTTTACCACTTTTCATACGCCTATTTTTCCACAGTTACGTTTGGCGCTTTTAACACTGCGCGCTGGTACAACCACTAAATTTACAGCGATTAGTAAGCACCAACAGCAGTTATTCGCTGAGTTTGTCCCTTCACAAGTGGTGTATAACGGCATCGATGTTGAATCCTTTACTGCCAATACAGAGTCGATTGGCAGTACTGATGGTAGCGATGACGAGGTATATTTTTGGTATGGGCGTATCTGCCCTGAGAAAGGCACTCATTTAGCCATGCGTTACTGTATGGAAGCTGGGAAGAAACTTATCATAGCAGGACCTAAAAGCAATGAAGACTACTTTAATCAAAAAGTAGCTCCTTTGTTATTTAAAGACAGTAAGAGTGGCGATGACAAACTATTCAGTTACGTAGGTCATGTCACCAAGGACGAGATTAATAATTACTTATGCCAAGCAACTGCCATGCTATTTACTAGCACTTGGGACGAGCCATACGGATTGACCTTGGCTGAGAGTCTGGCATGTGGCACACCAGTCATTGGTTTCGATGCAGGAGCCAGTGCCGAAATTATTACTCCAGAGACAGGAGTCATCGTACCTAAAAAAGACAAAGCCGCCTTTATCAATGGTTTTTCTACGATTAAAAATATATCACGCCAAGCTTGCCGTGACCGTGCTTTACAGTTTTGTTCAGTGTCAGCCATGGTAGACGGCTATCTGGAACTGTACCGAGCAGCGTTAAAAAATAGAACTGCGTTAATAGAAGACAGTTCAGAAAGCTACATAAGCAGTATTAACAGTATCAACAGCTATGAGCTGTCTGATTTAACAAAAGACTCCCTGCAATTTTTCAATCAAGCCATTCAAGCGCCAGTTGAAACTGATAGCAGTCTTGTTAGCTTTTCTGAGGGATCATAATGATGCGTATCGGATATTATGCTCATCATCATGGCTCAGGACATTGCCGACAGGCAGATAAACTGGCTGCATTGCTGCCTAATGATGCAAGAGCGCAATTAACGGTATTTACGAGTTTAGATATAGATAGCTATCGTTTTACCGCTATTGATGAACAACAAATCATACGTTTGAATGCGGAAGATGAACGCCCCGATGATATCTTAGCAGGTCGTGCAGGAGAATATTGGCAACCAGCCAGCTTACACTACTCGCCCGTAGGCAATGGTGACATTCAAGAACGCAGTCACCAAATACTAGACACTATTTTTCACTGTAAGATTGATCTGATGATTATCGATGTCAGCGTTGAGGTGGCGATGCTCTGCCGTGCGGCAAGTATTCCTTACCTTTACGTTAGGCTTCCGGGCATTCGCGACGATGCGCCACATTTTGGTGCTTTCGTTGGCGCGCTTGCCTTACTAGCACCTTATCCTAAAGCGTTAGAGTCTGCCCAGACATCTGAGTGGGTCTGTGATAAGACGCTCTATCTTGACTTTATCTACTCTCAACAAGCTGAGTCATACACTTATGAGAGTTTTATAGATATTTTGGAAAAATTAAGCGTAGGTGGCGAAATTTCTGCGCCTAAATCTACAAGCCTACCATCTATCGAAGCTCAATTAATAGACAAATCCGAAGCTACAATACCTATTGTTACCGTTATCAAAGGCTACGGTGGACACAAGGCGATTGACGAAAAACTACCGGAGTTGCGCTCACTGCTACCCAATGCATTAATTGTCTCTCTCGGGCCTATAGACGATGACAAACGATGTTATGTCGATATCTCAGCTGAGGTAGATGACGTCACACCATTTATTTGTCATAGCGACTATCTGATGATGGCTTGCGGTCTAAACGCTGTCGCGCAAGCATATAATTACGATACGCCGCTCATAGTAGTGCCTGATGATAGACCACATAATGAACAAGCTGTCATGGCTGAAGCGTTAGTCGCTCAAAACAAAGCGCTAAATTGGCAGCAGTTTAAAACCTTAATGAGCGTCAATGATGGTCAATCTGAATCTATTGCCCAAACAATTCATTACCGAAGCAAACAACACCCCACTACCTCGGTTGATAGCATTGAAAAAAATAACAGTGAAGAAAATAACTTTGAGGAAGATAGCGGTGAGGAAACCAACGCAGTTACGCCAACAGCTGGTCAGGTGTTTATGCATAGCATCACTGATTATCCTACTACTAAGCTTTGGTTTGAAAACTGGTTACTTCTTCGACTCAACTTAACACCTGAATCAACAATTAAATACTGACTTATTAAATACTGACTTATTAAAAATTACAGGCAACCTGATAGCGAGGTAAAGACAAGCGATGACCATTCAGCCAACGAGTAACGCGAGCACGACTTCTAATACTGTACCGATGACCATCATTACGACTTGCTATGGTCGTAATCGTCATCTCTACAACCTACTTAGTGGTCTAGAAAATAGTAGTGTAAAGCCAGCCGAAGTCATTATCGTCAACGACGATGCCGATCCCAATCGGTTAGCTGAATTTTCACTAAATATCATGAAATTACCAACTACGGTTAAATCAGCTGTGAATGACGGTGATGATATTAAAACTACAGAGTTTGATATCGGACACAATCGCAATTTTGGAGCACTGCAGGCAACTCACGATATGCTGATTTTTTTGGATGTTGATTGTATCGTAGCGCCTACGTTTATTGAGCAAATGTATAAGAAGCTTCTGCAATATCCTAATGCGCTTTTGATGGGTCAACCACGCTATCTAACGCGACCTTTATCAGTAGAAGAAAATGCACAATTAAAAATCAATCAGCTGCCTTTCTCTGTTTTAGACGGGCTGTCTGTCTATAACCCTTATCGTTATAATTTTGATGAATCTGACTCATATCCTACTGAAACAGAGCAAACCGCTATCAAACAAACTGATGATTACGGTGCATTTTGGAGCCTATGCTTCGCTATCAAGCGACAGACTTTTGATGAAATTGGCGGTTTCGACACCCAATATACAGGTTATGGTGCAGAGGATACCGATTTTGCTTTTACAGCACGCCGATTAGATATCGATTTTTACCTTACTGCTGATATCGCTTATCATCAGCAGCACAGTGTCTACCGGCCACCCCTCAATCATCTGGACAGTATCATTGTCAATGCCAATCGCTTCTATAAAAAATGGCACTGTTGGCCCATGGCAGGATGGTTGTCCCAATTTTCCGATATGGAACTGATTGATTGGACAGAGGAACAGTCGTTACCGATAGCCATACAACGAGAGCCTAATGACAAAGAGGTGGAGCTTTCTCATTGTCCCGATGCTCCTTATGTTTAACTACTTCTAGCAATCTCTAGCTAACGAAAACTTAGTTAATCAATATTCTAGTACCGATGAATAGTCACTCCTATAGGTGGTCGATTCATTTCCTGACGTTCAAAATCCCAGTTATGACCATGCCAAAAGTGAGCAGTTTTATCATTGTCATTGAAACCGATCATTACTATTTCTAACGGTAGTTTCGTTTCTCCAGTATTATGTAAGTATGCTCGAGCTGCCAGCATCAGCCGATACAATAGAAAACCTGATGAGGGTGCTGACGAATGAATATCGGTAAAGTATGGATAGTCAGTAACGACTTTGTGATGCTCTGACAGTACACTGTGATGAATGGTGCTTGATAATAGTTTTTGGGGCTGTAGTAGATAAGCACTATGCTAGACTACTTTTATGAAGATAACCCGTTGTAAACTAAGTAAAAAAGCACAGCGAAGGCTGTTAGAGTTTTTTACGGCTGAAGTGACTGCTAGAACAGCCGCAGATTTGCTTGATATTCAGCCTAATACTGCTGCACTTTTTTATCATAAAATAAGACTTGTGATAGATTACCATCTCTCATTAGAAGCTGATGAGCTTTTTGATGGTGAGGTCGAATTAGATGAAAGTTACTTTGGCGGTGTACGCAAAGGCAAAAGAGGTCGCGGGGCTGCTGGTAAAACCGCTGTATTTGGTATTCTAAAACGAAACGGTAAGGTTTATACCATTGTCGTAGCAGACACCAAACAGACTACCCTAATGCCTGTTATTAAGCGTAAAATCAAGCCTGACAGCTTTGTTTATACGGATAGCTATCGAAGTTACAATGCATTAGATGTGAGTGAGTTTAAACATTTCAGAGTCAATCACTCTATAGAGTTCATTTGCGGTAAGAACAATCACATCAATGGCATTGAGAACTTCTGGAATCAGTCCAAACGAACACTCAGAAAGTATAATGGGATTAATAAGAAGAACTTCCATTTGTTTTTAAAAGAGTGCGAGTTTAGATTCAACTATGGCTCACCATCTAATCAGCTGAAAACCTTGAGAAAATGGTGTGATATTTAATCCTTATCTACTACAGCCCCTAGTTTTTTCATGTTCGAAGGAATATCTAAGATGCGATGAGCAGTGATAGGATCATCATTAGGACTTGGGTCATCAGCTAATGTTGGAAACTGATAAGGCTGGTTACTCGTCAATATCCCTAGCGGGGCGGTCTCTGCCATTTGCTCCACCACTGATATATGATTGCTTCTAGGCGGTAGGCCAAAATGCAGCTTACTGTCACCAATCTGCCGAAAAAACAGCAACTTAGGTAGCGAACTAGCTAACTCATGGCTGGCAAAAAAATCATCATGAATAAAGTGATTAAATAACACCAAGACATCATCGGGCTGTAACAATATCTCAAGCTGCGTCGTGGTCACAGCAGGATTATTTGCTATCAGAACGACTCGTTTAGCTTGCTCTAGTGCAGTCTGTATAACGACTGGTAGTGTTAAGAAAGCAGATTGCGCTGTGCTTATATCATCAAATATGTATTCGCTCTTCTCTGACAGCGCGATACTCTGTTTAAGTGTTGGTTTTTCTGTATTGGACTCTATATTAGGCATAGCAACCTTAGTCAATTTGAACTTTTGATTGCTACTTTAGCATTATTAGCGATTTTATAGAAAAAGCTTTACCTCTATTATGCACGAATAAAGCCTCATCTTAATAAAAGTCTGCGACTTCCTACCTCTTACTTATTCAACTCAAAAATCATATTTTGCCATTATTTCAATTTGCTGACCTGCTGGCATCCATGGAAATGTCGTTACGTCCTGATTTCTCCACTCAATACCCAAATCTAGATCTGGTAGATACTCATAGATAAGGTTTGCGCTTTTTACATTAGCAGAAGTATCTGCCGCATCGTCTACATTTACCTCACCATAGCGCAAGTTGCCACGCAGCTTTTGGGTAAATTGATGCTTATATCCTACGCTATAGCCAGTTTGCGAGATAAGCTTCCCATCCTCGGCATCACAGTCTACGCCGCCATTCATAACTAGCGGTCCTCCAACACAGATGGCAGAATAAGCACCCATGCCTTTACCATTGTATATACTGGCATGGAGTGAATCTTTACCCAATGTCAGCTTGCCCGCTAAAGAAACACCGATACCCACATCTGAACCATCTCCGTTCTCAGCATCACGAGCCGTGACAGCCACGTTATAGTCAAAGTTAGATATCTTATCTTTGTAGCTTACCACCATATCAGGCAGGCTCGCATTATCATAAACAGGGTCTTGCGCCGTAAAACGTAGCCCCTTATAAGTATAGTGCAACGTCAAATCTGGACGAATATAAGAACCACCACCAGAGGCCGTGCCCAAACCAGTACCCCAGAAGTCAAGCTGCTCCGTAGACAGAGGTGCCACTGCCAAAAACTGACCGTTCCAAGTCTTACCCACTGTCAAATCATCAACCTGAACATAGGCATGGCGTAAGCGCAGATTTGAGCCGCCCTTGGCGTAATCGCCATAAAAATCACCTTCGATAAACCCCGTGAGTTTTTTATCATCTACCGACTTGGTTGTTTTAACATTAATACGAGACTGGCGTAAATTACCCTTAAATTCCGACTCGCCTTCATCAGGAGAGTTAAAAGCACCTTCTGCTTTGATGTAACCACCGATACTCAAAGTCGTGTCATCTGTTGTCACAAGATCGATTGCTTGTGCAGATACGCATGTTACAACCGTAGCAAAACCTACAGATAGCCTTTTTATATAAAGCATCATTCATCTATTCCCTGTTTTATGTTGATATCCTTATCAATCCCAATTGCTACTACGCTTTCTTTAATCCATAAAAATAAATAATCCTTTTAGATGAAAATTAACTTCTACTTAATAAGTACTTTCTAATTAAAAACCCAATCATAATTTGACCGATATATTAGGTTTTAGGCTTCTTGATTAATACTTTCCAAAGCAGCAATCGCGTCTTTTTGCGACTCATTGATAGGCTTTTTTTGCCCACTCAATTTATCGAGATATACCAACACCGACTCACCGATTGCAACGACTGCTTTCTGCACCGTACTGTAATAGGTATATTCATGAATCAGACTTGAATTACCTATTTTTTTGACCTTGACGCCAATCCATAATTCATCAGGGTAAGCAACCGATTTGAGGTATCGACATGACGAGGCAGCCATCACCGAAGACGTCTGTTCGTTAAATAAACCAAGCCGCCTGTTGTAGTAGATACGAGCATTTTGAGCATATTCGTAATAAACCACATTATTGACATGACCAAAGGAGTCCATATCACCCCATTCCACTTGCTGAGGATAGATAACGGTAAAGTCATGCAATGGGTGATTGTCATCGCTTGTGACAATCTCTTGTATTTCTGGGAACGTAGGCGCAGCTTCCATAGCTTTTCTCTTTTTATTAGACAGGTTTTGTTATAGAGATAATGAGTGTGACTCAGGGTGCTCGTGACTCACACACCTCCCCCATCCCTAGCATTTATTCAAACACTAGGGCTTATGCAAGTTTGCACTTTTGTCACAGTCGATTTGATAGTGACCGGATTATTTGACTAGATGAGGTTTTCTGAGTACATCGAACGCATGCGTTTTTTATCGAGTTTACCGACGCTGGTTTTTGGCATGTCTGGCAAAAACCTCACTTCACTTGGTACGCCATACTTTGGCAGATGACCTCTCTCTACTGCTTGATGACCCAATGCCAAAATATCTTCCATTTTTGTATCGACATGGTCTGGTTTTAGCACGATCAATGCCAAGGGACGCTCGCCCCAACGCTCATCTGGCACACCAATCACCGCGATATCAGCGACGCTAGGATGAAAGGACAAAATCGTTTCGACCTCAAGCGAGGACACCCATTCGCCGCCAGATTTAATGACATCTTTGAGCCTGTCTGTGATGCTTAGCGTACCATCAGCGGTCATACAGGCGATATCTTGAGTATGCATCCAGCCGCCTTTCCATAACTCATTACCTGCGTCAGGATTTTTAAAATAACTTTGGGTCAACCACGGCGCGCGTATCACAAGCTCGCCTGTAGATTTGCCATCCATGGGTTGTGGTTTACCATTTTCATCCCAAATTTCCATCGACACTAACATAATGGGTGAACCTGATAGACAACGATAGTTAAGGTTATCCTCTAGCGTCATTGACTCTGTTTTGTCATCGAATACTGCTCGAGACAGTACAGGGCAAGACTCTGACATACCAAACCCTGACATAAACTCTATGCCACATTCGATTGCCGCTTTGGCCAAGCCTTCGTTAAGCTTTGAGCCACCTAGTAACAGTTTAAGATCTTCGAATTTTCGGCCACGCTCTGCCATTTCTTTGAGGAGCATTTGCAATATTGCTGGGACACCATGTGACAGCGTGACTTTGTGCTGCTCAATCAAATCGACCAGTTTTGGTGCCAGATATCTCCCGGGATATACTTGCTTGAGCCCTATCATGGTTGCGCCATACGGCCAGCACCACGCATGTACATGAAACAAAGGCGTCATCGGCATATATACATCGTTGTAGCGCGCGCCTTGACCTTCGGCATTGAGCGCTGATGCCAGTGTGCTTGCCATCGTCTGTAGTACGATCTGACGATGAGTAAAGAAAACTCCTTTCGGATCACCTGTCGTGCCACTGGTATAGAATGTTGTAGCAATAGTGTTTTCATCAAAGTCTAGGAAGTCAAACTCGTCACTAGCAGCTGCTAAGAGCGCCTCATATTCGCCATCGACATAGTCAGGCAGCTCAGCTTTCTCACCACCTACTTTGTCATCCTCTGCATCATCGGCCCACATTACATGCTCGATAGAAGGCGCATCGTCACGATAGTCTTTAATCATCGGCGCAAATTCAGCATTCAACAATAAGGCTTTTGGCGCAGCATGGTTGACGGTATATAGCACTTTTTCTTCAGACAGACGCACATTAACGGTTTGCAAAATCATGCCCGACATTGGTACTGCAAAGTATGCTTCAAGGTAACGATGACTGTCCCAATCCATGAGCGCGACCACATCACCTGCCTGCAAGCCCATATTTTTTAATACATTAGCCAAGCGATTAATACGTTTAAAAAACTCAGCATAGGTATAAGTGACTTTGTCGGCATAGCTAATGGTTTGGTTGGTGGAAGCAATCTTGGCGCGGTTTAGTAACTGTTTAATAATTAACGGAAACCCATACGCTTCTTCGGCTTGATGGTAATTATCGTGTTCGTTGAGTATGGTTGTCATGGTATCTTCCTTGATAATAAATTGTCCTTGATATAGTCAATTCTCTATAAAAGAGTGACAGCGTTAACCTATCTTGAAGTATCACAGTTAAATCTGCGCTCGGTTGCCTTATCTCTCTTCTAAACTGAATCAACTATAACCAGTAATGGGGCGAGCATGCTTTTGAGTCTTAGACGCGTTCTATCACCATAGCAAGCCCTTGCCCAATACCAATACATAAGCTAACCACGGCATATTTGCCACCTGTGCGCTGTAGCTCTCGAGCAGTACTCAAGGCGATTCTTGCACCTGATGCGCCAAGCGGATGGCCGACAGCGATGGCGCCACCATTGGGATTGACACGCTTATCATCAAAATCAATATCTAACCCTTTAAGGCAGCCAAGCACTTGAGAAGCAAAAGCTTCATTAATCTCAATGACAGACATGTCCTCGAGGGTCAGATCCGCACGCTTTAGTGCTAGCTTAATTGCTTCAACAGGACCCACACCCATGATATTGGGTTCAACACCCATTGCACCTGATGATAAGATCTTGGCAATCGGTTTAAAGCCTAGCTTTTTCTCTGCTTGCTTTGAGCCGATGATTAGCACGGCAGCACCATCATTGATGCCAGACGCATTACCTGCGGTGACGATTCCATCTTTGTTTAACGGTTTGAGCTTTTGTAATGCCTCAATGTTGGAGCTGGCACGCGGATGCTCATCATCTATGACTACTTTTGCAGGCAATTTCTTACCTTGGAAGACAGTAATAGGTGTTATCTCATCGTCAAAAAACCCTGCTTGCTTGGCGGCTTGGTACTTGGCTTGCGATGCGGCGGCAAACTTATCCGCTTCTTCGCGCGTAATACCATATTTATGAGCAACGTTGTCACCCGTCTGCGGCATAGTATCGCTACCGAACTGCTCAATAATCTTTGGGTTGGGAAAACGGCTACCGATGGTCGTGTCAAAGACTTTAAAGTCACGGCTGAAAAGCTGTTCTGTCTTGGCAAATACAAACGGCGCACGCGTCATCGACTCGACCCCCCCTGCTAAAATAATATCCCCTTCGTTGCACGTAATACTGCGAGCAGCATCGACAACAGTAGACAGACCTGACGCACATAGACGGTTTACTGTCTGACCTGGAGTTGTTACATCCAACCCTGCTAACAAAGCCGCGTTACGCGCGATGTTACGAGAGTCCTCGCCTGCTTGGTTGGCACTGCCTAGCAACACTTCATCAAAGATATCAGCAGATAATTGGTGCTTTTCGACCAACGCTTTCATCACGGTAGCAACCAAATCGTCAGCGCGTACGGGTGCTAATGCGCCAACATATCGACCAAAAGGACTTCTTAATCCATCATAAATATAGGCATCTAACATAACGTTTCCTTGTCGTATTTTTTAACTCTGAATAATGGTTTTATAACGATATTTTGTTGTTTGTACTAATAAATGGTTTGCTGAGTGAACAATGACACATCAAGCTTGGCGCGGCGTTGCAGCCAAGGGCTTGGACGATAACGTGGGTCACCTGTCAGCCCGTAGATGCGCTCTAAAATAAGCAATACACGCGAAGCGCCAAGATGATCGCCCCAAGAGATAGGACCATGCGGATAACCTAGCCCAAGCTTGACAGCATTATCGATGTCTTCAGGTGAAGCAATCCCTTGCATAGCAATGTCACAACCAAGGTTAATCACCATAGCGACCACACGTTGTGCCACAAAGCCCACGCTTTCGGTAATTAGCGTGGCACCGACCATAGACTGTGTGATTGCCTCACTGGCAGCCAAGCCTTTACTGAATAACGCATAAGCTTGTGCGACAAATGTTTCCTGCGTGACGAGACTTGGCATCAAAGTACGATGCTTTGCTAGTCCAGTGAGCATATCAATGGCAACGGCTTGCTTGGGATCGACCTGATAACGAATCGCAGCATTAGTCGTATCTTCGCCATAGGGTGCGAGCAGCACCAAACTATCAGGGTTTGGCTTGTAGTTGTCGTCGATAGTGATACCCTGAGACTTTAGGTAATCGACCAGCTGATTTTGGTCTTCTACCAGATCAGCACCAACCCAAACTGAGGTAATAATGGCATCAGATATAAGCGCTTCGGACGACTGACTTTGAGCAGTAGTCGCTGACAGCTTCTGACCGTCTTTATAGTGATAAAACCCTTCACCAACCTTACGACCAAGCTTTTTACCTACTAGCATTTGACGGGTCAGTGGATGCGGGCGATAACGCGCTTCGTGATAGAACTGGTTGTAAATAGACTCCATCACGGGGTGCGATACATCGATACCAGTGAGGTCTAACAGCTCAAACGGCCCCATGCGAAACCCTGCCCCTTCACGCAAAATTCGGTCAATACTCTCAAACGTTGTTACCCCTTCACCCAATATTTTTAACGCTTCTGTACCGTACGCTCTACCACCATGGTTGACGATGAAACCCGGTGTATCTTTTGCCACCACGCCCAGATGACCCATTCGTGTGGCCAAATCGGAGAGCACGTCAATCACTGATTGCTGAGTAGACAGACCTGGAATGACCTCTACAATTTTCATCAAAGGGACTGGATTAAAGAAGTGAAATCCTGCCACTCTTTCTGGGTGGTCACAGTCAGCAGCAATTGCGGTCACTGATAAGGAAGAGGTATTGGTCGCCAAAATAGTATCGGCGGTGACCACACCTTCTAACTGGGCAAAAAGCTGTTTTTTGATGTCTAGATTTTCGATAATGGCTTCAACCACTATCTCAGCAGTCGCAATTTGGCTAAGCTCTTGTAGTACCGTCAAATTACTTAAAATATCCTGTAGCTGCTCATCGGTAAACTTGCCTTTAGCAGTAAGTTTTTCGAGGGTACTTTGCAAGGATTGTCGTCCTTGTTCAGCAGCGCCTGATTTGGCGTCATATAACAGTACTTGGATACCAGCTTGAGCAGCAGTTTGAGCAATACCCATGCCCATAATACCAGTGCCTATAATGGCAATTGTGTTCACAGTCATAATAACTCTCTACATGATTTGCTATGAAATTTCGGTTCAAAGGTGATAACTTGCTTCAAAAGCGATCACAATGTGGCTCTGAATTCACATGCTTATGAATTAACGTGCTTATGAATTCACATGCTGATGAATTGACGCGGCTAGGGATTAATGCCCTTTATATTCTGCAGGACGCTTTTCTAGGAAGGCTTTAGCGCCTTCTTTTTGGTCGTGAGTATTGAACAAAATCTGGAAAGCCTTACGCTCTAGAGCCAACGCACCTTCTAAAGGCATATCAATACCTAGATTTGCCACTTCTTTGATTTGCGCTAGGGCAATGGGAGAGTAATGTGATAGCTGCTTAGCAATCTCGATGGCGCGTGTGATAGTAGCCTCGTCTTCAACGACTTCAGATACCAGCCCCATTGTGTCCGCCTCATCAGCACTGATCATATTGCCTGTTAGTACCATCTTCATGGCCTTATGTTTGCCAATCGCGCGAAACAAACGCTGCGTCCCGCCAGCACCTGGCATGAGTCCTATCTTAATTTCGGGTTGACCAAATTTGGCAGACTTGCCTGCGATGATGATGTCAGCATGCATGGCCAACTCACAGCCACCGCCCAGAGCATAACCATTGACGGCAGCAATAATGGGCTTTCGGCTGTTAGTAATGGCATCCCAATAGCGTTCACTATGACGCAGGTACATATCCACTGTACTGGTAGTTAAAAAATCATTGATATCCGCACCAGCGGCAAACACCTTGTCCCCTCCAGTAAGGACAATTGCTTTGGTTTGTGGATCATCATTTAATTGAATGAACAGGTCTGCCATTTGCTGACGTAGCACGCTGTTTAGTGCATTGCGCACTTTGGGGCGATTGAGCCTAACAACACTCACGCCCTCTCCTTTTTTCTCACAAATAATGAGCGGCTCTTCCATGATCAACTCCTTAAACTTCATTCTTGTATAAAGTATAAACACCCTAACAAAGCATTTATTTTGAATATTAAATATCGCTATGCGGTATTTAATATCAATATATACTGTTTATTTTGGTTTGTGAAGCATAAAAATTTGATAAATTAGAATAAATTTAAAATAAAACACTATATTCAATTATATAAATACCGCAATGCGGTTTTTTAAACCAAATCTATTGTAATTTAATAATTCATCGATTATGCTGTTTATCCAAGGACGTCAGATTATTTAATACAGTCACAGAGCCGATACTGATATCAGGCATCAATCAAACAAGGAAGATTCATATGATTAGAGATAAAGAGACCCTCGACCACATCACCCAAACCATTCGTAACTTCGTTAACGATCAACTTATCCCTATGGAACATTGGGTTGCAGAAAATGACCGCCTTCCAGAAGAGATCATTGAGCAAATGCGAGAATTAGGGCTTTTTGGACTGACCATACCCGAAGAATACGGCGGACTTGGTGTCACTATGGAAGAAGAAGTCACGCTGGCATTTGAGTTAGGACGCACCTCCCCTGCGTTTCGCTCATTAATAGGGACAAATAATGGTATTGGCTCATCTGGCCTAGTGATTGATGGCACTGAAGCACAAAAGCAGAAATATCTACCTCGGTTGGCCAGTGGTGAAATCATCGGTTCGTTCTGTTTGACCGAGCCTGACTCTGGCTCAGATGCCGCCTCATTGAAAACGACGGCTATTAAGGATGGTGATACTTATATCATCAATGGTACCAAGCGCTATATCACCAACGCCCCGCAGGCTGGTGTATTCACTGTCATGGCACGTACTGACCCACAAAACAAACGCTCTGGCGGTATTTCAGCATTTATTGTCGAAAGCGACACGCCGGGTATTACTTTGGGCAAGATTGACAAAAAAATGGGCCAAAAAGGCGCGCATACCTGTGATGTGATCTTTGATAATTGCGTCGTACCGGCGGATGCACTCATCGGCGGTGTTGAGGGGGTTGGCTTTAAAACGGCCATGAAAGTTCTTGATAAAGGGCGCTTGCATATTGCGGCAGCCAGTACTGGAGCCGCCACTCGCATGCTGAATGATGCACTGAACTATGCCGTCGAGCGTAAGCAATTTGGTCAACCGATTGCTAGCTTTCAACTTATCCAGGGCATGCTCGCTGATTCAAAAGCAGAAATCTATGCTGCCAAATCTATGGTGCTAGACGCGGCACGTCTGCGTGACGAAGGCAAAGACGTCGTTACTGAATCCTCATGCGCCAAAATGTTTGCCACTGAGATGTGTGGCCGTGTTGCTGATAGAGCGGTACAGATCCATGGCGGTGCCGGCTATATCGCAGACTACGGTATTGAGCGTTTTTATCGTGATGTACGTCTATATCGTTTGTATGAAGGTACCACGCAAATTCAGCAAGTCATCATTGCTCGCAATATGATCAAAGAAGCCAGCGAGTAATCCCTACCACTTTTTCATCCATCAAAATGCACGACGGTATTTGCTAGGATGCTGATACCGTTGCCTTCTATTTTTATCACTACGCATCAAATTAGTTTTTCATTCTCACAACGATAAGGATATAAATTGTGAAAAGTGTCGCTATAACTGCAGATCCAAGTATAAGCTCCACCCAAAAACAACCTTGGAAACTGGCCTTTGTTTTTTGTTTTTTAGTTTTACTATGTGATGGGGCTGATATCGGTATTCTTGCCTTTACCTTATCTAGCCTAAAGCTAGAGTTTGCACTGACGAATGTACAGGCTGGCGCTCTAGGCAGTTGGTCGTTATTTGGTATGGCAATCGGTGGGTTTTTTGGTGGCTGGGCTTGCGATCGCTTTGGCCGAGTACGGGTGATCGTCGTTGCTACTGGAATATTCTCTATACTGTCTGGTTTTAGTGGACTGGTGCAGAGCTATGAGCAGTTTATCGCGCTACGGGTTATTGCCTGCTTAGGGCTGGGTAGTCTTTATATCGCTACCAATACGCTTATGTCAGAGATGGTACCTACCAAGCATCGAACCACCGTACTGGCAGCATTGATGACAGGATTTACCTTAGGCTCGCTAGTCATCACCAGTATCTCGGCATGGATTATCCCTAGCTATGGCTGGCGTACACTATATCTACTGACGTTTTTGCCGATACTTTTGGCAGTATCAATGTACTTTTTAGTCCCTGAACCTCAGTCTTGGAAAGACGCTCGAGCATTAAAACTGAGTGGGGCACTGGACACACTCAAAAAAGCAGAGAACCCATACAAAGCGATAATGGAAAATCCAAAACACCGTATCATGTTTATACTATGGTCAATGAGCTCAGGACTTTTGCTATTCGGCTATTTTGGTGTCAGTAACTGGCTACCTTCTTATCTAGAAACTGAATTGGGTATCAAGTTCAAAGAAATGGCACTGTATATGGCGGGAACGTACCTGACTATGATGTTTGCCAAAGTCGTGGCTGGATTCATGGCTGACAAAATCGGACGCAAAATAGTATTTGCTTTTGGTACGATGGGTACCGCATTGTTTATTCCCATTCTAGTGTATATGCACACTCCAGAAAATATTGGTTGGTTAATGATCACCTTTGGTTTCTTATATGGTATTCCCTATGCCATTAATGCCACCTATCTAACCGAAAGTTTCCCTACTGCTATCCGAGGTACTGCGATTGGTGGTGCATTTAATATTGGACGGCTTGGCTCTGTGATTGCTCCTGTTGCCATTGGTTATATGGCCATGCATAACTCTATCGGCGCAGGTTTATTACTTATGGCAGGGGCATATTTCTTATGTGGTCTTATCCCTACTTTGTTCATTAAAGAAAAGCAATATGATCCACAACAAGCCTAACCATACCTCTTATAACGACTATTGCTACCTTTCATACCGCATAGCGAAACAATAGTTTCTCGTTATGCTATGCTGAGAATGTGAAAGTAAATTGATATAATATAATCAAAGAGACAGTGGGTAACTGTGAGCTGATATTAGCTCACAGAATGCTATGAATAATAAAGTTTTGTGATTTTATAACGCTTGTATGAATTTGATTGGGGATAATAGACGACATATGACTAATGATACCCTTGCCGATGAAGACGCTAACAACGAGATGCATATTGAATTGTTAGAACCCATTGCAGAGATGAGAGATAAAAACGACAGACAGTTTGTCACAGCGTTGGCTCGAGGGTTAGAGCTGCTGCGTTGTTTTACCCCGCAGCGGCCTTATCTAGGCAACCAAGACCTAAGTCAGCTGACAGGACTTCCTAAAGGAACCATCACTCGACTGACCTATACGTTGGTCAAATTGGGATATTTAAAACAATCGACCAATAGTAGTAAGTACCAGCTCTCGACAGGGGTACTAAGTTTTGGTTATACCATGATGACCAATATCTCTATCAATAACCTTGCGACTCCTTATATGGAAGAGTTGGCAGACTATGCCAATAGTGCCGTTGCCATGGCTACTCGTGATCGACTGATGATGGTGTATCTAAACGTTGTGCAAGGTCAAGGGACCACGACCATGCAACGCAATGTCGGCTCTTATTTGCCTATTCATTTAAGTTCGATGGGGAGAGCCTGTTTGGCGAGTATGCCACCTGCTGAGCAAGAGTTTATTCTTAATGCGATTCGTAGTAAGTATAAGGATGATTGGTTAAAGATTAGACGAGGATTAGATAAAGCCTTCCAAGACTATGAGGACTATGGTTATTGTTTTTCAATTAGTGAATGGCAAAAGGATGTCAACGCGGTAGCCATTGCGCTGATGCACCCCACAGAAGGCTTGCTCACTTTTAACTGCGGCGCACCAAGTTTTATCCTTAGTCGTACCAAACTAGAAGAAGACATTGCCCCTCGCCTGCTGCATATGAAAAACATGATCGAGAGTAATCTATATATTAGCTAGGGCGTGTCTTCATTTCAAAAATGGTGGTAAAAATGAGATAAATTGCCGTCAAACAAGAAAAATAGCGCAGATAATATCGGGATATTAACCAGCTATTTGACGATGTTTGGCAAGATTTAGCCATTTTTAGCCCATTTAGATGACTATCGGGTGAATTGAAGACACGCCCTAGCATCACTTAAGTGTGCCCCATGAAAATAACGATTCATCTCCACCAACTATTCAAGCGATAGTCATATAAGTCATTCATATCGTTTTGGCATTTTATTTTCAGTGCCTTTAGCCGTGTTTTTTGAGGATTCACCATGAGCCAGCTTTTTTCGCCTTTGAAACTTGGGCAACTCACATTAGATAACCGTATTATCATCGCACCCATGTGCCAATACTCTGCCAACGATGGAGCGGCAAGTGATTGGCATATGATCCATTTGGGCCAAATGAGTTTGAGCGGCGCAGGACTACTTATTTTAGAAGCAACAGCGGTCAATCCACAAGGACGTATCAGCTATGCTGATTTAGGTTTATGGGATGACAGGACTCAAGCTGCACTAGATAAAACGCTAACAGCAATCAGACAGTACAGTCCTATGCCAATAGGCCTACAACTGGCCCATGCTGGACGTAAAGCGTCAACCGAAAAGCCATGGGACGGCGGCGGTTCGATTGCCCCTGATGAGGTAAATGGGTGGCAAACGGTGGCACCATCAGCGCTTGCGTATGACGAAAACTCTACTGTACCCACCGCCATGGACCAAAATGACATTGATGCGCTAGTAAGTGATTTTGTGAATGCGGCAAAACGTGCAGATGCGTTGGGCCTTGATTTGATTGAACTTCATGGGGCGCACGGTTATCTATTACATCAGTTTTTATCGCCACTTTCTAATAACCGTGATGATCAATACGGCGGCAACCTTGAGAACAGAATGCGCTTGTTACTTGAGGTGTTTACAGCGGTTCGGACTGAGTTTTCAAACAATAAGCCAGTGGGTGTGCGTGTGTCTGCAACCGATTGGGTCGAAGGCGGCTGGGACCTTACCCAAACGATCGAGCTGGCTAAAGCATTGGAGGCGTTAGGCTGTGATTATATCCATGTGAGCACCGCAGGACTGAGCCCAGAGCAGCAAATCCCTGTGGAAGCGAGCTATCAAGTGCCTTTTGCTGCCGCGATAAAAGAAGCGGTCAATATACCTGTCATTGCCGTGGGCCTAATCACCGAGGCCGAGCAGGCAGAAAGCATCATCACCGAGCAGCAAGCGGACGCGGTTGCATTGGCACGCGGCATACTTTACGACCCGCACTGGCCGTGGCACGCGGCGGCCGAGCTTGGCGCAACCGTCAAAGCGCCCAAACAATATCTGCGCTCAAGCCCGCACGGTAAGCCGTCTCCGATAGAATAAGTGTAATCGAACTACGAACATAGACTGAAGACATTACTTGCTTCAGTCTATGCATTAACTCACTTTAATTCAAACTAAAGTAATTATGGCTTAAAAGTTAGATAGTCATCAGTGTATTCAACTTGACAAGTGGTAGTGATATCAACGCTGCCATAATTTACCGGCTGAAGTGTAGCGCAGGGAGGTCAACTTATGGTCTTGTTAGGCCTGCTAAATGTTCCATAAGCGGAATTACCTCATTGTAAATACCCCATTCTTAACACAACATCATCGTAGAATAATTAAGCCACCTGCCTGTACTCAGCAGGTGTCATTGTAGTGGCATAATGAAATAGGACAGTAGATAAGAGGTTATACTATCACCAAGACTGGAGAGAAGATATGACCACTACACACCGCACAAACAAAAGTATTAAGCTATTATTCTAGTAAGTAATGAAACAAAATTATATATGGTTTTCCGTTCACCCTGAGCCTGTTGAAGAGTAGGAAAACCGTTATGGTTCGACAAGCTCACCACGAACGGTTTTTTATAATTTAAATTTGTTCAGTTACTTAAATCAGAATAGTATGATGAAGAAAGCCTTTCCTAAATTAGATATGCATAATATTCTACTGCTTTTCACAATATCACCATCTACAGTTTAACCTATCAAACGCTGTGCTAAAAAATTCACCAACACGCCAATTTTTACCACATTACGGCTAGTGGGCGGATACACCAAATAAATCCCGTCATCTGTCGCCAAAGACGGGGTCACTTGCCAATCAGACAACACCTGTACCAACGCCCCAGACTGCAACGCTTTCTCAATCAGCCAATTAGGTAAATGGCTAATCCCTTGTCCATCAAGCGTGGCTTGTTTCAGCATTTCTATATTATTACCCATCAAATTCCCTGTCACCCGCAAACTTTGCGTTTTACCCGTTTGATGGAAATACCACTTTGACGCATAGCCTTGATACATAAACGGCAAACAATTATGCTCGGCTAATTGTGACGGTATTTGTGGTGTTCCATGCAATCGTAGATAATCGGGACTGGCACATAACAGCCGTTGCTGAGAGGCAATAAATTTTGCTACCAAGCGGTCATCCTCCACACGCCCTAACCGCACCCCTACATCATATTTCTCATTAAATAAATCTACAAATTCATCACTGGCAAATAGCTCCAATTCAATTTTTGGGTATAAATGGGCAAATTCGGCAAGCAATGGGGCGATTTTTTCAATCCCATAGGCACTGGGAAAAGTAAGGCACAATCGCCCTTGTGGCTCAATTTGCTCCTCTTTAATCGCTTCATTTACCTGTTGTAATTCAGCTAATATCGGCTCGGTCTGTTGTAAATAACGCATCCCTGCATGGGTCAAATCCAAATGTCTGGTTGAGCGATTCAATAGCTTAACTTGCAAGGATTGTTCTAAGTTATCAATTTGCCGAGTGACAGACGACACCGCCAGCCCAAGCTGACTTGCCGTGGCAGTAAAGCTATTAGTATTCGCCACATGGTGAAAAATAGTGAGGGCATAGAAGTAATTGATGGTCATGGGTTTGTTAGCAGTTAAGTGTATTTTTGAATAAACATATTTTTGCAAAAAAAGCAAAACTGTTTCTAATTTTACCCCAATTATCATTAAAAATAAAAGCATTATACTAGGGCTATATTTTTTAATGCTTAATTTAACGGAGTGACTCCCATGACCACAAGCTCACAAACTGCTGTACCAAACCTCTCTGTTCTTGGACAAGACAATAGCCAATTATTTCACACCGCTCAGACGAATGAAAATATAACCCCGCAACAAAAACAACTACCCCCTCATCTTGCCAATCACCCTGCATTTAGTGAGGTGTTTCAAGCGGATAAACTCACCTTGGGATTGATTGCCCCGTTTAAAGGCTATCCCAATAGTCCGATTCCGAGCTTAGAAGACTTTGGGGAAACCGCTGTCTTAGCAGAACAGCTTGGATTTTCTGCACTATGGTTGCGAGATGTGCCATTTTATGACCCAAGTTTTGGCGATGTTGGACAAGCATTTGACCCCATGGTTGCCATGGGCTATTTGACTGCGAAAACCCAACGAATTGCGATAGGTTCAGCAGGCATCGTTGCACCTTTGCGGAGTCCCATTCATATCGCCAAAGCCTCAGCAAGTACGGCAGTATTAAGCAATAATCGCTTTATTTTGGGGATGTCGAGTGGCGATAGACCTGTGGAATACCCTGTGTTTCAGCAAAACTTTGACAATCGTGCCGAGCGTTTTCGAGAAAGTTGGGACATGATTCGTGCCTTAACCACCCAAAAATTTCCGCAGTTTAAAGGGCAACATTATGGGGATTTAACAGGCAATATTGGCTTTATCCCTATCCTTGAACAACGCTTACCGATGGTTGCTATTGGTCGTGCCAGACAGGAACTAGATTGGCTTGCTAATACTGCCGATGCGTGGATTTGGCATGGGGTAAACCCAAAAGATACCAAAAATATCGTGCAAACCTTGGCGGATTTAAATCAAGATGACGCTTGGCATCCTTTTGGTTATGCCAATTTTGTCGAACTTAGTGAGAACCCGAATGAGCCTGCTCAATTATCTCGCAATATTTATCTACGAGGCGGGTCACATAGTTTGCTGGAATTTTGGCAAGAGCAGAAAGAACAAGGCTTATCTCATGTCACCATTAATTTAAAGCCTACCAAACGCCCTGTCAAAGAAACGTTGCAAGACTTAGCAGAAAATGTGTTAGCCAAATTAAACCAATAAAAATGGGGTATAAAACCATGAAAACGCTTGTCATTGATACCACAATCAATGCCCATACTGAGTCATTTTCGGCTCAGTTACTACAACAAATCAAACAGCAATTTGCTGAAAGCACAACCTATTTGCCATTAAATGACATGGATTTACCTACCTTGGATGAGGCAACCCTAACGGTCATTTATAAACAAAAAGCAGGGGAGGCTTTGAGTGTGGCGGAGCAAGCTATCGCCGACACTCGGCAATCGATGTTACAGCAGTTTAAAGCGCATCAAAAAATCGTTATTATCTATCCGATGTATAACTACAATATCCCTGCTCGACTCAAAGATTATATGGATATGGTGTTGGTGCCACGAGAGACTTTCCAGTACAGCGAGGCAGGTAAAATTGAACCCTTATTGACCGATAATAGAGCCGTGTTGTTTCTACAAATTAGTGGGTCGATGTTCTCATTGGATAAAGAATGCCAACAAATGGAATTTGCTTACCGTTATTTGGATATGATGTTTGCAAAAATGGGCTTTAAAAAACGCACCTTGATTCGAGCAGAAGGCACAGCCATTTGTGATAAAGAGGCAATTTTACAAGCCACGCTAGAAGATTTTAACCAATGGCAAGTTAATTAAATTTTAAGATAGCTGATACATAAGCTCAAGTTACTCAATATACTGTTAGGAGAATTTTCTTATGAAATCAAAATACCACCCTTTATTTCAACCTTTTACCCTTAATAATGGCATCGTCATCAAAAACCGTTTGGTAGTTGCTCCTATGACGCATTGGGGTTGTTAGAAGCAGCTATTACAACAGTACTAAATCTAGGTCTATAAACATTGAACTTATAAGGCTCAAAGCCTTAATCAGAGAAGTATTTGAGCAGTCAAATGGCTCGGCTGGTGCAAGGACGGTATCTGCTATCGTCACGCATCAACATGACATTAAACTCACACGCTACAGAGCAGTTAAACTGATGGCACAAATGGGGTTGATTAGTCGACAGATAAAATCACATAAGTACAGGCGTTGTGAAGAATTCCATAAAGCTTATGGAAACATACTAGACCGTCAGTTTGCGCCCACTGCACCAAACCAAGTGTGGACAGGTGATGTTACTTATATTCGTATCAAAGCCGGATGGTGTTATTTAGCCATCGTTATGGATTTATATGCTCGACGTATTGTTGGTTTTGCCTTGTCAGATAGCCCGAATACCCAGCTGACCACATCTGCACTAAAAATGGCATATCACATAAGACTTGAGCCTAAAGGCGTGCTGTTTCATCCAGATCAAGGCAGTCATTATACCAGTGAAGAGTATGCTAAATGCGTAGCCAAGTGCAATGGTATGTCGCATAGTATGAGCCGACGAGGCAACTGTTGGGACAATGCACCTACAGAGAGGTTCTTTAGAAGCTTTAAGACAGAGTGGATGCCAAAAAACGGCTATGACAATATTGATGAGGCTCGGCAGGCAGTAAATGATTATATTTGGGGCTATTATCAAAGTGTAAGACCACACAGCTTTAATGAGTATTTAACACCGAGCGAGAAAAAGAGACTTTATTTCAACAAAAACCTCTTAAGTACTGTCTAAAAATATTTGACCACTACAAGTATACAATGTGTATTCTCCTACGTTCTTTCAAATCTATACTTTACCTACCACTCACCACTCATGTGATCATATAAATAACTTCAAATACCAGATATTAACAAGGAAAAATCACCACCTCATCGCCTTCTTGCCATGGTTCAAACTTAGTCATAACTTGCAAAAATAACGGATGCGCAAGCCAATCTTGTAACCACTGCTGCAATTTAGGGTATGGCAAACCATAAAACACCTCACGATCAACATGCGCAAATTGACGAACAAACGGCATGATACCAATATCCGCTGTGGTCACACTGTCTCCTAATAGATAGACATTTTTTGTCAATAGCGTCTCCAATACCTGCAAAAACACCTCGCCCCGCTGTCGATACTCGCTCTGCGTCATCTCAGGATACCGATCTGCATATTTGTATCGATCTAGCCAATATTTAAACTCATTGTCATTTTGTACAATCAAGGCATTTGCTTGCGGTAATGTATTTTTATCAAGTAAGCCGTGTGGGTCATTCTGCGCAAGTGCCCACATCATAATCTCGTCACTTTCTTCAATGACGGTCCCATCCGCCAACTGTAAAACGGGTACGGTCCCTTTTGGGCTAATCGCTAGCATTTGCTCTGGTTTATTCTTCAGCGTAACCTCCCGCAGCGCTACAGACTGCTCGGCAAATAAAAGGCCGAGACGGGCACGCATGGCATAGGGACAGCGGCGAAAAGAATACAAGCGGTGAAGCGGTGAAGTCATAGTTGTCTTCCACAATTGAATAAAAACTAAATAGCATATCAATAAGAACCAGTAGGCTCAAACACACTGATATGGTTTTTATTAGGGAGTAGGTAAATATTATTAGGCGCGATGAGATCACACCGATTTCACTCTCGATGTTGACGGCGTTTGCAGCACCTAAATTCTTGTTTGACTGATAAATAAACACCAAAAAACTCAAAATATAATCACAGTCAAAGTTATTATAATGGCAACTTATTGTTGGCTAAAAACCATTGACACCTATTGTAAATATCATTTTTTTGAATTTATACTGGACTATTTTCTATAGTATAAGGACTGATACATGCAGTTTTTGAGGATGATAAGTCAGCAGTTGAGTCGGTTTACGGCTTTAGGGCGAATCATGTCCGTGATTACTGCACATGAATGTTAGAGGTTAAATACTGGGCTAAATACTCGTTTCTAACTATATCGACTGCTAACTAACTATATCGCCTGTTAAAGACGATACTATCTTAAGGTTCAGTTAAGGTTGCTCCTTTATGATGCTTTCATGATGTTAATCGTGCTAAAAGCTTTTAACCATTTGGAGACAGCTGATGTCATTATCTATTGATAGCACTCATACCTTACAGAATGTTCTAAATACGACCTTTTATATTGAAGCGGTTAAGCCAATGTCAATATTGGAAGTGCAAGGCATACCCTCCTCCCTCTATATTCGTGCCAGTACGCAAATGCCAATAGCGACATCGCCTACTTCCTATGCCCAAAACCAAGATGCCCAGGCATTTATCAAACGCATATACGAGTACATCCATCACGCCCGATTAAGCTACTTTATGCCCATTTTGTTTTCAGGTTTTGCCGATATGCCATCCTATGGCGATTGGTTATCCACTGATGATAATACTTTGCCTACATTTAAAGGCACGAACGTTGCTATCGGTCTAAAGCCTATCTGTGAAGATAAGATATTTTTAGAGCAGTATCTGAACACGCCGATACAACATGAGATCAGCAGAGTGGCAGGCGAGCCAGTCAGTCGCCAGCGCATTTTTGAGATTGGCAATTTGGCATCAGGTTGTGCGGGTAGCGCGCGGCTTATGATAGCATTTTTGGTGTTTTATTTATCCACCCCCACCCTGAATTCTAAGACTCATGAATACCAAACCAAAGCAGACTGGGTCGTGTGTACTGGCACCGATGCGGTACGGCATATATTGGCACATATGGGCATTCGCAGTCATGTCATTGCCAAGGCCACGGCAGAAGCGCTAGAAGACCCTGAGCAAGTATCCTCATGGGGCCATTACTATCAGCACAATCCCTTGGTCGTCGCTATCAATGTGGCCGATGCTAAGCGGGTATGCGCGCCTCATTATCGCTATACCGAAACGTTAGAGATGAATGCTACCACGCGTTTGACGCTAAATAAGATAGCCGTTTAATACGCATGCATTAGCCAACCAATAACACTGCACCACCACAAGACAGTGAGAATACTATGACCCCCATTTATACCGCGATATGTCAGCATGCCCGCCAAACTCCCAAGCAGGTGGCGATACAAACGATAGCTGACCATAACACGACCAGTCTGACCTATGGCCAGCTACAACGCACGCTATCCACGCTTCATCAAACATTAGAAACATGGCAAGGCAAGCGTGTCGCCTTATATGCGCATAACGATATAGATTGGATCATACTCGATTTGGCATTGAGTACCGTCGGCGCGGTCGTTGTGCCCATCCCCTTATTTTTTAGTGCCGCGCAAATTGCGCACTTACTACAAGATGCGCAGATAGAGATGGTATACGTTGGCGCTGGTTTACAGCTGCCAACCATAGACAAGACGGATAATTGGATAATTGCTGATACACCAGAGACAAAAACCATCAAGTCTGAGCAGGCGACTCCTATCACAGGCCGTTTTTATCAACTTGCTGGCACCATCACTGACCATACCTTCACCGCTCAAAATTTCTCTACCACTAGCGACTTTTGCAAAGTGACTTACACTTCAGGCAGTACGGGTATGCCAAAAGGCGTGTGTTTGGGTCAAGATACCTTGATGCGTATTGTCGATTCGTTATCGGGTGCGCTCGCTGATACCTTGACAGATGACGCTACTAACGCGCCAGAAGTGAGCAATGTCACAAGCAATTTTAGTCATTTAAGCGTGTTGCCTTTTGCCACTTTATTAGAAAACGTGGCAGGCGTCTACGTGAGTCTGTATATGGGGCGCACCTTGGTGACAGGGCACATTGATCAATTTGGTTTGTTATCCAATCAAGCTTTTGATGCCAAGCGCCTGATGACAACGGTGCAAACATACCATATCGCCAGCGTTATTTTATTACCGCAAATGCTAAAAGCGATTTGCGAGCACATGGCCGCCAATGAAACAACCGAATCTAGCACCAATGCTGCTGTGCCGTCGTTAAAATTTATGGCAGTCGGTGGCGGCAAAGTCTCTTCTCAATTACTAAAGGACGCCAGCGCCTTAAGCTTGCCTGTCTATGAAGGCTATGGTCTGTCTGAATGCGGCTCGGTGGTCAGTCTCAATACGCCAAAAGCAAAGCGCGAAGGCAGTGTGGGCAAACCTATGCCTCACGCCTCGGTCAGCATCGCAGATAGTGGCGAAGTAATGGTTAAGGGCAATGCGATGCAAGGCTACTTAAACCATGACAATAGTAAAGACGACAACGGCATCATTGCCACAGGGGATATCGGTCATTTAGATGACGACGGCTATTTATACATCACGGGTCGACGCAAAAACGTGCTCATCAGTAGTTTTGGCCGTAATATCTCGCCTGAATGGGTAGAAGCGCAGCTCTCAACGCAGCCCATTATTTATCAGGTCGCGGTACTCGGAGATAATGAGCCGCATTTGTCTGCGGTGATAGTCGCCAACCCCAACATGGTCGCAACGAGCAATGATCCACAATCTGCGATTGCGCAAGCGATAGATGTCGTTAACCAAACCTTGCCTGACTATGCGCGTATCCAACAGTGGCATCTCGCCGAGCACCCTTTTAGTACGGACAATGAATTATTAACTGATAACGGCAAACTGCGACGCGCGCACATTTTTACCGCTTATCAATCGGCACTCGGCTTATAACAGACACTTTTACCAGCAGTACAACAATAGGACCATATTATGCAAACCACTCTGATGCCAAATGATTTGATAGAAAACGACCTGATACAAAGCAACTTGATAAAAAGCGACGTTATCGAACTTGACACTTTTGAGGCACCAGCCTCCCACGCGTCTGCTAGCGTATCCTTGCCTAAAACCGCTGATATTTTAATGGAGTTGCAAACCCATGGTTGGACGTTACTTCGAGGCTATCACTACGATGTAGAGACGTTTAGCCAGTTGATGAGTCAACTTTGTCAAACCTTGACCTACGATCCCGCCCGCCAAAACATCACTTCTGAAGCGCAAAAAGTGGATGCAGGCACGCATGCTATTGGACTACATATCGAAAATGGCAATACGCCGATGCCGCCTGACGTCATTGCTTTTTTTAGTGAATTGAGCGCCAAAAAAGGCTCACAAACAACGATATGTGATGGGCATGCGGTGTATCAAGCGCTATCACCTGAGCTAAAAGCTACCTTTAGTCAGCCGATGCGTATCAGTCGCTATTTGCCTCAGGCCATTTGGCAAAATTATGTGGCGACTGCGACCGGCAGAGCAGACGCCGATCAAATAAGCTTGGATGATTTAGAGACATTTATCACTGCGACGACGAGCAAGACGTTAACGCATCACGTAGAACCTCAGACAGACGGCGGCGTTCGGTACGTATTACAGATACCTGCAATTCGAGAAGACAACGTAAGCGGTAAACTGGCCTTTGCAAATACTTTACTTGGGCCCTCATTTAACTATGAAAAACCTGAGTTCACCCTAGCAAACGGTCAACACGTTGATGATGCGCTCCTAGATGAGCTGACTCAGCTTTGTGAAAAATACACTCAAGACATTGCGTGGCAAAATGGCGATGTGGTGATACTCGACAACAAACGCATCATGCATGGTCGTCGACAAATTGATGTGCCTTTAACAGAGCGTAAGCTGTATATTGCGATGGGGCTTGGCACTAGGCATGGCATGAATCACTCAAACGATTAGCAACAGCACATCTCACCACAATCCGCGCTTCAATAGTCCGTGCTCTAACAATCAATGTTCAACAAGGATGCGATATCATGACACCAGCTAATGGCCAATCAGACCTAGTACAAGCTACGCTCAATTACACCATGCTAATCGGTGCCACGGGTGGTATCGGGCAGGAGATCGCACGGCAATTATGTGCCAATAATCAGCCTGTCATTTTGGTCGGGCGTAACAACCAGACCTTGACTCATTTGGTAGATGAGTTGACCAAAGACTATCCTGATGTCCCGCTTGTGTCTCATACGTGTGATTTAAGCTCGCAGACATCGCAATCGCTACTGGTAGAGGGACTGGGTGAAATGACACAAGGCCATAGAAACGTCATTGATACGGTCATACTCAACGCAGGTATCAATGATTTTGCTTTGCTCACGGATCAAAATGATGACACAATTGAACAGATGATGCTCGTCAATGTGGCGTATCCACTACAGCTTATAAAAAGACTGCTACCTATCTTGATAGCGCAGCCTAGCCCGAGCCAAATTATCAGCGTTGGCTCAACCTTTGGCAGTATTGGCTACCCAGGTTTTAGTGCTTATGGCGCGAGCAAGTTTGCCTTACGCGGTGCAAGTGAAGCGTTAGGCCGCGAGTATGCCGACACCTCAGTGACGTTTCGCTATTTTGCGCCCAGAGCCACCAAGACCACCATGAATAACGATGCCGTTGTCGCCATGAATGAGGCATTGAAAGTAAAAATGGACTTACCTGAGACTGTCGCAAAAGCATTGATTAACTTTATATCAACCAAACAAGCGCATCAGCATTTAGGGTTTCCCGAACGTTTTTTTGCATGGCTCAATCGATTGTTTCCCAACATCGTTGGCAACGCCATTGTCAAAGACCTGCCCACCATCAAACAATATGCCAGAAAATCATAATAATCGGTTAGGGTGTCATGGCATAAATCTGCTGTTAAATCGCCACGCCAAATAAGCGACCAATTAACGAGGTTGCCACCATGGCAAGCACGCCCCAAACCACGACTCTGGTAGTCGCCGGAATCACAGGTGCACCGCCTAGACGAGCAGAGATAATACCAAGTAACATCAAGCCCACTATCGTCAAAGATGACAATGACCAAACCAGTGTTTCCGCTGGTAACAGTAATATCCCAATAATGGGTAGTATCGCCCCCGCTATAAATGATAGTCCCGAAGCCACTGAGGCATGAATAGGCTTTGCTTCACTAATATCCGTCAGGCCAATCTCATCACGGGCATGCGCCTCCAGAGCATTGTGCTCAGTCAAGCTCACGGCCACTTGATGCGCCAAATCATGCTCAAGTCCACGCGCCTCATAAATTTTGGTGAGCTCAAGCAGCTCACGCTCAGCATTGTGCCTCAGCTCATGTCGCTCTTTATCGAGATCCGCCTTTTCGGTATCCGCCTGTGATGAGACCGAGATATACTCGCCAGCCGCCATTGATAATGCACCTGCGGTCAGCGCTGCCATACCTGTCAGCAGCAATGTCTGACTGCTTGTACTGGCAGCAGCCACCCCAACCAATAGACTGGCGGTCGAAATCAACCCGTCGTTCGCACCCAGCACTGCTGCCCTCAACCAATGATTGCGATTGCTCAAATGTGCTTCGTCATGAATAGAATGATGCATAAAATCCTCAAAAGGTAGAGACGCGAATGGGTATGCCCTAGTGTAGCTGATACAGATTAAGACAGTATGCTTTATGTCTTATAACGGTTTTGAGAGTGCGTTCTTACTGCTGACCGTTACGATAAAGCCTGTTTCTGGTTGAGGGCGGTTGGCAAATGCTAAGGTAAGATTGTGCAGATCGGCAATTCGATTGGCAATTGATAGCCCCAGCCCACTACCTATTTGGGTTTGACCGGCTGGACGATAGAAGCGCTCGCTTAGCCGCGCTAGCTGCTCTGGGTCTGCGCCCAAGCCATTATCCACCACTTTGATACTATCAGTATCCAACTGCAGTTCGATCTGGCAGCCCTCTGGGCAATAGCGAATGGCATTGTCTAATAGGTTGCGGATTAATAGTTTAAACAACACTGGATTAATAAGAATGGGTAAAATATCGGCAGGATTGTCACAGTGTACCGTGCGTCTTAATTGGATGTGTTTTTCTCGAGCCAAGCGGTTGACATCACTCAGCACAGTATCGGTGAGCAGCAGCCAGTCTGGACGTTCTAATTGCTCAAAAGGCAACTGCTGTTGCGGCTCTATTTTGGCTAACACCAATAACTGATCGACCAAATGGGTGGCGCGCTCAATACCATCGCTGATTTTTTGCGTGTGATAAAACAGTTGACTGTCGTTTTCTATACCAGACAGCTGTAATAGCTGCTGCTGCAAAAGATCGGCTTGTAGTTTGAGCGCAGCCAGTGGGCTACGCAGCTCATGAGAGGCATCAGCGGTAAAGCGCTGCTCCCGTGCTAGAGTGTCTGCCACTTTCACAAACAACACGTTTAACGCGGTCACTAAAGGCTGAATCTCTTGTGGGACGTCTGCTGTAATCGGACGATCGTCTTGTGGCTTGCGCTGTTCTACCTCAGAACTAATCTGACTTAATGGCATCAGTCCGTGTCGTATCAATCCGATAGTCAAGATCATTAAGGAAAGCAGCCCAATTAACATCGGCAGTACTTGCACAGACATCGCTTCAACAATCATTTCTCGGCGAGAGGCAAGGCTTTGACCAATAGCAATCACACGCTCCTCACCCATATCATCGCTACGATAGTCATCATGCGCATAAAACAACCGCCAGCGTTTACTAAAAGGGTTTAGACGCTGATAAATAGCGTTGTCCTCTTCTACAAAACCGCGCTGATCTGGCAAAAAAGAAAACGACTGTCCGTTCTCGTCAGCCGCTAATAAATGCCCTTCTTTATCCCAAATAGCAAAACCCATGTAATCGTCTTCTGCATCACCCAGATCACCTGACAGCGCCTTACTTTTTAAATTATATATTTTGGCGACGGGTTTTCCATTGTGCTCTGTCTCGTTATTATTGTCGCGGTCACTTTGCTCATCGTTATCAGCAGAGATGCCCATCAAATAACGAACCACTTGGGTGATTTGTGTGTCATTCATCTCATTGATTTCGTGCCACAACCGCCAAGCAATAAAGCTCGATGTGACAAGCCACAGCAAAGGCAGACCAATGAGTAAGGAGATGAACAGTCGCTGCTGGATACTTTTCATAAGCTCATAGGTTGCTCATATATGGTTTGTATATTGAAAGCCAAATTGAATATAAACATATTAATGATTATGGGCTGGATTGAGATGGTAGCCGATACCGCGTTTGGTTAAAATAAAGTCATTGCCCAGCTTTTTGCGTAAATGATGGATATGTACTTCAATGGCATTGCTCTCAATATCCTGTTGCCAGCCATAGAGCTTGTCCTCTAAGCTTGCGCGGCTGTGAATCTGTTTGGGATGGGTCAGCATTTGCTCGAGTATCGCCACTTCTTTGATGGTGAGCTCAACGACTTGGCCTTGATAAGAGACTCGGTGATTGTGCGGCCAATAAGCGACGTCACCATAACGAATCTCAGGCTGGCTACGTCCTTGACTGCGCCGTATCAAGGCTTGCAGACGGGCAACCACTTCGTCTAGTGCAAATGGCTTGACCAGATAATCATCGGCGCCCGCATTGAGTCCAGCCACGCGGTTGGCAATCGCGTCACGAGCCGTAATGATCAATACCGGCGTATCTAGCTGTTTGTAGCGCCAATTTTGTAGCACCGTCATGCCATCCCCTCTTGGCAAGGTCAAATCAAGTAGCACCGCGTCAAACATACCCTCTTGCAGTGCCATCTCACCTTGCTTGGCATCACTAAACCAATCGACCATCATGCCGTGACTTTTTAGCCCAACGACCAAACCTTCAGCGATATTGCTATCGTCTTCTATTAATAGTATGCGTGCCATGATTGTCCTATTACGTTATGTACTCTATTGTCTTTTTTATTGTGGGCGACGCGTCGTCACCGTTTTATTACCCGTTATCATCGACTTGATCAGGTTTTGCCGCTCCCAATAGCTCATGGCAATCGCAGAGATAATATGCACCGGCACCAGTAAGTATAAACTATTGGCCAGTATCTCATGAACTTCTTCAAGGACATCTTTACTGGCAAAAATGTTGGCTTCCATCAGATAGCCACTAATACCCAAGCCAATAATCACCGCCCATAACGCAAACATCATTAGGGCAGCCAATGGATTATGACCCAAATGCTGCTCGTCTGTACGGCGAATACTCAAATCAGATAAATGGTGCTTAATACGAGACGGCGTGGGGAAAAAGTCACTGAAACGTGCATAACGCGTGCCCACAAATCCCCAAAGTAGACGGATAACCACTAGCCCCACCACGGTATAACCGACATATTGATGCAGCTCACTACCTTCTTCGGTAAACAGCAAATTAGCAGTGATACCAGCCGCGACGGCCCAGTGAGTCACTCTAACCAAAATATCCCAAACTCGTACTTGTCGAGTTTTAGGATTATTTGATAAAGACATATCAGGCTCGTGCGCCGGATTGCTTGTGCTATGTTGGGTCATGACCGTCACTCCTTTAATGGTTCGTTTGTTTTTTACGACGTGATTGCTAAACATCGAATCTAGGCGAGATACCGCTAGTAGACTCGCCATCACATCGTCTGCTCTACCGCTATTACAACAAACAAACCTTAAGAGGAGCTTAGGAAACTAAAAATTCGAACTTTAAAGTAGTGAATAATCTACCTGACATTCATAGATAATTAAAAGTACATTTCAAAACAAGAAATTGAGCAGGCAAGACCACTATTGGCAATATAAATAATACATTTAAAATTTTAACCTGAAAATATATTTAGCATTAATTCCGTAATAATATTGATAATGAAAATTATTATCAATATAATAACGATTTAAATTACATGCTGGAAATATTCATGCAACTGTCTCGCTTATCTGCTGCGTTATTTAATCTTTCGAATGTATCTGGTTCTTCTCTACGATTAGCATCTATACCTTCTAGATTGGTATCGACTAAATCCCTCTCTTTAAAGACACTATGCTCAACCTGTCTATCTACTTCTGTCATCGTATTAACAACGAGTCAATCGGCATGGGCACAGGCAGATGATGTAGATGCTCAAACCACTCCTAATGTGGTACTTGATACTATCGTCGTCACTAGTAGCGCTGATGCTTCAGCGGATGGATTGCCAGATGCTTATGAAGGTGGCCAAGTTGCGACCGGTAGCCGCGTCGGAATCTTGGGTAACCAAGACATCATGGATACGCCGTTTTCTACCACCTCATACACCAATGAATATATCACCAATCAGCAAGCGCAAAGTGTAGGCGATCTACTCAAAAAAGACCCAACCGTCCGCGTGGCAAGGGGTTTTGGTAATTTTCAAGAAGCCTACTTTATGCGCGGTTTCATCACCACATCAGATGATACGATGTTTAATGGTCTATACGGTATTTTGCCCCGACAGTATATTGCCACCGAATTGTTTGAACGGGTGGAAGTCCAGCGCGGTGCTTCTGCCATGCTAAATGGTGCCGCACCCAGTGGCGGTAACGCAGGTGGTACGATTAACCTATTACCAAAACGTGCTAGTAATGAGCCACTACGTGAAGTGACGCTTGGTTATGGTCAAGGTGACCAAGGTAAGGTCGCGGTAGATGTCAGTGATCGCTTTGGTAGCGATGATGCTATTGGTGTTCGTTTTAATGCTGCTTATCAAGATGGGGACAGTGCTATCGATGATGAGTCGTCGACCTTGGGTCTGGCTGCCCTTGGTTTGGACTATAGAGGGGATCAGTATCGCCTATCAGCAGATTTAGGCTGGCAAGACAATAAGCTGTCAGAGACTCGTCCTAGTGTCAATCTTGGTGGGGTTTCTAGTGTACCAAATGCTCCAGACGGCTCAAAAAATTGGGCGCAGCCTTGGACCTACTCAGATGAAAAGGATGTCTTTGGTACGATTCGAGGAGAATATGACTTTAATGACAATATTACCGCTTATGGTGCTTACGGTGTGCGAAGTGGCGAGGAAGAAAACTCACTAGCCACTTTAACTGTCAACAACGTTGATGGTGCGGGTACAGTTTATCGCTTTGACAATACTCGAGAAGATAAAGTACAAAGCGCCGAGCTTGGTCTACGTGGTAAATTACAAACCGGTGAAGTGGCTCATAGCTTAGTGTTTGCCGCAAACCTCTATGATCAAGAAGAAAAAGGCGCATTCGCCTATGATTTTGATAATCAACCCGCGACTAATTTGTACCACCCTACCGACTACGCTGAGGTCCCTTTTACAAGCACAGCAATCTTCGGTGGTAACTTAGACGATCCGAAACTAACCAACAAAAAGCAGTTTCAAAGCTTTGCGTTAGCAGACACCATATCACTGTTCGACGATAAGCTAAAAACCACTTTAGGCGTGCGTCATCAGAACTTAAAAACCACCAGCTATAATGCTAATACACAAGCAGAAACTGCCAACTACGATGAAAGCGAATGGACACCCAGTATCGGTATCGTCTATCAGCCGAGTCTAGATTGGTCTGTTTATGGTAACTATATTGAGAGCTTAACCCCAGGTAAAACAGCAAATCAGAACAATAACAATCTGCCTGTAACGAATGCAGGACAAAGTCTAGCTCCCTATGTCAGTAAACAAACCGAAGTGGGCGTGAAGTATGACAATGGCATGATTGGCAGTAGTTTGGCTGTTTTCAGTACCGATGAACCGCGTGCTTATTACAATGGCAATAATACCTTTGTAGCCGCTGGCGAGAATCGCCATCAAGGCGCTGAGCTATCAGTATTTGGTAGTCCAAGCGAAAACATGCGCTTGATCGCAGGTGTCAGTTATTTGAGTGCTAAGCAAAAAGACACTGGTGATAGTGCATTAGATGGCAATCGAGTGATTGGTGTGCCTACCTTACAGAGCAATGTCAACCTAGAGTATGATTTAGCAGCAGTGGAAGGATTAACTTTAACGGGTGATATCATCCACACAGGCTCTCGTTATTCGGATAATGCCAATACCTTAAAGGTTGATGGTTATACTACCTTAGATTTGGGTGCACGCTATCGCACTATGCTAGCAGGACAAGACGTTACTCTAAAAGGTATGGTAACCAATGTCACAGGTGAAGACTACTGGCAGTCAGTAGGCGGTTATTCAGATGCAGGCTATCTAAATGCAGGTGAACCAACGGCCTTAAAAGTATCGGCAACGTTCGATTTTTAAGATTTATTAGTAGGCTTTCTTAGGTTTTATAAAAGGGATTAGGCGCGACCTACTCCCTTTTCTGCTATCAAAAATTTATTCTATTACTGAGTTACTATGTCTTCTCGTACCACAGCGTCCTCTCGCATGACTGCTTCTTTATACCATATGATTTGGGCGAATTATCGTCTGCCTTTTCTCAAAGTCATTTTGCTAAATTTGGTCAATGCCGCTGTCAGCGTGGGTATTATTGCCTATATCAATCATACCTTTATCAGTCAGTCAGTATTCGATACCTTATCTTGGTTAAGTTTGGCGCAGTTTTCACTGCTGGTGTTGTTACTGCTAGTAACGACATTTTTGTCGCAATATGCATTGACGCGATTGGGACATCGATTCGTCTATGAGCTTAGAACAAAACTGGTCAAACAAATCATCGATACCACCGTTCCTCAAATAGATCATTTGGGTAGTGCACGCTTACTTGCCAGCTTGTCTTCAGATATTCAATCGATTACCGTTGCTTTTGTCCGTATGCCAGAGCTGGTACAAGGTATTATTTTATCTGTTGGCGTTGGGCTATATCTGGGCTGGTTATCGTTGCCATTATTGTTCATTGTCATGTTTTGGATTGTGATGACGATTTGGATCAGTACCATATTGGTCAAGCATGTCTATACGCATTTGACCGAGTTGAGAGAGATTAATGACGCGTTATATCAGGATTATCAATCGATAATAGAAGGTCGCAAAGAGCTAGCACTTAACCAACACCGAGCAGAAAAACTGTATACAGATGATTTTTTGGCTCATGCCAAATCGTATGAAAAGACCGTAACCAAATCTGATACTTTTCATTTATCAGCGGTGAACTGGTCCAATATTATGATGTTCGCATCGATTGGTATCGTGTTTGCAGTAGCCAATTATCTCGATATTCCGATGGGGGTTGCCACTACTTTTTCTTTGACGATTTTGTTTATGCAGTCGCCGCTTCTACATGCGGTTGGTGCTTACCCAACATTGCAGACCGCTCAAGTTGCGCTAGAAAAGATACAGTCTTTAGAATTGGCCGAGCATCAGCCGAGCTTTGCGACAGACACGGTTGCACAGGACTGGCAGTCCATAACTCTAAATAATATCAATTATCGCTATGTAGGCAGTAGTAATAGCAATAGTAGTCATGCACCAGACACAGCAGTTAATGATAATGTTCAAAATAGCGATAACAGTGATAACAACCAAAACCCTGCCAATAATATCTTAAAGTCCGTCAATTTAACCTTGCAACGAGGTGACGTGGTTTTCTTAATCGGTGCGAATGGTAGCGGTAAATCAACTCTTGCCAAAATCATTACTGGTATCTTTACTCCTACCACAGGAACGGTACAAGTCGATGGACAAAGCGTTAATTCAGAGAACAATGCCGATTTTAGACAGCTGTTTTCTGCGATTTTTAGCGACCAGCATCTATTTAAGCAACTGATTGGAATTCAAGGCAATGAGCCTGATGCGGCCCTAGTGTCTGACTGGCTGTATAAGCTCAATCTACAAGAAAAAGTAAGTGTGTCTGACCATAAACTCTCTACAGATAAGCTGTCGCAAGGTCAGCGCAAACGCTTGGCTATGCTAATCGCCGTCGCCGAACAAAAGGACATATTACTGCTCGATGAGTGGGCAGCCGACCAAGACCCTGCTTTTCGCCGCGTGTTTTACCAAACGCTCATCCCTGAGCTAAAAGCCATGGGTAAGACACTGTTTATCATCAGTCATGATGACGGTTATTTTGAGCATGCTGATCGATTATTACTGATGAAAGAAGGCCGTCTCATTGAGCTAAATGCCGAAGAGCGACAGCGTGCCAGTAAAGATGCCATTGCTATGCTCAAGTAAGCAATGCTTTAACTACTAGCATGGACTGAGCTATTTCAATCCCATAAAACGTTTGATCAACTTTAAGCTAAGTAGCAGTTAATCTGAGCATTTTTCGAAATAATCCATTCTTAAAATCAGCAATTTTTAAGCAAAAAAAGGAGCGCCTTACTATAAGGCGCTCTTTTACTATATCGAGAACAACGATATCTTACCGTTCGCTTATTTTAACCATTTCTGCAAAAACCCAACTCGAGAAATCACCAAAAAGTCTAATAGCGCGATAGCTATAATCGCGATAATAGCAGTCGGGAATATGATAGCCACAATTAATAAAGGAATAGCAAGCGGCCACCAGACGGAAACATTTAAGCCGCGAGCTGGTGGGTTTAATCCCGCGCTATCACTCGCCTGACGAGGGCGACGCTGCCACCACATGATATAGCCACTGACACAAATAGTGATTACTGCTAGGCAAAATAGTACATTAGCCAGTACGCTCCACCATCCGAGCGTGCCCATATGCAGCGCGATACCAGCCGCCATAAACTTACCAAACGCATTATAGTCATCAAAATGAATATCAGCTAAGACATTACCCGAATAACGGTCGATATGTACCGTACGATCTGCTGTCGGACTTTTCATATCATAGCTCATTGAATCTTGGCTAATGGTCCAAACGCCTGTACTACTTTGTGGCAAGTTCAATTGATAACGCCCTTCAAAGCCGATTTCACGAGCGTAGCGATCTACTGTATCAATCATAATAGGTATATTGGCGGCGATACCATCTTTACCCATGGTCGTGCCTGATACAGGCATTGGCGTCAGCTCAAGCACCCAAGGAACTTCTTTGGTGTCGCTTGAGTTTAGAGCACTGCCATGCGTGGGTGCTTCAGTATGCGCTTCAGACGCTGCCGCACCATGTACATGCGGCGCTGGTGTAGACTCTTGCATGGCAGCGTGTTGACTGTGATCAATCGATACAGGAACAGGTGCAACGCCCCACTTACCCGCAGGAAACTGGCTCCATGCTTGCACCACTCTTTCGCCCCATACACCTGCCCATGCCATACCTGATATACAGAAAAACAGTAGCAGCACAGATATCCAACTACCCAATGTCGCATGAATCGTACGGATAAAAGAGCGCTTTTTCTTATTGGTTACCCTCTCATTAGGTATCAACATCGCTTTGACTGATTTATGTTTTTGCCACCACAGATACCAACCAGACAAAATCATCAAAATAGTCAATGATGCCGCCGTTTCTAACAAATAATCACCAACTTTACCAATCAGCAAATCACTGTGAATATCGTTAAACGTACTATAAAGGCCGCTACTGGTAGGCACACTTTGGACGATATCAGCCGTATAAGGGTTTACTGCCACCATATTGCTTTGGTCGTCTGATTTTATCTGAAACAAAGCCACCGTATCGGTATCACGAGGGGCGATATATTTAACCAGTGTGCTATCAGACAAGGTGCTCAGCGCGTTCTTTGCTTGAGTAGAGACAGGTGCTTGAACCGTAGACTCTGGCACGATAACCGTTAAGCGGTCGTTATCACGTCCTACTGTGTTGGACATAAACAGCATACCGAGCGCCGTTATCGCTAAGACAATTAAAAAGGGAGCAACAAAAATGCCTGCATAAAAATGCCAACGCCACACTGTGAAATAGCGTTGGTTATTGGTGGATTGGTTGGAGGGTGTGTCCATAAATGTGACCTTAAACAATCTTTGGTTGCTCAATAAACAACGTAAACCTATCGATAATAGTGATGTATCTGCTTGCAAGACCAATCTTAAAGAGTCTCAAAGCGAGCTAGAATAAAGCCGTACAGTGACGGCAATACAGCCATTTAAAAATTCTACTGTAAATAATTGTATTTAGAATGCTGCTGCATAATACGAGAAAAATCTGACAAAAACCATCGTTTAAAACACATCGCTCCAAATAGTAGTTCTGCGTGGCTCTATTCGCAATACTCTGTCTTTAGCCCTTTATTAACAGTGCAAATACTTCTCAAAACTGTCTCGTTGTAATTTTTTAATGATAATAATTATCATTAGTGTTATTATTAGCGTCGTTGTAAATTTGCTTTAACTGTTATACATAATATTTAATTATTTTAGTCCAAGAGGAAATCTGATGCGGTCTCATCTAACCACTAACGTCATTCGCAAAAAATATCTCACCACAGCAGTACAAATTGGCCTGATCATGGGTATGAGTCACGCCGCTTACGCTGTAGAGCCGACAAACAATACTGAAAACGATGAGGCTGCTACACCATCAGCTACCTTAGATGCTATTACCGTCTACTCAGATGGCTATCGTAGTACTGGCACCAAAACTGCATTGGATCCAAACGATGCGCCAATGAGTTATACTAGAATCGATCAAGACCTGTTGCAAAAGCGTCAGGCAGATAGTGTCAATGCTGCATTACGTTATGAGCCAGGCGTAAGCTCTGAGAGCCGCGGTACGGTATCTGTTTTTGATGAGTACAATATCCGCGGATTTAAAACCTACTCAAACTTTTATGACGGACTAAGACTGCCCTACGATGGCGCTTGGAACCTAATGCCACAAGTCGATGTCTATGCGACTGAAGCGGTCGAGGTGGTGAAAGGTCCTGCATCTTCCCTCTATGGCTATGCAGCACCCGGTGGTATGGTGAACCAAATAGCCAAAGCCCCTAAGAGCACTCAAGAAAATGAAGTGCAGCTACGACTTGGCAATCAAAACCTAAAAGAAGTGGCCGTCGATAGTACAGGGCCTATCACGGACACATTGAACTATCGCTTAGTCGCGCTAAAACGCCAAAAAGACGGTCAAATGCAAACCACAGAAGAAGAGCGATTGCTGATTAATCCATCGCTTGAATGGCAGGCAACTGATGATGTCTCGGTACTTGCCAATCTGTTTTATCAAGATGATCCAGAGATGGTACCATCTACCCCCTTACCTGCTGTCGGCACTGTCTACAAGGCAAGCTATGGCAAGCTTGACAGTGATGCCTATGCAGGCGATGAATGGAATAAATTTAGTAAAGAAGTATTTATGCCAAGTGTTACTGTGAACTGGGATATCAATGACCAGTTAACTTTTAAACATATTACGCGCTATACCGATGCCGAGGCGCAGCAACGCAATATGTATAACCGTGGGTTCATTGATGGTAGTGATAAGGTTTTGAAGCGTAGCGCCTACACTACTGATGAAAGTATGAACAACTGGACCACAGATAACCAATTGGCTTACCAATTCGATACTGCTAACACCTCACACAATCTACTGTTCGGTGTTGAGTATCAAGAGACAGACAGCACGGTGAGTTATCGAGATACGCTAGACAGCAAAGATTTACCTATTGATCTATCTAAACCTAGCTTTTCTCAAATTAGTACTGACATGCTACCACTGGATACCTATTATCAGAAAGATGATATTGAACAAAGCCAGCTTGGACTCTATGTGCAGGATGAAATGAGGTGGCAAGACTGGACAGTGGTGGCAGGCCTACGCCATGACGATTTTAAAAGTACCAATGAGCAAAGATCAAGCTATCTAGGTACACCTGGCGAAAAAACTATTATTAACGATGCCAAGGAAACTAGTGGTCGTTTTGCTGCTATCTATGACTTTGGTAGTGGTCTATCACCGTTTGCTAGCTACTCAGAATCTTTTCAGCCCGTTGTTGGTAGCAACTTTATTACTAATGAACCTTTTGAACCAAGCACTGCTGATCAGCTCGAAGCTGGCTTCAAATATCTTTCTCCAGACCGTGCCACTCAAGGGACGCTTGCCGTATTTGATATCACACAGAAAAATGTCATAGTAACCAACCCCGCTAATTCTCAACAAAAAGTTCAAACCGGTGAAATTGAATCAAAAGGCTTTGAGATATCAGGCAGTCGTATGCTTAATGACTGGGTAGATCTCGCGGCAAGCTACAGCTACACCGATGCTGAGATCACAGAAGATGAGTTCAACCCTGATGTAGTCGGTAATACCCCTGCTCAAACTGCCAAACACAAAGCCACGCTATGGGCAGACTACTATGCTACAGACAAACTCACTCTCAATGCTGGTGTTCGCTACGAAGATGGCATGCAGATTGATAAGCAAAACACAGATGAGCTACCAAGTGTGACGCTGGTAGATGTCGGCGGCAGCTATCAGATAAACCCTATGCTAACTGTGGGTGCGAGTATCAACAATCTGTTTGATAAGACCTATGTCGGTGCTTGTTACGACATCAATAACTGCTGGATGGGCCCTGAACGTCAAATGTCAGTCAGCCTAAAAGCCAATTTTTAATAAATGCTACAGACAGCGGGTTGGTGCTATTAGTAAGCCAACCCGTTTTTAGAAGGAAAGCACAATATGGCAAAACCTACTCCAAGAGTACTAGAAGTTATTGGCACTAAATACATTACGCCAAATATGTGCCGTGTCACGCTTGGCGGTGCTGGCATGGTTGATTTCCCTATCGATCAAGAAAGTGCTTATATCAAACTGATATTCCCTCAAGATGCAGGTAGCCGCCCACTGATGCGTACTTATACGGTGAGCGTGCAACGTGATGACGCAATAGATGTTGATTTTTCTTTACATGAAACAGAAGGACCTGCATCGGCATGGGCACGAAATGCGCAAGTCGGCGATCAAATTCTGATAGGTGGTCCAGGGCCAAAAAAACTCATTAACAATGAAGCAGATTGGTTTTTATTAGTCGGTGATATGACCGCGCTACCAGCGATTACGGTCAACTTAGCCCAGTTGCCTACTGATGCTCGTGGTTACGCAGTACTTGAAGTAACGACTGAGGCAGATCGTCAGACGCTCAAAAAACCAGAGAACGTCGAGATACATTGGGTGATTAATGCGCATCCAAATGCAGACGATAGCCCTTTACTGGACTGTGTTAAATCACTGACTTGGCTTGATGGTCAACCTGCTGTATGGGCAGCGTGTGAATTTCATAGTATGCGTACACTGCGCCAGTACTTTAAAGTTGAGCGCGCAATACCAAAGACGCATTTATATGTTTCTAGCTACTGGAAAGTCGATAGCACAGAAGATCAGCATAAAATTGTCAAAAGTCAGGATGCGCAAATGGAAGATCAGTAAATACAGATTTCATATTCAAAAAAAGGCGTAGCTCATATGAACTACGCCTTTTTTATAAATCATTATCTATCATGCTTCGACGACCTTCCCCTCTTTCACTTTACTAATCGTCAGCCCCGTAAACCCGAATAGCAGCGTCAGCAGTAATGACAAATAACAGAAAAACGCATAAGGCAAATACTCTAATACTGGCACCCTTAGCGCCTGACTGATAAACACCCCGCACACACTCCAAGGTACTAATGGATTAATCACCGTTCCTGCATCCTCAATCGTCCGCGACAGATTCTTAGGATGTAAGTGTAGACGCTCAAACGTCGAACGAAATGCCGTACCTGATAATAGAATACTCAAATACTGCTCACCAATCAGCACGTTAATGCTCAATGCCGACATCGCTGCGGCAAAAATAGCTCGTCCTGATGTCGTCAATGTATCCTTAATACCAGATAGCAGTGCTGGCAGAATACCCAGTGCCGTTAATAGACCACCTAAGCTTAATGCCAGTATCACAATCGCCTGAGTAAAGAACATACTCTGTACACCGCCACGCGACAGCATACCACCTACTTCCCCTAGCTCTAATGACTCAGCAGGTGCATACCCTCCAAACAGATAGCCGCCTAACTGACCAAAGCTTGGTGAACTATGTACATAAGTAATGATCAGTGCAGCGGCAATGGTACAGATAATCGTATAAATCGCATTGACCCGAAACAGTGCCAATCCGACTAATACCACAAACGGCAGTACCGAATACCCATGTACCAGACCACTGTCTATGAGCTGACCTTGCAATATCGTCACTTGACTCAAATCAGCACTAGTCGTCTGTCCTGAGAACATCCAGAACAAGATCACCGTCAGTATCCACGCAGGTACGGTTGTATACATCATATTGCGAATATGCTCAAACAGATCAATACCGACAACAGAGGATGCAATCGTACAAGTATCAGACAAAGGCGACATCTTATCGCCAAAGAACGCGCCTGATACTACTGCCCCTGCCGCTATCGCAACATTGGCATCAAACGCATTACTCATCCCGATAAAGGCTACGCCCAAGGTAGCGGCAGTCGTCAAACTACTACCTAGAGCAATACCGATAATAGAGGTCAAGATAAAAGCAGAAATATAGTAGTACTCAGGTGAGATCAGCTGAAAGCCTACATACATCAGCGTTGGGATAGCACCAGACATCATCAAGGCGGCGACCATCAAACCAATAAAGAAAAATAGATAGATCGCACCAATACCACGCATGACGCCTGAGGCCATTTGCGCTTGCATGTCATCAAAGCTGAGTCCTTTGTACATACCGATAGCCAGTAACACACAAATAGCTAGAATAAGAGACAGGTGCGGCACCCAGCCAAAGCCGATCATGGTAACGCCCATGATACCGATGACAATGGCTGAGATAATAAAGGCGAGCTTGGCACTGATTAATGTGAGGGGTTTTGGTGGCATGACACATCCTTAAAATGCCAGTAAATACTGGCACTAAATTGGGTTTGATTTTAATTTTAATGGTAGAAGTACGATTAAAGTGACTTGCTAGTGAAGCAACTTATTACTTGCCTAGTAAGTCATCGGTCTTAGCTGCCATGACAAAATCATTGCGATGCAAGCCCTTGATACTATGTGACCACCAAGTGACCGTAGCCTTACCCCACTCTACCAATATACCCGGATGATGTCCTTCTGCTTCAGCGATTTCTGCCAGTTGATTGGCAAATGCCATTGCTGAGACGAAGTTTTTAAATTTATACTGACGCTGCAATTGCTGAATACCATCTACTTCAATCAATGACCAATCAGGAATTTGCGGTAATAGTTCTCGTGCTTCGGCTTCTTCAACTTTCGGTGCGCCAATGCGGCAAGCTTCGCAGCTATTTTGTGATAGTGCTGTCATAATAAAATCCTTTTATAGTGGCTATTTTTTAATACTCGTACATCCATGTTGATATAGCTTTGCTGCTATCTCAATATTCCGTACTGAAGTGTTGGTTTTCATGTTTAATTTTGAATTGACGTTTTTAACGAGTTTTTTCTGGATAGGTCGGCTCAAATAGTCCAAGCGACATAGCTTTTTTGACCGTACCCATAATGTCACTATTGACGATATCAAATAAGGTATCTAATTCATCGATGACATAGTAGATCGGCTGTATCTGATCGATACGATAAGGCGTCCGCAACACATCGAGCAAATCAAACGCTCGGTGCTCAGGTTGAGACTGAGGTTGAGATTGCGGCTTATTTTGAGCGATTGAAAGCTCTTGCGGCGTCCGATTAAGTGCGTAGACTGTTTCAGAAGGTGAGCTTAATATACCGCCGCCATAGATTCTACGATTTTCTATTCGACTGCCGACCAATCCAAACTCAATAGTAAACCAATACAGCCTTGCTAAAAACCAGCGCTCCTCTTTTGTTGCGCTAAGACCAAGCTTACCATACGTCTCATTAAAAGCCGCAAACGCAGGATGGGTCAGTAGCGGGCAATGCCCAACGATTTCATGAAAGATATCAGGCTCTTCAATATAGTCCATATCATCAAATCGACGAATAAACGTCGCCACAGGAAAGGACTTATTGGCCAGTAATTTAAAAAATTTACCAAAACTAATTAATGCAGGTACAGGGGCGGTTTGCCAACCTGTGGTCGCTTGTAATACCTCATCGATATCATGTAACTGCGGGATACGCGTTGTCGGTAAATTTAACTTAGTCAAACCCTCTAGATATGCAGTACACGCACGATTGGGCGTTTGTTCCGCTTGACGTGCCAGCAGCGCTTGCCACATCGCATGCTCATCATCACTATAGTGAATATGACCATTACTATCTGGCTGATGCGAGATATAGGGTTGTTTTTTATTTGTCGCGTCAGGATGACTGGCCGCATCGTTACTTTGCTTATTAGTAGCAACGCTATTGGTACCGATGGCAGTATTAAGAGAATCTATCTGTGATAGGCGTTCCATGCCTGTATTCCTTTTATCGCAATGAGAGCATTACCTTTGCAGTCGTGCTTGTAGGTAATACTCCTATTAAGGACAACACAAACTCCTTTTGTCTTGTCCGTTGATTAAACGTGGACTAAGCGTTAGGTGACTTTATAGGGTTTCAGTCTCTGGCTGACCGACTGTGCCGCGACGTACTTGGTCGCGCTCTATCGACTCAAACAACGCTTTAAAGTTACCTTCACCAAAGCCATCTGCATAATCGCCTTTACGCTGAATAAACTCAAAGAACACTGGGCTACCCAAGATGGTCTCAGAGAAAATCTGTAGCAGCAGACGCGGTGCACCGCCTTCTGTGGTGCCGTCTAATAAGATACCGCGCGTTTGTAAGTCAGCGACATTTTCACCATGATTTGGCAAACGCTCACTCAGCATTTCATAGTAAGCAGCATTTGGTGCGGTCATAAGCGGAATACCAGCCGCTTTTAGCTTATCGATGCTGGCAAACAAGTCATCACTGGCTAGCGCAATATGCTGAATACCTTCGCCATTGAAGTGCATTAGATACTCTTCGATTTGGCCACCGCCCTGCTTGGCTTCTTCATTCAGTGGAATACGGATTTTTCCATCGGGTGCGGTCATGGCTTTACTGGTTAGTCCCGTGTACTCACCTTTGATATCAAAGTAACGAATCTCGCGGAAATTAAAGATACGCTCATAGAATTTTGCCCAGTACGCCATGCGTCCACGATAGACGTTGTGCGTTAGATGGTCGATAACTTTAAAGCCATAGCCGACAGGATTCCTGTCGATATCTGCAAAGAACTCAAAATCGACATCATAGATAGATTCGCCATCTTTATAACGGTCAATCAAATAGATTAGTGAGCCGCCGATGCCTTTGATAGCAGGCAATCTAAGCTCCATTACACCTGTTGGTACGTCTACTGGCTGTGCGCCCATTTCAACGGCACGCTCATATGCTTTTTTGGCATCTTTTACCCGAAAGCCCATGCTACAAGCACCGGCGCCATGCTCTTCAACGAAGTAACTGGCTGGGCTTTTTGGTTCGCGGTTTAGGATAAGGTTGATATCGCCTTGGCGGTATAGCGCAACGTCTTTTGAACGGTGATTGGCGACATGGGCAAAACCAAGCTGCTTAAACAATGCGTCGACTGCATCAGGCTGCGGAGAGGCGAACTCGACAAAATCAAATCCATTTAGTCCCATTGGGTTGTCAAATAAATCTGCCATTGTAATTATCCTTAATTTCAATTGGTGGTAAAAAGTCGATTAATAGTAAAAGTCTATAAAACGATTAATAATCAATCTTTATTGTTGACGTTGTATTTATATTAGATTAGCTTTATTTATAAGACTAATTGTTTTTTATGATTTATTTATCAGGTTTACTTATGAATATCAGCATTCGCCAATTGACCGCATTTATCAAAGTCGCTGACAACGGCAGCTTTACTCGTGCCAGCGAACAGATGTATTTGACTCAATCTGCTGTTAGTGGATTGATTAAAGAATTAGAGACTGGCCTCGGTATCGTGCTATTCGACCGTACCACTCGCCAGTTGTCTCTGTCAGCAGTAGGACGGCATCTACTACCACAAGCGCGGCGTATCTTGAATGAGATGCAGCTGTTTGAAAATGAAGCGAGTAGCTTGACCAGCTTAGCCCAAGGTCAGGTACGCTTGGCTGTATCACAGTTTGCAGCATCTTCCCTACCTGCTGTCATCGCTCAATTTGCCAAAGAATATCCAAATATCGGCGTCTCGCTATTGGACTGTTCAGCCGAGAATTTGCTTAAGCATATCCAAGATATCGAAGTCGATTTAGGCGTTGGCACCGAGCTTGGCTTTATAGAAACTGAAGATGACATCAGGGCTGACTTGTTATATCAGCTACCATTTTGCGTGGTTATGCCAGACAATCATGCACTGGCACAAAGAGACGAAATTACTTGGCAAGATTTATTAGAAACGCCACTAATTACCTTGCAAGGTCCGTTCCTTGAGCAAGTAACCGCAGAGCTCGACGACTCTATCTCCGCTCACATTCAACAAGCCCGCTACAAAGTGAACTTTATGTCTACCGCGCTTGAGATGACACGTCAAGGCTTTGGTATCACGCTGTGTCTGCCCTATATGCCTGAAGTTATTGATTGGGTCAGTGCTAATGGTCTGCTGATGCGACCACTCACTCAACCAGTCAAAATGCGGCAATTCTTTATCTATCAACGTGCTTCACGTGCGCTCTCTCCGGCGACCATTGCTTTTAAGCAGTTCTTGCAAACCTATTTTGCGACTCATTATAACGACCTACATCACTCTGAATCATCGTCTAGCGAATGACGTATAGCATGTCAAATGCGCTTGATAGATGGATAAACAATCTATTTGGCTATTTATTTTATTAATTGCCTCATATAACCCACTCTCGTGTTGAGTTCAGCCGCGATTTGCTCTATGATTTTCGGCTGCTCGATTTATATTTTTATAAGGAAATGGCATGTTTGAACGTATCGACTATTACGCTGGTGATCCAATCTTAGGTCTTATGGAAAAATACTCAGCAGATAGCAATCCTAACAAGGTCAATTTAGGTATTGGTATTTATTATGATGAGAATGGCGTATTGCCTGTACTCGACTGTGTAAAAACAGCCGAAGAGCGTATTGCTGATCCTATCGCACCGCGTCCATACCTGCCAATGGCAGGCCTGCCAGGTCACCGTAAAGGCTGTCAGGAATTACTATTTGGTAAAGACGCCCAGATTTTAAAAGACGGCTTGGTCGCTACTATCGCTACAATCGGTGGTTCTGGCGCATTGAAAGTTGGTGCTGAGTTTATCCATGACTGGTTCCCACAAGCTAAGTGCTATGTGAGCGATCCAACATGGGGCAACCATATTGCTATCTTTGAAGGCTCTGATGTAGAAGTGGGTAAATACCCGTACTACGACAAAGCCAACAGCAGTATCAAATTTGAGGAAATGATTGCGTTTTTTGAGACATTGAACAAAAACGACGTCATCTTGCTACACCCATGCTGTCATAACCCAACCGGTATGGATTTGACCCAAGCGCAATGGGATACTGTACTCAACGTCGTGAAAGCACGTGAGCTGATTCCATTCATGGACATCGCTTATCAAGGGTTTGGCGAAGACATGGACAGCGACGCTTACGCTATTCGTAAAGCCGTTGAGATGGGCCTCCCATTGTTTGTTAGCAACTCATTCTCTAAAAACTTATCGCTATACGGCGAGCGCGTCGGCGGCCTATCAGTCGTCTGCCCAACCGTAGACGAAACCGAGCGCGTATTCGGTCAGCTAAATGCGACCGTACGCCGTATCTACTCAAGCCCGCCATCACATGGTGGACGTGTGGTCGATATCGTCATGAACGATGAAGCTCTACATGAGCAATGGGTTGGCGAAGTTTATGCGATGCGCGACCGTATCAAAGCCATGCGCTTAAAGCTAAAGTCAGTGTTAGAAGCCAAAATCCCTAACCGTAACTTTGATTACATCACTCGTCAAAACGGTATGTTTAGCTTTACTGGCTTGACGCCTGATCAAGTCGAGCGCCTACAGACCGATTTTGGTATCTATATGGTCTCTAATTCACGTATGTGTGTGGCTGGCCTAAATACTAGCAACATCGACTATGTGGCCAATGCTATGGCAGACGTCTTAAAAGATTAATTAGTCCAAGTTACTTAACATGTTCCTCAATATGTAACTTTATAAAAAATAAACATAGATAAGAAAGGCTGAGCGATTGCTTGGCCTTTTTTTTGTGCTTAGCATTTAATCAAAATTATTTCGTCAAAACCATCTAGTTAAAACAACGACAACCACTTTTTGAAGTAGCCTTTTTGCGGAAGACATTGCACAAAAAACTTGCAATCCATATATCAATAAATTACATTATACGTAAGTGATTAATTATAACGTAATTCATAATGTATATTAGCAAGGAGCAAATCATGTCAACGATTGACAGCACCCTCACCTCTTTTATCGATATCGCTACTGACTCTGACTTTTCTATTCACAATCTCCCTTATGGCATCTTTAGCGAGACCAAAGACGCTGCTGGTGATAACAAGCGCCGTGCAGGCGTTGCTATTGGTGAGCATGTATTGGATCTATCTGTACTCGAAGCTGAAGGATTATTAAGTTTGAACGGTGGTCCGTATTTTGACCAGTCCACTCTAAATGCTTTTATTGATTCTGGTCGAGACAATTGGACGCAAGCACGTACGACGATTCAGACACTGCTGTCTAGCGACAATGACACCCTACGTGACAATGCAGACTTACAGAACAAAGTCCTGTTTAAGCAAGCAGACGTCACCATGCATTTGCCAGTGCAAGTACCGGGCTTTACCGATTTTTACTCATCGAAAGAGCACGCGACCAACGTCGGCACCATGTTCCGCGATCCAAACAACGCCCTACTGCCTAATTGGACCGAAATGCCTGTCGGCTATAACGGACGCGCCAGCACCGTCATCGTCAGTGGAACTGATATCGTGCGTCCATCCGGTCAGCTAAAGCCTAGCCCTGACGACCGCCCTATCTTCTCTGCCTGTAAGCGCTTGGATTTTGAGCTAGAGACCGCATTTGTCGTTGGTAAAGGTAATCATATCGGTCAGCCAATCGCCGTAGATGATGCCGCTGATCATATTTTTGGCATGGTGTTGCTCAATGACTGGTCAGCACGAGATATCCAAAAATGGGAATACGTGCCTTTAGGTCCATTTAATGCTAAGACCTTTGCCTCCGAGGTTTCTCCTTGGATTGTCACCATGGATGCGTTGGCTCCGTTCAAAACAGCTTGTCCAATACAAGAACCCAAGCCACTCGCTTATTTAAATGAAAAATCGAGCGACAACAGCTTTGATATCAATCTATCGGTTGAATTACTACCTAAAAATGCGGAAACAGCGACAGTCATTTGTGAGACCAACTTCAAATACATGTATTGGTCAATGGCACAGCAGCTTACCCACCACACCATCACTGGCTGTAAAGTAGAAGTCGGCGACATGATGGGCTCAGGCACGATTTCAGGGCCAACACCTGACTCTTATGGCTCGATGCTAGAGATTGCTTGGAATGCTACCAAACCAGTCACACTAAAAGATGGTGAGACGCGCAGCTTCATCGAAGATGGTGACACCGTCATCATGAAAGGCTATAGCGAAAAAGACGGCATCCGTGTTGGCTTTGGTGAAGTACGCGGCAAAGTACTATCAGCACTGAGCTTTGATTTTGACAAGTAGCGACTGATAAATAGCATTTAAGAAATAACATAGATAGATAAATAGCAAAATAGGCGTGAAAATTCTCATGCAGGCGGATAGGAAGACAAACGCATTCACCTACTCATCGTTATGCGAATACAGCCAAATGAGTAACACGTCTTATCAAAAGGAGTTTGATATGAGTTTTCAAATTGAGAAAATTCATCATGTGGCTTACCGCTGCAAAGATGCCAAAGAAACCGTCGAATGGTATAAAAAAAATCTAAACATGGATTTCATTTTAGCATTCGCAGAAGACCATGTGCCTTCGACCAAAGCCTTTGACCCCTATATGCACGTCTTTTTGGACGCTGGTAATGGCAATGTCTTAGCATTTTTCGAAGTACCCAACCAACCTGAAATGGGCTTTGATCCTAATACCCCAAGCTGGGTGCAGCATTTGGCGCTAAAGGTTAAGGACCGTGAGACGCTAATCGTTGCCAAAGAGCATTTAGAAAATGCAGGCATCGATGTCATTGGCGTGACCAATCACGGTATATTCCACTCGATTTACTTTTTTGATCCCAACGGTCATCGTCTCGAGCTGACCTATGATGATCCAACCTCAGAAGACAAAGTATCGATGATTACAGATGCCATCAAGCAAGACATGCTAGATGAGTGGTCTCGTACCAAGCGTGCTCCTGCACATACACAGTTTCTGCATAGTGATGAGCTGGCTGAAGCACGCGAAGTTGCTCCTGTCGGCGAGTAACTCTCCTGTCATTCTGTTTACTGCCTTTTTAAATGATCAGTTAATCATCGCTTTAATTATAAAAGTGCTAATTGACGACATACCCTAGGTATTAATGAATAGCGAACCCTATCTAACCATCATGAAAGGACTCTATGATGAAAATAAGAACCCCTCTAGGAATATTCTTAGCCGCCTCGATTGCGATGACTGGTTGCTCCAATAACGACCAAGCAGGAGGCGCGTCTACAGATGCAGGTGAAGTGACAACATTGCGGTTCTCGCATTTCATGACTGCCACTGACAATATAAACACCGAAGCGTTAGAGCCATGGGCAAAGAAAATTGAAGCAGATTCAAAAGGTCGCTTAAAGGTTGAGATATACCCTTCTGCGACGCTCAGCAAACCAGGTGCTACCTATGACGCTACAGCTAAAGGTAGCGTAGATATTGGTATGCAAGCGCAAGGATATACAGCAGGACGTTTTCCTTTGACTCAAATCGTAGAGTTGCCAGGCATCACAAATACTGCACAGCAGCAGAGCTGTATACTTCATAAACTATATGACGAGGGTGTCATTAAAGACGAGTACGAAGACACTCACTTGCTAGCGCTGATAGGCACTGGACAAGGTGCACTTCATACGGTTGATAAACCGATTCGCACGCCAGCTGATATGAAAGGTCTGCGTATTCGCCAACCTTCTGCGGTTGCTAGCCACATTATCGAAGCCACTGGTGCTGCACCTGTCGGCATGCCTGCCAGTGATACTTATACCTCTCTGCAGCGCGGTGTCATTGATGGGCTCAGCTTTACTTGGCAACCCATTCAAGCGTTTCGCCTTGATGAGCTGATCAATACGCACACCGATATTCCTTTTTATAACTCCACCTTTGTGATTAGCATGAACAAAGAGAAATATAACAGCTTGCCTGATGACCTCAAAAAAGTGATTGATGACAATTCTGGCGCAGAGCTGGCAGCACATATCTCTAAAGTATTTGACATCAGCAATGCCAAAGCGATGGCCGCCGCCAAAGCAAAAGGCGATATTATGATTGATATTCCTGATCCACTCAATGACCCAGATTGGAGAGGCCCATTAATGGAAGGCTCTCAGCATTACCTAGATGAAGTAAATGCAACTGGCCTAGACGCTGACAACGTATACGAAAAAGCAAAAGCGGCCAGTAGCGCCTGTATGGTCTAAAGGATACATATCAGATGACTATGGCGTGAATTGAAGGCACGCCCTAGCTTATAGCACCACATACTGGCTAGGCAATTTGATAACGCTGTGCTATCGCCAGTATTTGCTTAACCACATTATGTTGCTCACTCATAGGCAATTGCTCTGTTGTTCCAATGATAGTGATAGCATATTCTAGCGGTAAATCTTCACTATCAGTTTTGTCACTACTCGTGGATGGTTTAGCAGCACTATTGGCAAGCTGTGGCAATATAACAGGAATTGTAATGGCATTAATCCCCATAAGCATATCGCCCGTCACTGTCGCATAGCCTTGAGTACGAATTTTGGCCTGTAGCTGAGTAAAGTGCTGCCACTTCTCGGCCATATCTGCGGCGGTATTACTCGTATGCCATTCAGCTGTGACCAATGACTGAATGACGGCATCAGGTTGATAACTGGCAAATAACTGCCCTGTAGCCGATGTCGTCAGAGGCATACGTGAGCCAATGCGAGTAATGATACTAATCGGACTGTCTGGCTCAACGGACTGAATAATAATAGGGCCTTCACTAAACCATTTGGCAATTTGCACACCGCAATTTAAGGTGTCTTTGATTTCATTAGCCACTTGCGTGAGACGCGCCAAAAGATTGTTTTGGTTGAGTTCCGTATGTCCTAGTGATGCCAATGCATTGACTCTATCGCCAAGCCCATAGCGCCCATCATCAAGCTTACGCGCATAGTTTTTGCGGATGAGACTGACCAAGTAACGATGGGATTTTGCTGGGTGCATTTGCATGGCTTCAGCGATATCTTTTAGCATCATAGGCTCATTACGGTCGATCAGCACATCGAGTATCGACAGCCCAATCTCAAGCGACTGGACGCCACTTTGGTTTTTACTGGTGATAGAACTGTCTACAAGGGTTTTGTCTGCTGGCATGATTTGCTCGATTCTGGTGTGCTTGGTTATTTTCTAATGACGGTCTGCTTGATAATGGTTTGTTCAATAAGGGTTTACCCGATCAAATATCACTGAGATACAGCCCCTACTTCATAATATTTATCTTTATAAAAACACATCAGTATAAGGACATGAATCATGATGACACTTTATGGCTACTTTCGTAGTAGCACGTCTTACCGTACTCGTATCGCTATGAACCTAAAAGGCTTAGATTACGATGATATCACGATCAATCTGGCACAGGATGAACAGTTAGAGTCTGCCTTTAAAGCGATTAACCCGCAAGGATTGGTGCCTGTCCTACAAGCTGACGATTTATTATTATATCAAAGTCCAGCTATCTTGGAGTGGTTAGAAGAGGTCTACCCTGAGCACGCACTATTACCTAACGATGCTGCTGGGCGTATGCAGGTACGCGCGCTGAGCGCTATGATTGGTTGCGACATCCACCCAATCAATAATCGCCGCATTTTACAGTACCTACGCAATGAGCTGTCAGTAGACGAGAAAGATGTGATTGCATGGTGCAATCGCTGGATCAATGAAGGTTTTGCCGCTTTAGAAACACGTTTGGCGGCGGATAACAATCGCGGACAGTTCTGTTATGGGGACAGTCCTACTCTCGCAGATTGTTATTTGATTCCGCAAGTCTCTTCTGCTCGCCGCTTCAAAGTAGATTTAAGCGCTTATCCCAGTATCGTCGCTATTGATACTCATTGCCGTACACTAAAAGCATTTGCAGATGCGGATCCTATGATGCAACCTGATGCGCCGAAGCGTGACGCCTAATTTGAGACAGTTTTTATAGGATACTTATCTTTATAGAATATTTATCTTCTCGGCAAAATATTAAGTGACTTAGAATTAACACTTAATATTTGGTCGACCTTTATTCTTCGCTATTCTTTACCCCTACCTATTTCTACAGCTTGATTTCTAGCTTTATCGCTTAACTTTGCCTCATTGATTACTATTTATTCAATTTTTACAATATAATTTTTAATATATTCATATTAACGGTTGTATGGTGGGCAGCTGTTGGTTATTCTTTATATAAGCATTTGTCATCTCTCAAATTTGTACTTTATCAGCTATAGAAAAAAGTACTGTCTTATTCATCACAATAAGGTTGAACAATATGAATGATATATCCTCAGCAAAGATAACCACCCTACCATCGGATGCAGCAAACAAGATTTATGCATCAGCAATCATGTTCAGAGATGAAACAGAAAGCGCTAGAAAAATTGCACCCGTGGTAGTCAATAAACTTTCAGAATTTGCATTATTTAGAATGGGGCTGCCTAAATCGTTAGGAGGATGGGCAGGCAATCCAGTAGAAACGCTAAAAACTTATGAGACGTTGGCCAGTGCTGAGGCCTCCGTTGCTTGGATCGTTTGGAACAACCATTTGGCCTGTACATTCGGTCGATTTTTGGACGAGTCCAGTATGAAAGAAGTATATAGCGACCCCTCTCATATTTATGCCAATTCCGCACGTCCTGAAGGCGTGGCCCAAACAGTAGATAATGGCTACATGGTATCAGGACAATGGACACTCGTCTCTGGAAGCCAATTGGCTGACTGGTTTGTGCTCCGTTGTCTCGTTATCTCCGAAGGCTCTCCTACGACCCTTGGCCCAGGTGCAAACTTAAAGCTATTTTTTATTCCCAAGAAAGACGTAAAAATCATTGATACGTGGGATGTGGGCGGTCTAAATGGCACAGGTAGCCACGATATAGTCATCAAAGGCGCTTTTGTCAAAGAGGCTTATGCAGTTGACTTTGATAGTCCTGTGGCTGTCGATACTGCCTACAGTCGTCTGCCTATCGGCTGTATCAATGCTGCTGGCTGTGCAGCGATGGCGCTAGGCGTATTAAAAGCCGCCATGGACGACTTGGTTGATATGTGTCTTGAAAGGGTAACGCCTGATAAGAGTCCAGATTTACGCGACCGTGCAACGGTACAGGCTACCATTGCTAAGAGCAAAACAATACTGGCATCAAAACGCGCCCAACTGCATCATAGTGTCGAGGTACTATGGGAAGAATCTCAACAGAAGAACACCTTTACTGATATACAGCTTGCAGATGTATGGGCAGCGTCTTGTGAGGCCGCAAGAGAAGCTCGTGACATGGTATCTGAAATTTACGCAGTCGCAGGCACAGCCTCCCTATATAAAAAGCATAAGATAGAAAGGGCGCATAGAGATATTTATGCGATTTTGCAGCATGGCATTATTCAACCTCACTGGATGAATCAAGCAGGTATGGCCTATGTTGGACTGAAACCGAATGGTGCAATGTTCAGAATATAGAAGCCCTTAATTATAAATAATAAGCGCTTGTGAGACACAATTTACAAGCGCTTATTTTGATTCATCGACATTATTGCTGCATCAATTGTTTATCTTTAAGCCGTAAAAAAGCAAAACATTAGATGTCTTGCTTTTTTATAGTCTACCGATAGCTACAATTGAGAGGTTTTGTTAGTCAAAATGGAAACCTGCACCCACTGCGCCGCCTACGTTTCCTTGAGTATCTGCAGAACCATTTACCTTAATGACCCAGCGACCGTCATTAGATAATTTAGAGAAACCAATTGCTACAGCACTTTCTCCGTTATAGGTACCGACACCGCCACCGATCAATGACTTACCTGCGATATAAGCCTGAGGCATTGCTGACATTGCCATTGCAGCTGAAATACCTGCGTTTGCATCGTCTTCTACTTCGTCGATTTTGTAGCCAAGATCGCTCATATTGTTATTGAGTCGACTATCAAGCGCGCTAAGCTGACTATAATTGACGGCGTCTGTTGCTTCGACCCCATCGGCGACACCAGTCATACGTTGGTTACCAGCATATAGACCTTGAGACGTCATACTTGGCCCATCTTGCATACTGATGCCCTCACTATTGATAATCGTTGTACCAACTGTGACACTATCAACGCTGATATTACCGTTTAGGTCAAACTTAATACTACTGCCATCTGCTGTGGTGGTGATGTTATTGCCACCAGTGAAGCTGAGAACGCTACCATCGCCAATTGGTTTGTTAATATTGGCACCACTGTCTGCGCCAAAATTGAGTCCAGCATCTAGCTTGTCCGTATTGGTTTTGATATTCGTGGTATTGGTCGTGATATTGCTGGTATTCGTAGCAATATTTGTCGTATTGGTCGCGATATTGGTTGTATTAGTGGTAATGCTCTCTGTGTTAATTTGCACATTTTCACTAATTTCAATCGTGCCTTGTCTGATAGAAGCAATCGCACCATCGATATTGCTTTCACCCGTTCCACCAATGTCACTGTTGGTAAAAGTACCATCTTCGGCATTGTAAACAGTGTCACCACCGATAATACTGCTGATACCAGTGCCTTGGGCATAAAGCTGACCACCATTTATGGCGTCCTGACTTGTCGCCGAAACCTCCCCATTTTGAACGTTGGTAATTTTGGTATCAGCGGCATCAATACCACTTTTCATGATGCTTGGGCCACCTGCAATGGTCAGTCCATCGTCATTCATAACCGTACCACCAGTGGTTACGCTATTCAAAGTAATATCTGGGTTCAAATCAAAGCTAATATCATTAGCATTGGTAGGTATGGCTACAGCTTGTAGTGATGGACTACCATTAAGAGCAGCGACATCACTCACTGATTTCCTAGATACCTTGATATTACCGTCTTTACTACTGAGGTCGACAGCATCTCCTTGTTTTACCATCGTAGCGATATCACCTTGAGCGGTAATGCCCCAACCTTGATCCAAGGCAATGGCGACATCTTTTAACTGACCAACATTGACAGCATCCGTATTTAGCACACCTTCCCCAACGTTGCGAATAGTGTTGCCTCCATTGTCTAGACCACGACTACTTAGCATGACTCTACTATCAATAAAAGTGAAACCTCTGTTGTCCATAAGGGTATTACCTATCTGTATACTACCAACACCTCCTAGATCTAACTGATTATTGAGCTCAAATGAGATATCATTACTGTCTGCTGTTTTAGAGACAATGATGTTGCTGTTTTTACTATTAAAGTCAACTGAGTCGCCAGGCTCTACGGTACTTGCAGTGGTAGCGATACCTTGTGTACTAATATCCCAACCTTTGTTAGCTATTTCTTTAACACCTTCTAGCTGACTGACATTGACAGCGTCTTTAGCCTGTATACCATCATCAACATTCACAATTCTTTTGTTACCAGCATTTATACCACCAGACCTTGTTACGCTTGGACCACCGATAATTGTTAAACCGTCCATGGTTAGAACAGTACTAGGAATACCTAATGGGCCATTCACAAATACCCCTAAGCCATTAACTGCTGTACTGCCTAACCAATTACCTGTCAAGACACCTAGGCTATTAACAGTTGTTACAGGACCTAAACTATAAGGAAGGCTACTACTACTTCCCATTTTGACACTTCCATTAGTGCCAAGGTCTACGTTTTCAGCTAACTTTACAGTTAGGGTATTATTAATAGCATCAGACTCTACCCCAATGTTGCCTGTAGTTAAAGCAGCAGTGGCTTCTGCACCACCTTTGATATTAAGTGTCTCACCAAGCTTACGATCCACGGGAGCTCCTCTATCACTCGCAAAGGTAATCTTGCTTTCTGATAAATCTTCAATAGATTGATTAGTAGCGTGTAGCTGACTACCATTGATAGCATCAGTACTGTCTGTATTGACTGCTCCAGCAGCAACGTGCTTGATCTGACGCTCATGTTCTACTGAACCAACAGATACTTGTGCTCCTTTATCACTTGTTACACCAGCGTAATTATAGATCTTGTTGCCGATAATAAGGTTCTTTTCCTCCGTAGCTTCACTAAGCGTAGTTGATCCTACACCTAAAGCTACAGAACCGTCTCGACTTGCTGACGCCCCCACACCAAAAGCAGAGGATGCTGCACCTACTGAGCTTGAACGGACACCGACAGCAGTAGAAAGATTACCTTCGGACCGTGCTTTAACACCAACTGCTAAGGATGCAGCGCCCCCTGCTTCAGTATGCCCATATGGATTATTTGGATCCTCTATAAGATCACTACCAGTATATGCATTGAATAAGTCGTTAACACCATCAACATTTGCAGCAGCATCTAAATCATCACCACCAATAGCAATAGATGAATGTCCTTTTGAGACAACATTCGCGCCAATAGCAATAGACTGCTCGCCACTTGCCAACGTTTGTTGTCCAGATTCCGAGCTACCAATAGCAATAGTTTGACTGCCAGTCGCCTTTGCATTGCCACCCATGGCCATAGCGTTATAACCTGTTGCGCCATCGTTGTTGGCATTGCCAATAGCTTCAGAGTCAACACTATAATATTTGGTTTTATTGTCTTTGACTATGTTGACCAATCTGTATAGCTGCGAGCCATTAATTGCATCTTTACTCCCTGCCATCACAACACCATTGGATACATTGGTGATTTTGTTATTACCATTGTTTAGGCCACTATTGCTCAAAATGACACTATTGGCTGGATTTATGGCTGTAATCTTAATGCCTGAATTATCAACTAAAGTATCACCCGTTTTGAGACTGCCATCAGTCCCTAAGTCGACATTTTCATCAAGCTTTATCGTTAGCGCTTTATCACGCCTATTGGCAGTCACGCTGATATTTTTGGTATTGGGATCGCCAATGACCGTCTCTCCACCCTGCACCGTTAGTGTTTGATGAAAGAATGAGTTGGTATGTATTCTAGGTGTTGGGTCGTCTCCAACAAAGTAAGTACCCAATGCATTTGCCTGCATGCCAAAGCCAGCAGCTAGTAGCCCAAGCGCTATAGTGCTCAGACGTAACGTATGGATAACAGACAGGTTAGACGTTGTGTTAATGGTAGCGTTAGAGCTAACGCTAGATTTGGAAGATTTGCCACGTCCCTTCGCGTATTCACCAACGGCGGTAAAACAACTTAAGGCTTCATTCCAGATGACTTTATAGATGCGGTTCATGATGCGTACTCCCTTACAGACTTGTCAGATTTAAAAAATCAGAGATAAGATCTATGTCAGAGAGACGATGTGACAAAATAAAACGGGTTATAAGCTTATAATAACGAGACCTTGTTCAAATAATAGTTGTAGTAGTCTTTAAGGAATAAGACGTTCTGTTTTGTATAATCTTTATCACTCTCTGCATATATTAGTATTAACGAATATATACAGAGAGACAATACCGTTCATCCGTGTTTTTATACCGTTCGTCTATTATATTTATATAAACGAATATAATTACTTTTAATTTTTGTCTATTTATAATAAATTACGTCGATTTTAAGAAGAGTCAGCTTTTATCTATTACTAAATATGCGCTTATACACATTAAAAATACATGATAAGCGCACATTGGTTACATAAATTGTTTCTGCATTATTTATCTTTTTGTCTGCTAGGTAGCACTATTTGAACCACCAACCCTTGGATACCATCTTGGCGATTATGAGCATTGATATATCCTTTATGCGCCATGACTACAGCATGGACAATGGCCAATCCAAGACCATAGCCGCCAGTATCACGATGCCGAGCAGTATCAAGCCGCACAAAGGGATGGAAAATACGTTCTAAGTCTTTGTCTGCGACACCGCCGCCTTCATCTGTTATATTAATTTGAACGGCTGGTACCTTATTGTCCATCTTGATTGCTTTGACTTCCGCAATCACTGTCGAACCCGCTGCTGTGTGCATAAAGGCATTGCGAATAACATTTTCAAGTGCACTATACAACTGTTCGGCATTACCTTGGACTGTCCAAAATCCTGCCAAATCATCTAGCGCTGAGGCTACAGGCGGTTGCCATTGCCAATGCACGTCTTTATGTTGAAATTCAAAGCAGACATCCTCTCCGATATTACTAATAGTGTCGGATATATCGACTGCCTCACTCTCCAAATTATCGACGGTATATTGCTGCATTTGTAGAGACTGAATATGAATGATTTGCTCAATTAGCTCATTCATTCGTGTAGATTCTTTATCGATACGGTCCAGATAACGATTGGCATTGGGCGCAAAGTCTCGAGTCAGCTCAGTCGCTACATCCAGACGAGCAAGTGGCGAACGCAGCTCATGTGAGATATCACTGAGCATTTGCTTACGTGCCAGCTCACTGTCAACCAGTCTGGTCGAGAGATGGGCAACGTCTTTGGCAAGTAGCCCCAACTCATCATCGCCCATCTTGGACAGTTCTGGGTTGGCTTGATAATTACCATCAATCATACGGTGTACGGTATTTTGTACACGACCAATTCGCTGGGTTAGCGTACGACTGAGCCATATGCAAACCAACACACTAAAGATAACGATCAATAGCAAACGTATTGGAAAATTGCCGTGCTGTATCTCTACTACGTCTGAAAAACGCAAGTGCGGACGCAACTGTATGATAATTGACTGACCATCAGGTAATTCAACAGACATATCGGCCAGTTCAGGACGAGTATCGATATCAGCTACTGCTGCACTACTTGCTGTTCTTGGTCTTAGGAACTTTTGCCAAAAAGACGGCTCAATTTTCGGTATTTCATTGTCGTGTTCACGAAGTCTATTGTCAGCATTGCGACCTTCTGCACCATAAGCGTTATTCTCTACTCTAGGTGGCCTAGGTGGTATTTGCTGCAACGGTTGTATCGCACGATCCATTAGCCGCCGACCACTTTGCAACTGTCCTTGCGCACGATCGTCTTGGTCACGGTAACGCGGGAATATAATAGCGCCCTGCTCATCATAGACTCTGATTTGATTCATCAGCTGGCGGTCTTGACGATACATCTGCCTGACAGAGTCTACATCACCAGCCCGTAGCGCCGCGACCATCTCTTCACGCTTTATCAATAGACTATCGATTTGTACGTCCATACGAGAGGTCAGCTCTTTTTCAGCCAGCCAGCGCTCTACCACGATGGACAATACAGAGGTGATTAGAATCGTTAGTAATAAGCTCAGAAACATACGCCAAAACAAGGTAATGCGCACCTTAAACTTAGGTGCTTTTTTGAGGGTCTGCTCAGAATCTTTCATCGATATGTCCGTCATTACAGCACCAGTTGATAACCTTTTCCACGCACCGCTTTTATTGGTTCATCGTGGAAAGGTTGAAGTTTTTTGCGTAAGCGAGATACATGTACATCGAGGCTACGGTCAAACGGCTGCAACTCACGCTGCAAGATATTTTCTGACAGCCATGCTTTACTCACCACTTCCCCTTTTTGTTTGAGTAAGGCAACAAGTAGATCAAACTCTGTACCAGTGACTTGTAGCGTTACCCCATCTATCTGACAGGCGCGTTGGTTTTGATCGAGATGCAAACGACTCTCTGGCAACGGAGTATGCTCTGATGCGGTCGTATTGGTACGTTTAATCACTGCATTGATACGCGCTAGCAGCTCTCGAGGGTTACAAGGTTTGGTGATATAGTCATCGGCCCCAAGCTCTAGACCAATAATACGATCAATCTCCTCCCCTTTCGCCGTTAACATAATGACAGGAATATCAATAATATTTGGTAATTGACGCAGCACACTTAATCCATCCAGTTTTGGCATCATAATATCGAGTACGAGTAAATCATAGACCGTATCTTCGTGTGCTACTGCCTTGAGTCTTTGTATGACTGCTGCACCATCATGCACGCAGTCACAGCGAATGCCGTGATTGTCCAAGTACTCTTGCAATAACTGAGTCAACTCTTCGTCGTCATCGCCTATCAGGATGTTTGGCATGCTTCTCTCCTTTAATTTTTATTTATCTCTATTTACTCAATCTATAGTAATCATGGCGCAATAAGTCCGCGTACAAGTGTCATTTTGATATGGTTAGCGAAATTGCCGCCGTGGCATTTTTATTGCCGGTAGACGGTAGTTAACCATATTATCAGGCAAGCACTTGTCAATTCACCAGAAACGTTACCTTTCTTAATACTTCATAAATGTTCGTAACCTTTAACTGTCGTAATATACTCCTATCAACAGCAAGTATTGCATTTCTAAGATGGCTGACCATAACGAGCGATAACGTTCAACAGATGGTACTTGCGAGATAAAAATTTAGTGCTTATTAAATCAAACTCAATGTAATCAAGGATATTATGATGAAAAAATTACTATTAGGCTCAGTATTAGCAGCGTCTAGCATATTTACAGTAACGGCTTGCACTAGTGTTAACGCGACTACTGATACAACGCCAACTGCACAAATGCAAAAGAACCACAAAGATGGCGCGATGAGAGGCCCAATGTCAAAACTGGACTTAACCGCGACACAGCAAGCGCAAATCAAAGCCATCATGCAAAACAAACGTGGCGATCGCACTGCTGACCGTGCAGAACATCAAGCGGAACGTGCGCAAATGGATCAGCAAATACAAGCACTGACCAATGCAAGCACATTGAATAGTGCTGCAGTAAACCGTTTGGCCGATCAGCAAGCTGCTAAAACGAAGCAGCGCTTTATTGAGCGTGTACAAACACAACACGCCATTGCTCAAGTATTAACTGCTGAGCAACGCGCAAAACTTGCACAAATGAAAGAAGATAGAAAAGGTGACGACGAAGGCCGTCGTGGTCCAGACCATCGTGAGCAACGTGGTGATCGTGCACAGCAAGGTATGTAATAAACCACTCCGGAAAAGTGTTATTTTACCTAGCTGTATACGTATAAAATGAAAAAGCGCGCCGTTAATAGGTGCGCTTTTTTTATATTCGTTTT
>NZ_CM009114.1 GCF_002836735.1 Psychrobacter sp. 4Bb | reverse complement strand
AGGACAAGCTGTTCACTGCAAAAGTAGATGAAAACTTGCTAAAAGCCTTTAAACACGCTTGCGATAACCAAGATACTACCGCATCACAAGCTGTTAGAGCCTTTATGCGTGACTATGTTAAAAAGCATGGTCAAGCCAAACTACTTTAAGACTCTAGTGCATAAAGTGGTGTGTAATCTGGTGTGTAATCTGGTGATTTCAGAAAATCACCAGTTGTCTGAATATTTTATACACCAGTTTATACACCAAAAAGAGCATACTACGCTTCGCTGCGCCTAAAAAACGTCACCAGACAAGGCTAACGGGCTGAACGCCCTACCCTTGTCTTGCGTGGTCTGGACGACCACACTGCCGCTTTTCAGTTGCCTTCCACTGCGTTCCAGCGCAAATCTCCACGTTGTTCCGATTTACTCGGCGGCCGCCAGTGGTAAAACCACTGACCTCGTACGTTTTTTGCCCTTTTTTGGGGCTGCAAAGAAAACGCCCGAGGTCAGTGCTTACTGACGGCGGGTTTCACCCCCAAAATCTATCGCAGCCCTAGGGGTCAGCTGTGGCTAGTCTGGACGACTGCCACCACGATTTCGGCTCCCCCACGCAGCCCACACTTGGGGTGATGGTCTGTGCATTTTCTGGACGAAAACACACCCCTTTGGGGCTTAACATTGCCTAGGGGCAATGCAAAAAACAAAAACAAAAGAAAAAAGCAAAAGATGATCGTGCCGATGGCTAAATATGAGTACACACACCACGCAACTGGTTGCAAACGACTTAAAGCCATGCAGGTAAAGGGTTTCAGTGTAGGACAATGACCTTGCACACTGTCCGACAAATCATCAAAAAAAGACCCCTTAGCCTTGTTGTGCTAAGGGTTTCCGTGTCGGACAAGGTGATTTTATTTTGAGGTGTATAACAATGAAAATTGATGTTAAAACGACCTGCAAATATTGTGAAAAGCCTACAATCAGGACAATACCAAAGCGCAAAAAACTAAAACCAGACCAAAAATATTACTTCACGTACTACTACAAATGCACTGATTACCCTAAGTGTAGGGGTATATTTCATGTCGAAGAGGCTAAGGTATGGGTAGATTAACTAACGCCCTTTGGTTGTTGGGTCAGCATTAGCCAGGACAGGCGAAAAAGACCGCCTGATCTTGGCTAATACTCGACCTTAGCCCAAGCAAAACAAACAATAGTTGGACAATTTTGCATAGAAAAAGCCCTTAACGCTTGACACGCTAAGGGCTTTGTCGTTAGTATTCGTTAACGGTTACAGACGTTGGGGAACGACTGTAACGACCAAATAAGCTCTAGTACAGCGTTATTTGACCAGCATATAGCCCGTTAAGGGTATTCTAAGGCACACACCGCCTGATTTGCAAGTCTAAATACATAAAACGCCTAACTCCCTATTTGATCGTTACATCGCCCCTATCGTCCTCTAACTGTTCCCTAGCAATGGGTGGCAGGCATCAGCGACGACTGCATTGTGTGGGTGATACGAAAGCTCCCGACAGGGGTGACTAGACAAAGGATAAGAGCAACGCAATGAGTGGCGTTTTAAGCGTATCTGTAGCGGTATATTGGGGTTTACCCCTTGCTTGCGTAAGAACGGCTTAAATCGCGGTTAAGAGCGTGTCTAGGCGGTGCTATCAGCCGTAATCTTAACAGGGTCAGCTTGATACAGTGATGACCTCCTGATGAGTGTCCCAAGTCGTGCCGAGGGCATGAGCAAGCACCGTCAAGGTAACAACACTAAAGGGTTTGCAGTTTTTCAACTGTGAGTCCTTTAGGGTGAGTGTTCCCTGATTTCAGAACCCAGCCGAACCAAGAGCATGAGAACAACTTAGGCTCTGTCAAGTGTTATATAGCCCCCTAGGCTATATAACATAGGCTTTTAAGAAAAAAAACAAATAAAAAAAAGCACTCAATCAGCAGATTGAGTGTAGAGATATTTGATAAAAAACATAATGTGAATAGATAGATAAGCTCAGCCCTTATTTTTAAAGGCTTTTAAAGAATTTTATATATAAACAGTGTATAAAACGTATATACCAAGTATATATTTTAAGACGCCATTGATGTTTTATAGACTTAGTATATAATCCGTATATACCCAATATATAAGGAATTACTATGAAAGCCCCAA
>NZ_CM009113.1 GCF_002836735.1 Psychrobacter sp. 4Bb | reverse complement strand
TGTCCAGTGAGATAACAGCTTGAGGGGTTTGGGGTTTCCCCAACGCGGTGAGAGAAATAATATAATAGCACGAAGTAGGCGTATTATATTATTTCTCGTAACTGCGCTCTTCGAGGACTCTTGCAGAGGGCTAAAAACAAAGAAATTACTATTAAAAATGGGTAATCTCCCCTGTTACATCCTTTTTTTCGAGCTTTTCATCACACTCTAAAAATGGTGATTTTGACTCTAAAAACGATAAGAAAGGCTCAAATTTTTAAAATCAAAATTTGAGCCTTCGAAACACGCGGAAAAGTGATCGTATCTACTTCGATTGATTCGCTTGCTCACTAACATTGTGAGTTACTTGTATGTTCTGATGCTGAATATACGTTATAGAAACTTCTGATGGCATGCTTTGACAAGTTGGTACAATAAGCAACGTAAAGAATGTTAGCATCGCCTTTCTAAGACGACTCCAACGCTCCAATTTTTTGCAATTTTTACATTTAGAATAGATAACTTCTTGTGTCAATGAAACATTAGTATCACTCATAAAACAACCTCTTAAATATCAGAAAAAAAACCAAAGAAAACCCATACCGCTTAAAATTAATTAATAAGCAGTTCTATTTTTTTGTGTGTTTTTAGGTGTTTGAGCTATATACAATCAGGGTTAATTGCATTTATAGCTTTTATTCAAGGCAATAATAGAGCTTGATTTTGGTTGTACCTAAGAGGTATCCTAGATGTACGGAATATTGGTCAACCTATAGCTAAGCTATATACTAAATAGGCATCTCTACTCTGTAATCGTAAGTCCAAAAAAGCGTGAATCACAGCTTTAAATCAAACACCATCACGGTGTGATATTTATCGCATAAGATTTCCTCGTTTTTCTCGCAAAGTGGATAGATGGTCATCAGTCAAAAGTTTTGGTCGACTGGACTGATTACCATCTACTTCTATTTTCTCTCTTGTGAATCATTCATTTCCGAACTATCACATCTTAGATGTATTGCACTACATATAGTTGGCTCAGGATAGTTGAATCCTCATAACAACATATGTCAAATGCTAATCAATCTAAACCTATATTAGCTCTTCGGGCTGCTTCATTCAATACAATTTCTGAATGAACGACAGAGTATGTCGTATATATAGAATATGCGTCACTACATGACTTCTAATCGAAAAAAAGTGGCTCACCATAAGCATGATAAGCCACTTTTCTGTTTTTAAGATAGGATTTATAGAGGTAATAGACAATTTTTAGTTCAAGTAATCCCTAATCGGACGTTTTTTAAACTTTGAAGCGTCCTTTTTGAGTCGATTAAACATCTCAAGCTCCCATGCTTTAGGGTCTTGACCTGCTAGACTGGTGGAACTAACCAAATGGTTATAATCCGCTATAAACTGGGCATTGCGCGCAATTCTTCCAATTTGTTTATCGCTTAATCCTTCGACTGTGAACATATCTGCTGTATTACAGCCCTTTCTATTACTTGCTTTTAAAGTGTTTTTTGAGTTTTCTTTTCCCGAAACTTTAAACTTAAACCCTACAATCCTGCTCTTTTTCTTTTCCTGAACATAGCTTATCTGCAAATCTGTTTTCTCATTGATCTCCGCAACAGCTGAATCAAGAACTCGGCGCTTAAAGTCACTCATACGTTGATAATCACTAACTCCTAAGCCCAACTGACCTCTAAAGGTTTCAATATCAAAAAGAGGTGTTTTGGTAGCTTGACGCCACTGTGTGAGCAGTTCATACAGACGCACTGAATACACGCTGTTAAGCACAGCTGTCTGTCCTAGCGTATATTTAGTAAAGAAATCTTTTATACCGTCGATGCGGGTTATTTCCTTGACAACTGCGGGCGTTAGTATTATTTCAATTGCACCATCGCCTCTAATGTATTCGACTTGACTTACCCAACGTGTTTTTACCTGATTATCTCTTTGATTCACGAAAGAAAAACGACGTTCAAAAAGCGTCGATTCTGCTGCCAAGAGAATATCATAAGCAGTATCTATTTCTACGTTAAAACACTCCGCATAACGTTTAGCAGAGATAACTAGAGGGCTATCTGCCGTTAGTCCAGTCTGTGTTTCCCTGCTATCAATAATTGCGATTTGTATTAATCTAATTTCAACCAATGATAGGTTTTGTATAGCTGTATTCAAGCGATTAGACTTAACCACCAAGTCACTCATATTCTTTCCTCTATCAGATTTCATAATTGAGTCTCTTTAGTGGTTTTTATTAGATCGATGAGAACAAACTACACAAACCTTGTAATCAAGTCAAATATTTTTTTGTCGTCATCATACCCGATAGATGTCGTCATCATACCCGATAGATGTCGTCATCATACCCGATAGATGTCGTCATCATACCCGATAGATGTCGTCATCACTCATTCGTATCCATTGGTGCGTAAGGGATACAGCTCTCTTAAAAGCCTTTAAAAGCATTAAAAGCATTAAAAGCCTTTTTTGTTGTTAATAGATGATTAAAAGACAAAAGATAAATAACGAAAAACCAAGAATGACACTTAGTATTAACTAATAAATCGAAAAATATTAAAACCTTGGTCTAGGTACATTATTGTCTATTAAAAGTTCGCTATTGGCTCTGTTTAAGCCTTTAGATGGTTCACCGTAGCTAACTTCACTATTTTTACTTAGAACGCTCTGACGGCTATCTGAGAGCTTTCTAGCATTGAATATTTCTCGTTCTGACTTTGGATCACGCACTAAATCAAAAATCCCAGTATTTTCTTGAAAGAAACTATCGTTATTCAGCAGCTTTAACCGTCTTTCATGAACATCCTCAAAAGGTTCACTCCTGCTTTTATCCAATTGGTACTTGTTGGCAAAAGCATTTAGTATTTCTAGCTGCCGAGGATCAAATTTATGTGCATGTTCTAGATCATCTGCACTTTCACCCCAAGACAAACGTATCTGATTCTCCTCTTTGCGTCGTTGTAGTATTTTATTGATTAAGATTATCTTAGTGTTTTTAGCGTACTCAGCGTATTGAGTAACTCTTGGTTCTCGTTGTTTAATTCCTTGACTAGAGACTCCTGCAAGTTTTCGAACTGCTGCAATTGAGTCGTCTGATGCTCTATCAAACGCTTTTGCTGATTGACCATAGCTAGTAGCTGCTGATTTTCTTGCAGCATTGCTTCTTGTGATTGCGTCAATAAAGGGATCAGGGGTGGTTGATCGAGCATGATTTGCAATTCTTTGTTTACTGTCTGCAATGATGCGTTCACTGTCTGCAATGCTTGTATTTCTTGCTCCTGACTCGTTAAAGTATTTGCCATTGAGTTCATCTGCGACTCTAAGAAATCTATCTCCGCTGTCGGCAAACTTCTTGAGATAATCAGCTCTCTTATTGAAAAAACGCTCATTGAAGTCGTTAACTTCGGTGTTGTGCTCTCTTTTGTCATCTGAGTATTTATCCCTTCCAACGTGTGCTTTTGGTATGATGTATAAATCCTGGTCTTTATAGCTAAGACTGCTAACAGTTTTAATACCGTGCTCTAAGAGTCGCTTATTAACCATTTCTGCCCAGTCTGCACGTACCGCTTTGATGTATTCAGTCTCTTTTACCAAACCTTTAACTTTTCTAGCCGTACCATCTAGCTCTGAGTCAGCCTTGTTAGTGAATATCAGCTGATTAGTAGTATCTAGCTCGGCTTTGCGAGTGGTAAACATGATATGAGCATGAATATTGCGCTCGTCATCGTCGTCAGTGGTATTGTCGGCTGCCTTACTTGAAGGCTTAGGCGCAGGAACATTGCTTTTGAGCTTGGGGTTATGAATACAGCAATCAGCAATCACGCCTAAATCGTTTGCCATTTTTGTCGCAAACTCTTCTGCCAATGCGATGTTCTCGCTATCGCTCAACTCATGAGGTAATGCTAACAACCATTCACGAGCGACCCTAGCTGATGATTTGAGAGTCTTATCTTTCTTAGTCACCTCATGTTCTTCAACCATTGACCACAAGTTTTCACGGTCAATTTTGAAATCTTGCTCAGCCAACACAGCTGGCAAAATAATATTCTTGTGCATGATGTCCGACTTCTTGCTGTAGTCATGAACCATCGCATTAGGATTGTATTTGTTTTTATCCGTTAGCTCTTCGCCTGCTCGATACGCAGCAGCAGCAACTGCATTATGCCCTTTGCTACGACTGATCGGTTTCACTTCTGCTCTGTATAAAGCCATGATTTAAGT
>NZ_CM009112.1 GCF_002836735.1 Psychrobacter sp. 4Bb | reverse complement strand
ATAAGCTCAAGTTTGGGCGCATCTATTCCACTATCCAAAACTGGGCGTTGATAAGTTCACACCCTAGTCTGCTAAAAATCAGCATACCCTCACCATGATGGTGAACGTCAAAACAGACCGCAATCAGGCAAAACGAAAAGCGATTGTTGGTACTGGTGATGGTATTTTCAAAAATAATAATCAAGAAAGCCCGAAAACACTTGGGACACAGCCGACAGTTTAGTTCCTAGTATAGGAGTCAAACAGACAAATCATAGGCTAGGGTGGTGTAATCGTTCAGGACTTCGCAAGCGGTGACCGCAGCCATAGTAAAAAAGTTCTGTGAGCGTTTCTGAAAGTTTAGTCTGCAAAAAACAGACTGCAATTACTGCCACTGGTGGTCTATTTGTTGGTCTATTCAATCACCGATAGCCAAAGAATACAGCAACCACAGGCATTACAGCCGACAGTTCGAATTCCTTAAGAACCGCCAAACTCAATATTCAGTCACCATACTAAAAAAACCTAGCAACAACCATCGTGGATAAAATAAAGATCAAACCGCAAACACCAATTGCTCGTATAAAAAATCTTTTATTGTCCAATGCTGCCCCCCCCCCTTGGCTTTTTATAGTTAATCAAAACAATACACATATTACAGTAATACTAAACCAGTGAGAACACCTGAAAACCTATCATTAGCCTATACCCAAAACATAAAACCAGTAAATGATAATCCGTCTATCAATAGACTTCGCCTGATTATCAAATGATAGGAAAATCACCATATTATCAATGAACAATCAATAATAAGTCTAAGTGATAATTGACTGATAATTTCATAACCTAGTCATTCCATAGTCAAACTAATCACCAGTAATATGAGCTAAAACAATACCAATTTGCCGTCTGAGTGGCTCGCATTTCAATTCTAAGGGTAAAGACCTAGTAAGTTACCTATTGAGCAGTCAAAGCACCTTGTAGGGCAAATCTGAGCAATTACTAATAATCTGATGATTGCCTGAGCTTGGCTGATGACTTCCACATGATGTGAAAGTTACCAATAATTCAAACCTGAGCCAATCTATCCAGCAATGGATTAATCAATTTTTGATGATGTTCTGAGCCTGATTTAGTCAGTAACTCAAAACATAGTTATCAACAATCAAAAAAATAATTCTTATGCTTTTAAGTAATTAGCTTTTAAAAGAGCTTTTAGAGTCCCTCGCAGACCACGCTACCAAAGGGCTGTAGCGTTCATATAACTACCTTTATCGCACCATTCAACTACCTTTATCGCACCAATCTAAGCTGATATAGCTACCTTTATCGCACCAATCAATACCACAGTTGATAGGGTATTGATATAATGCTAGTATGGCTTAATATTGAATTTATGAGTCGTCACCATGTCCGAATTAGTCGTCAAAGATAACGCATTGATACAAGCATCTTATACCCTCGATTTAGCAGAACAGCGACTAATCCTATTGGCAATCATTGAGGCTCGCAATTCAGGTCAAGGCATCACGCACGATAGCCTATTGAGAATACACGCAAGTAACTACGCTAAACAGTTCGGAGTGAATGACAAAACAGCCTACACGGTCGTTAAGGACGCAAGCAAAGGACTGTTTGACCGTTATGTCACCTACCACGATAAGAACCCAAAGAACGGCAAAGACAGGTCGTTTCATTGTCGCTGGGTAGATAAGATAGGCGTTGAGCCTGATAGCGGTATCGTTTATATGCGCTTTACGTCTGATGTAGTGCCACTAATAACACGGCTAGAAAGTCACTTCACTAGCTATGAGATTGCAGAAGTCGCTAACCTTACAAGTATTTATGCAATCCGATTGTATGAGCTGATTATCCAATGGCGTGATAATGGCGTGACGCAAAGATACAAGATAGATGACTTACGGCAAAAACTAGGTGTTGAGCCTGAGCAGTACAAAACAATGAGCAATCTTAAAGCTAAGGTATTAGACCGTGCTATCAATCAAATAAACAAACACACGGACATAACCGTCAAATATGAGCAGCACAAAACAGGTCGCACCATTACCGCCATGTCCTTCACATTCAAGGTAAAGAAAGCACCTGAGCCAATCGCCAAAGATGACGGCTTTATCAAAATGACTGACAGCCAAGTAAGAACCTTTAGCAGCAAATTAGCTCGATTGCCTGAGCTTGGTAACAATGCCCCATCGACTGCAGGTTATGACGACTTCGCCAAACTGATAGCCGATGACCTCAAAGACGCTGACAAACAAAAGAAATATCATAAGCACTTAGCAAAGTTAGGTTTTGAAGTAGCAAAGCGCAAGGTTAAGTAAAAACGTGCTCACAGATTGACGCTCACAGCCTCGTAAGTTCGTTTTGATAGTAAGGTACTACAGACGGTTAAAACGTCACCACAGGGCATACAGTGATAAGTAGAGATAAAAAGACTATTAAATATAAGTAACTAATAGCAAATGTCACAGTTAGGGGGTGGATATTTAAGCTAATATTGCAGGTCGTACTAGCAGTGGTAAGGGTAGCAATGTTGAGCCTAAAGTGGGTTTTTACTATTATCCTTTTACAGCAATCACTTAATAACCATCTTTATAAGATACTTTGGTCATTAAGAACATCATTATCTATTAAGGCGTGTTTCCGAGGATTTTTGATTTTAACGAGGTTTGGCAATGAGGCAAAAAACACTGGCAACCGAAATAGAAATAGACGGTAGATTACTGCCAATCAATACCTATGGTGGTACAAGGGCTTGTTATGTTGAGGTGCTAACGACTATAAAGCGTGAGTTTGACGCAATGCAGTCATGGCATGAAAAGGTGCTGATGGTTCGTGTTGATATTCATGCTCATGCTGATATTGTTGGTGATAAGAATACGATTATGACTGACTACCTAGACCGCATGAGGGAATGGGTAGGCGGTAAACAGTACAATGCCAAAAGAATGGGTTATGTATGGATAAGAGAAGTTAGCACTCAAGGCGGTCTGCACTACCATGTGTGGCTAATGATTAACGGCAAAGATGCAAAAAGCGGTTATAACTTTATTGAGAAAAGCCGACAGATTGCAGAACGACATAGCCATAGGGGTTATAGAAATGTACCTTATCCGCCAAAGTCTAAAGACGGTATAAAAAAGGAGTACTTCTATTTAGTCAGACGTGATAACGATAGCGAGTATAACAAAGCGTTTTACCATGTGTCTTACTTCGCTAAAGAGCGCACCAAAGACAAGCACAACCTGAGCGTCAAAGGTAAGAATTTCTCAGCAAGTAGAATAACTGCTAAGACTAAGCCCATTCACATGATGACCGATGCCGAACGACAGTTACCGTTATTTGCCTAATGATTTAGATATGAGGAGAAAACCATAGCAGCATTAGCCACTACTTCGAGTCTCAACAATTACCCTAGATTGAATATCTCACGCTATCGTGACCAGTTGAGACAGACAGACAGAGCAAACAAGATTGACGTTAATTATTCCTATCGTGGCAAAGCATACAGCTACAGCATACGATTAGATAAGACCGCTTGTCACTATGGCAACTATCGCCATTGGTGGTTATGCCCTAAATGCAGCAAGCGAGTAGCAGTGTTGTATTGTTCAGGTTCTTACGTCTGTAGGCATTGTCTGAGCGTTCCTTACGGTTCACAGCTACAACAGCCCATTGACCGCCTATTCAATCGTGCAGACGCAATCAGGCAGCGTCTAGGGTGGCAAAGTGGCATTGCTCATGGCAGTGGTACAAAGCCAAAAGGTATGCACCACAGCACGTATGACAGGCTAGTGAATGAGCATGACAGACTGACTGCTAAAATATGGCAATCAACACTTGATAAACTAGGTTGCACCAGTTGAGGTTAAGCAGATGATGAGCAGATTAACACTTGATGACTTACTCGATCAGTTAGAACAGGCAAGGCAAATCGCCATAGATGACCGCAAACCATCTGCAATGATACAAGCCACTGCTACTATGGCAAAGCTGACAGGGTATGACAGACCACAGTTAAAAGACGTAAATGCCGATGCGGTGCAGACCATTAGTGACCTGATGAATGAATTGGCAGACGATGAAACAACAAAGAGATTGAGCCATGAGTAAGATAACTATTGATGACCTGATGACAGAGCTAGACGATGCGAGATTGACCGCTAAGGCTAACGGACAAGCATCTGCTATGGTTGCTGCTACCATGTCAAAAGCAAAGCTGCTAGGGCTAGATAAAGCAGACAGCGAGCATAATAACGAACCACAGCCGGTCAGTGTGATAGTGAATGTCAAAGACGCTCGAAAACCTGACAGGGTGTGTTAGTTTTCGGACACGTTAGAGGGGGGCTATAAATCGAGATTAAACAGGCAAGCAGCATAAGAGCCACCACTATGACACGCACAAGAAAAAAACCGTTTCAAAAAGAAGTTAAAGCGAGCAGCATAGCCAAACGCTGGCAGCGCATACCTTAGCGCCTACAATTGGTTAAAGCGAGCAGATTAAGAAGTTAATGAAAGTTAAAGCAGCAATCAGCTAGAGAATGAGTATTGATGAGCTACTGAAAAAAGCAGTAGCGACTCGCAAACGATGTTAAAAGATAATCAATAAAACCTGAACACCCCGAAAACACTTGGGACACAGCCGACAGTTCGATGCCTTTACAGCGCACCAAACACAATTAATCAAG
>NZ_CM009111.1 GCF_002836735.1 Psychrobacter sp. 4Bb | reverse complement strand
CCCATGATAAACCCCTGAATTATAAAATTATTTTCCTACCTCACTATAACAACTTTGCCATAATCTGACAATATAATATGATATAGTTAATTGACAGATGGTTGAGTCCCACTGACAAGTGCGAGTTTTCGACTTCACAAATGTTTACTCCCTTCGGTCGTACATTTATGAAGTCAAAACATCGGCAGGGGCAAAGCCCCCACACCCCCAACATTACGAAAAAATGTAATGTTAAAAACTGAAAAATCGAGCTTCTGAAAATGGCTATTTTTATCGCATCGACTAAATCAATATCAAGAAGTAGCGGACAAAGTGCTGTTGCTTCTGCGAGCTATCGCGCTGGTTGTGAATTAGAAGATAAGCGTTACGGCAAGGTGCATGATTACTCAAAAAAGCATGGCGTTATGAGTGCTGATATTATTTTGCCGACCGCCTTAGCAGATGCTAAAGCGACTATTGGCCGCAGCGAATTATGGAACAAAGCGGAGAATGCCGAGCATAGAAAAGATGCACGAGTAGCTAGAGAATGGTTAATCAATTTACCGTATGAGCTGGACGAGCAAAACCGCAAAGAGCTAGCGCATACCTTTGCCCAAACCCTAGCAGATAAATACGGCACTATTGCAGATTGCGCTATTCATCAACCGACCAAAAAAGAAGTTGATCGAGGGGCAGACCCTCGAAACTTCCACGCTCACATCATGTTTACTACTCGAACCGCAGAGCTGGACACAGATAATCAAATCATACTGACAGATAAGGCAACTATCGAGCTATCAGATACCAAGCGCCTAACGCTAGGGCTTAAGCGTGTCAGCCATGAGATTAAAGAGGTGCGCCAAATTTGGGAGCAGATTGCCAACGAAAAACTAGCCGAGTTTAATTATGAGCTGATTGATTCACGCAGCTATGCCGAACAAGGGATTGATATTGAGCCACAGCTCAAAATGGGGGCAGTCGCTACCAAGCTAGAACGTGAAAAATACGAGCAAGAACTAAGAAAAGCAGAGAAAGCCAAAGCAAAGGGTGAGCATTACGAGATTGATAAAACACCGGCGACAGAGCTTGGCACCATCAATGAAATAATCAACGAGCGTAACGAGCTGGTTTGGAGCGTTGAGCTTACCAAAAATCAAAAAGTGAATGCTGCCGCTGACAAGATAATCTTTGAAAGTCGCGCTAACAACGAGCGAGAACAAAATGAGCAACGATTTGAAGACATTAAATACAGACTTGATATTAGCGAATACGAAATTGGAGTCGGTAATATCAGAATTAACACAGTTAAACGAAGAATTGATGACAGTAAACAGCGAGTTGAGTTCAACAAACAGCGCACTCAAGGAGAGCAGCGAGGTGATACATGGTCGCTTGAAAGAATTAGCGACATCATCAAGCACGTTGATGACAGCAAACAAAGAATTGAGGATAGCCAACAGCAACTTGCAGACAGAGTTGGAACAATCTATACAGCAGCCCCAAGCCCCTTCAATGACGCAGCACGACGAGAAAGAGCTTCTAAGCTTGATCAGCAGCAAAGACGAGCTGATCAAGACGCTAGAAAACACTCTTACCGAGATGAGAGACTCCATCAGTATGCTGAACGTATAAAACTGTTTTTGGCTAGTAAATTATTGACACGAAATGATATTAACAACCGTATTCGTTGGGAAAGTTACGAAACAGCAGAAGATTATCCCGATAAATACGATAAAAGACAGATTGAAAAACTAGATAACTTCGCGCAATTATTGGGCTTACAGAAATCACGTGATTACAGAGTAGGCAGTAGAGACATTGCTAGTCACTTCACGGCTGATTTCGTAAAACAGAACAAACCAATATTTGACTTACTCACCAAACCAGCAGCGGAGCGAGAGCGTTATAAAAACGTGGCTAAAGACTTTGACGACTTCAAAAAGCATATAGACCATAAGCGTACTGTGTTTAACGCTAGTCTTATAGAGAAGTTAGGCGGTAAAGGTGGTGATGTTGGAAAAATGACTAGGGAAATTGTTTCGTCGTTTACCTATCTCGCTGCTCTAGATACTTATATTGCTGATGATAATCGAGTTGATGAAGCTAAGGAAGTTGCCAAATTACATCGAGCAGATACAATCAATTTAACGTGTATACAATTCAAACATGCACTTTTTGATGTCCACAAACTACCATTAGATGAACGTGAGAAGCACTCAGATGCGCTCAGAACGTCTTTAACCACTTTTATTGAACAATATAGCTCAGAGTTAACTGAAGACCAGAATACGACAATACAGCGAGGTGTAAGCTCATTTAATCACTATCAAGATATAGCTACAACTCAAAGTCGTGGTTTAAGTCGTTAGTAAACCGCTTTTTAAATTCTTTTTTAATACCTTCAATTCCTTTTAATAGATTTTAAAAGATTTTAAAAGATTTTAGACACCTTGAAACCCTTTACATACATAGGTTTCAGAGGGTAAATGACTACAAATCCAAGGTTTAATGACTACAAATCCAAGGTTTAATGACTACAAATCCAAGGTTTAATGACTACAAATCCAAGCTATTTAGCTACATTATTATGATAATATGTAGTTAAATGCTTTTTTACGGTGTGTAGCAATGAAAAAAGTCTCAGATATGGTAGTCAAAAGTAATTCGCTAATTGAAGCTAGTTATTCTCTTACGGTTCAAGAAATAAGGTTGCTTGATATAGCTCTAGCTGATTTAACAACTTACGAAGAAAGTGAGAAACAGCTAACAACTATGTCCGAGTTTGTAGAAGTTAGAGCAGATGAATATGCCAAGGTGTACGGGGTTGATATGAAAACAGCTTATACAGCCTTGAGAGAAGCTAGCGAAAAATTATTTGCTAGATATTTTACATATAGTGTTCAAAGCGTACAGTTTCCAAGTCATCAAGAGCATAGGAAGTCTCGATGGGTTTGGAACATAGCTTATATAGAAGGTCAGGGGCTAGTTAAATTAGCGTTTACTCCTGATCTAATTAGCCTTGCAGGGAAATTAAGAGGTAACTTCTCACGCTATCACCTTGAGCAAAAAGCTCCATTAACAAGTGTTTATGCTCATCGTCTCTATGAAATGATGATGCAGTGGCGAAATTCTAAAGTAGTCCCTTCAATCCCCTATCACGAGTTAAGACATAGGTTTGATATTGCTGACGATGAATATGTGAGAATCACAAATTTTAAGGCTAGAGCGTTAGAGCCAGCAATTAAACAAATTAATGAACATACTGATATAACCGTGAGCTATGACCAGTACAAGGAAGGGCGCAAAGTTGTAGGCTTTATCTTCAAATTTAAATTCAAGCAGACAGCGAAGCCTATTATTAAAGATACCAACAAAGATACTAATAAGACCGCCAGTGCTGATAAGCCGATCACTAAACGTACACCCAAAGTTATACCTACAATGAGCGCACCACAACGAAATACATTTGCTAATAAGCTAGCAAATCATTTTGATTTTACTAGAGACTATAGCGCACAGACTTATGGCAAGAGCCGTGGAGAAGTAGTTACATGGATTGAGGAAGGATTGCAAGACGATAAGAAGCGTCAAGAATGGCGTAAATATCTATTGATGGCAGGCTATGAGTTCCCCAATCCAATAAACAGCTAAATATTAGGGTAATACTACAGAGTAGCAAAATTCATCATCTGATGTTTCATCTGATTGGTATGTAGATAGGGAAAGGTCTTGGCTCTCGGGATAATGTTTTAAAATTAATTCAATTTTATCAATAATACAATCTTCTGAGTCTGTCATCTTTCCGTTGTATAAGGCTTGTTTGAAGTCTTCACCTTGATGAACCTTGACGTTATGCTTACTTTCTATTTCTTGTAGTTTCGAAAAAATACTCATATTTGCTCCATATTTTTAATATTATTTATATAACTATTATATAGGCTTTCTATACTTAGATTAGTCTATATCTTGATGCCTGTATAGCGCATCAATTTTTTAGGTGAAATGCAAATGGAACTTAAGGCAGATTTTTTTCGTGATTGGGTTAATACCTTAAAAGGCATACTAGTTAATGAATGGCGGTATGATGTTTCATCAGTGCCAGAAAGTAAAATACCCTATTTGTACTTCAATGCAGAAAAAAGACGACCAAAGAAAAAGGTTCGTAAATTATTCTTGGCAGATAGTTTTGTTTGTTCTCCAGAATTGGAAGATGGTTGGAGAGCATTGAAGGATAGAGTTGAAGGTGGTGAGGATTTATCACCGAACCTAAGTAAGTTGATAGAGGTTCTTAGCGATACAGATCTTATGTTGAATGATTGGGGCGTACATCACTTTCATTTAGGTAAAGAGATGCATGGCAAATTTGTTAATCGCACTGGCCCACTTCTATTTGCATTACTTGTAGATGATGCATTTTACGCCATTGGTATCTTTGCTCATGGCTCTTGGGCAAACCAAGGCATAGTTGAGATTATTCATCGAAACTGGCCTACGGTAATAGAGCGGGACAAGGTACAAGGTGATATCTCGCCAACTCAGATGACTCAGCAACAAAGAGGTGGTTTGCGAAAAAGTAGCGGTAACGCAATGGTGACTGTTAGTGATGGAACGTCATACTTTCCTATTGGTGGCGGATTCGTAGGATCTGGTTTTAATCTGCAAGCATGTATGGAGATAGATAGAAAAAAAATCCTACTTAGGGATTTAGAAAGGCTTGTTGCTGACCAATTAGAGAGTTGGATCGGAACTTTTGAAAAGCCTGGGTATAAAAGAGAAACGGAAATTGAGGCCTCACTAAGTATTGAGGAGGCAGATTATATCGTCACATTCCCAAAATATGGATTCTCAGCAACTTATGAACTAAAGTGATAACGAGATTACAATGTTGATTAATTTTGCTTATCACTAAGCTCCCTCACCAAGTCTGCCATTAACTCTTTATCTACCTGTCTTGTCAAAAAGTCTAGCAGGTTATTAGTCGTATATTCCTTTAGACCATCTACTGAATCATTCTCTAAAGCATCTACAAGAAAAGTGCCTAGTAGAATTTTTTGCCTTGTCAGTTTCTTATCTAACTTCTGTTTTTCCCTATTTATCTTAAGCTCAAGCTCATTAATTTTCTGTTTTTCTTTTAGATCAATACCGCCAAGTAAT
>NZ_CM009110.1 GCF_002836735.1 Psychrobacter sp. 4Bb | reverse complement strand
TGGGTAGATACCGCTAATGTGGTTTTGGCAAAGAAGCAGTTGCCTCTAATGGATGCGCGCAGTTATAAAGATCAGGGACTAGATCAGCAGCCGACGATTAAGATGGGCGTTGAAGCAACCGCCATGGAGCGCCGAGGTATCACGACGGAGAAGGGCGATATCAATCGGGAAATCATTGCGCGTAATCAGGCCGTTACGGAACAAACCATTCAACAAGGATCAGAACATGAGCGACGAGCTAGAGCACTTAGAAAAGGACTTGCTTGGACAACTGAGCACAATGCAAGACTACCTGAGCTCCTTGGAGACACAGCACAGCGCATTGATGACTCAGAACGATGCCTTAACAGCGCAGAACCAGAAATTAACTGGAGCTTTGAAGATGGTGCACGCGCAACAAACCGTACTTATCAAGCTAAACGAAGAATCGAAGCAGCAAATGACGGCGCTGCTACAGCAGGTCAATACGCTGAAAGCCTCCCAGAGCTCATTAAAGACACAGAACAGCTTATTGCAAACACAAAACCAAACCTTGAGTGGACAGCTAGACGATGTGAAAACTTACCAAAGCGAGGTGATGACACGCAACAAAGAATTGACAAAGCAGCACAACGAATTGATGACTCAAAACAGTGGATTACTCAAAACTCAGAAAGAGTTCAAGCTAGCAAATCAATCACTGACGGAATCAATAGCGGCATTACAGAGCGAGCAAGACCAGCCCCCAGCCCCTTCGATGACGACTACCAACGAGCCTTTTTTGAGCGAAAAAGACAAGTTAATCGAACGATTGCAGAAACAGATAGCAAGCTTGACGGCTCAAAATTCGGAGATGAGAGCAACCATAATGCTCTTAGAAAGACGCTGATGGTAATGGCGCACCGATTATTAACGCGCAACCAGACCAATTTTTGCCTACGTCCAGGCCATAACGATCATCCTGCCGACTATCCTGACAAATTCGACTACCGACAAGTTGAGAGCCTTAACCGCTTTGCGGATGCCTTGGGTGTTGATAGCAACCCTAGCGACTTCAGAGCGGAACAGAGGCGTGTTGCCGACCTGTTCACACCTGAAGTCATGGAAAACCATGTCAATGCTATCGACATCATCCTAAAAAGGCAGCGAGAGCGTAAAGCTTATGAGGAAGCGACGAGTGGCTTTACCCAATTTCTTGAACGCTTAGACAAATCAAGAGCCACAAAAAATGATGAACTGCAAAAGCGTTTAGGTATAAGCGACATCAGCAGAATGACAGCAGCCACACAAACCGTATCCAGTTACTTAACAATCATCACTGATGAGATGAACAAAGAGGAAACACCGTGGCAGTCTCGAGAACTGGCAGCAAAACACATCAAAGAGACCTTAAAGCTCACTGCCATACAATTTCAGTTGTCCTATGATGGTCTGAAAACGTTAGATAGCGTAGAAAGCGTTCAGAAGCACGTTAAGGTTCTTGAAACCTCACTAAGCGATATTGCTACCAAATGTAGTGCAAAGTTCACTGAGAGTGATTCTAAGAGGATTAACGAGGGTCTTACGGTACTTAATAAGCCTATAGACATTAAAAGTTTATATCACAGTCCAAGTCCTCGTTTTTGATCACTGTCTGTCATCACTCCTTTTTCCACTGCTAGCCAATTTTTTTATGATTACTACAAAACCGATTTTTTTGACTTATCCACAGCTAAAATTAACGGTTCAGTAAAAGAAGGTTTTTATTTAATCCTGTTTAATCCTGTTTAATCCTGTTTAAGAGCCATTTTTCATGTTTAAAATCAATAGCTTACAAGCAGAAAAAAGAGTAAATGAGCAGAAAAAAGAGTAAATGAGCAGAAAAAAGAGTAAATGAGCAGAAAAAAGAGTAAATGAGCAGAAAAAAGAGCTATTAAAAGATAACTTTTTATTTTGCTCTTTATATGATAAGTTATCTTGTATAAATTGGAATAAACACAGAATGAGCAAACAAAAAAATGAAAAATAATCTAGTCGTGCAGTCAAATGATCTAATCTTAGCAACGTATACAATGCAAAAGACAGACAAAGAGCTAATGCTTGCTTGTGTTAGTCAGATTGACAGCAGACCTGATGCGCCACAGATCACACAAGACACAGAATACAAGGTGTCAGTTGATGATATCAAATCGCTGTTTTTTGGTAAGAATTCTAAGAACGAGCAGAATATCTATCGCGACATAGAGAATGCAAGCAAGCGTTTGTATGACGTTGATATTGTAATGAGCTTGCCTGAAAATAAGATACTTCAAACAAGACTGGTTAGTAGCATTGTCTATGATCCTGACAACGGAGAAGTCGTATTATCATTCGCAAGTAAAATACTGCCCTATTTAACGCAACTTAAAGCTAACTTTACTAAGTACAGGCTATTGGAAATAGGTCAATTATCGAGCATTCACTCAATAAGAATGTACGAATTGGTTGTCATGTGGGTGAATCAGTTTCAATACAGCAAAGAGTTTACGATAGAAGAGTTTAAACACGTAATGAGTGTTAAAAATAAATATAAGCAATTTAGCGAGTTGCGAAGATATGTCATTGAAGTAGCTATCAATGACGTTAACGAAAATACAAACTATAGGGTTAGTGTGGAGTACAAGAAAAAGAGTAGGGGCAAGGGTTATACAGGATTAATACTCAAGTTCCATAAAAAAACATTAGACAAATTAACCAGTAAAGACGGTACCTTGTCACCGTCTGCCATCCAGTCCATCGTCGATAGCGTGCAGTTCATGAATGACTATAATGATCATCCAAGCATTAGTTATGAAGGCAAACAGCATATAGATGTATTCAAGCGTGAGATGGTACACATCATACAGCGAGAGCCTGAAAGCTTTAACAAGCCAAATAAAGGTTTAGAGAGTTATTTGCCAAACATTAAGCAAGGCGTCTAAATATAAAGACCCTGCGCTAACAGCCAAAAAACAGTAAATGAATCTATCCTGTCAACTAACGAGAAATTAATAAAGGCAAACGCTACATTAGAGGCTGAGCGCAAAGCACTAGATCAAGCATTAAGCGACCTAACCGCTAGTTATAAAGCAGAGCAAGAAAAGGTTGGCGCATTGACGATAGAGATTGAAAAAGTGCGTAAGACGACCAGTGAGACCGAGAACCATCGAGCCCATCCCAGATTCTGTGTAACTGCCATGCAGACATTTTCCTAAAACGCCCACCATTTTTTTCTTTTCCGGGCTAGTGCCACGGTTGAGTCGTTTGTCTTTTCTTTCTCTTGTTCAAGTGGTGTCTCATGGCTCATTTCAGCTTGCTTAAACTCTAGCAGTCTCACTTGTGCGAAATCCTGGATACTGGCGTTGGCTTTATCCAGCGTTTTGCTCAACTGTCCTATCTGCTGCTGATAATTTTCAATTAACTTCTTTTGATCGCTTACCTGTTGGCTGAGATGTTCATTCTTGAGCTTTTCAAACGCTAGTAGGTGTTCAAGCTCTGTACAAGACTGTACAGTCTGACTGTCCAAGTGCGTATTATGAGGACTGTCAAGTGATTGTTCAGTACGTTTTTTGGACAATGGCTCTCCAAATACCCGAAGCATCTCCGCAGTGTCAATTTTCTTATCTGCGGTTCTAGAAAGCTCGCCATCACTGACTTTCTGATAGATCGTTGTTCTCGATATACCCCATTCTTTTGCCGCTTTCGTTACTGATATAATCATTGTTCACCTACTGTCCAAGTACGTTTTTAGTGTCTGTACAATACGACTGTTCAGAACGTTCAGTGAACAACTATCGCACTAACCTACTTGTGTAGCAAATCATAAATATTTTGGTGGTAATTACCGAACTGATTGAATCAGTTCGGTACCCTAGTGAGGACTTGAAGCTTATCTACGTCTTACTAAATTAATAATAATTTATTAGATGCGTCCTAATTGGATAATAAATACAGGCTCATAAATATGATAATTGGCCTTACTCCACCGCCAAAGCTGTATCAGTATTCAGAAAAAAAGTGGCTAGAGAAGTATTTTGAAGTCGGAGATTTTCGTCTTAGACCTGCATCAGACTATAAGTCACAGGAATTAGACTCTGCAAGGCATGACAATGAGTTAGTTAGAATTAATAAATCCTCAGAATTTGAAGGATAAAGCCCCTATGGCAAGCTAGGATCGCTACTTCAGGCAGAATTTTTAAAGTAAGTGAACATTAACTTCCCAGTCAAAACAGGTATTAATCTATAAACTCAAAACCAACTCGAACAGCTAAAAAACCACCATCTGTTAACAACTCAGGTTGTCTTGAAATTAAAGACTTTTCAATAGGTTTCCTTTCATCACTAACAAACCTAACATTCGCAAGACGCCCATCTATTTTAATATTTTCACCAACTTTAGGTGCTTTTGCTAATGTAAAATATTTATATTGCATAATAAAATCCTTTATTGAAACTATGATCTATTGTAAGTATATCCCAACGGAACCATCTAAAAAGGCTCATTAATCTATTAATAGACTACTCATAGTAGACTGCTGTAGTGGAACCACTTAATGAGCAGTGATAAGTTTCGGTCTTTCCTTGGCCACATCAGCGATCAGATGCCGTGAACACTTGGTCATACCTTGTATCTCAGAATAACTATGACCTGATTTGAGTAGACTAGCGATGATCTTGCGCTTTTCGGTATCTTTTCTGCGTCCTGAATACTTACCTTCTGCCTTAGCACGAGCAATACCTTGCATCTGACGGTTACGGCGATCCTCATAATCTTTTCGAGCAATGGCTGCGAGCATATCCAGCATCATCGAGTTGATGGCCTGCAATATACTGCTCATAAATTCAGTGCTGCGTTCAGGTTGAAGCGCCATATATGAGGTAGGCAGCTCTTTTGATACGATAGAGAGCTTTTTTTCTGATAGCATTCTTTTGAGCGTATCCCAATCAGCTTGGTTCAGACGCGCCAAGCGATCAATCTGCTCAACTAAGATAATATCGCCTTTATGAGCATCTTCAATCAGCTGCATAAGCTTTGGTCGCACCAAAATAGCTCCTGATTCGTTTTCGACATAGAAGGCGGCAATCTTGTGGCCATGATCGTTGGCAAATGCTATGAGTTCGCTTTTGGCACGCTTAGCGTCTTGTTCTTTGGTAGACGCTCGTAGATACGCTCTGATAAACATAAACACCTAAAATAGTCTGTTATAAGTGGTTCCATTATACCAGTCTGTTTTAAGTAGTCTGTTAATAGGTTAGAAGGTCAAAATAACTAGTTCCCTTGGGGTATACCTTAAAGATCAAACGGGAAATAGACGTTATTACTCAAATAGCGTTGCTCAAAATAAGTTGATGCATACCAAGTGTATGCATCATTACCTAATTCAATAAATCATCTTTGCAGTAACATTAAGAAGTTTATTTTTTGATACTGCTGTATTCACCACTAGTACGCAAAACAACTTGAACATCCGATTGTCCTCGGTTGCGCCAGAACCAGCCGTGATTACCTGTAAATGCGGCTTCTAGAACGCCTTCATCAGAAGCAACCCCGCGACCTTTCTCATAGCTAATGGCTTTACCCAAGGCATCACCGTGAGTATCAAAATTAACCTCACCGCCAGTGACTGCCCAAGAGTAATTTGCTTTATCACCTTCAGACATTTTCATTTTAATTTCTATTCCTTCACCTGGAGTCAGGGTGAAGGGAATCTCATCACGCCACTGTCCATCAGCAACGGTAGTATCAGTAGGCGTGGTATTTATTGTTTGTTCTGTCATATTGTCAATGTCTGGGGTTTCGGTTGCTACTAAACCAGCTGCATCTGCGGCAGCTTCTTCTGCCAATTGCTGCTTAACCTGTCCCATTTCTGTCAAACGAAGCAGTTTACCAACCCCAGTTGGATCAATACCATATTCAGCTGGGAGAACTACCGTAAATAAAAGAACTATTGCTGCGATTATAGCCAGAATAGTAGATTTTATGAGTTGCTTTGAAGAGGGGAGTTCAGCCTGTAAGGGGGTATCACTGTTATACATATTAGAAATCCTTGAGTTATTGAGACATTAAATAGCCAGTAAGCTGCATGCCCACTAAAATAAATCCTGCGCTCATCATGGCAACGTTGGCGGTATAAGCGTTACGGATGAAACTTGACGTGCGTCGCCAGTAGCTCATGCCAATCAATATGATTGCTAGAGCTAATAGTTGCCCAATCTCCACACCCACGTTAAACGCGAGCAGGTTAGGTAGTAGGCCATCAGGTGACATATCGTATTCAAGAATCTTAGTGGATAACCCAAAGCCATGGAAAAGGCCAAATATAAGCACTGCTATTTTGGTGTTTGGTTGATACCCGAACCATCGCTGAAAAGCACCAATGTTATCTAAAGCTTTGTAAACAACTGAGAGACCAATAATGGCATCAATCAGATAACTGTTCATACCGATGTTGAAGTACACTCCTAAAATCATCGTAGTGGAGTGACCTAATGCAAATAGGCTCACATAGATACCAATGTGCTTCATGCGGTAAAGAAAAAAGATGACCCCGAAGAGAAACAGTATGTGGTCATACCCCGTTATCATATGCTTAGCGCCCAAGTACATAAAGGGTAAAATATTGACTCCTGAAATCTCCTGAATATATCCTTTATCCCCTGCGGTTACAGCATGAGCAAGCGCTTCATTGCTGCCAGTAAGAAGACAAATAAGAAGTACTGAGAACACTAACAGACGGGTCTGCCAAGTCGCCCATAGCGAGCTTGAAAGCCTATTTAAAACATGGCTATACATTAAGAATCCTGTGGTCTGAAAATAATGAATGCGTTGCGTGATGCAATACGATAAGAGCAGTTAACCCCAACCAATGGAGTAATTATGATTTGCGTTACTAAGCATTTTTTCACGGACTAGTAAGTAAAATCGTGAATTTTTCGAATGCAAACCAAGCGATTAAGGAGTAAGATACTATCCCCTAGGGGGGGATAATGTCAACCATAAAAGCTCAAGTCTTATAGGGTATAATTGCGCTCTCTAGAGGAAGGATACTGTCATTATGAAAAAACCGCACATACACGCTTCTCATCCAGCCGTTATCACACGACTTAAAAAAGCGAATGGTCATCTAAGCAGTACGATAGAGATGTTGGTTGAGGGTCGAACCTGCCTTGATGTAGCCCAACAGTTACAAGCGGTAGAGAATGCGATTCACCAAGCCAAGAAAATTTTAATCCAAGACCATTTAGATCATTGCCTTGAAGACTTATTAGGGGCTGTTGATAAAAATCAGCAGGATTCTATCGAGGAGTTCAAGGAGATAACCCGTTACCTATAAGATCAATCGACTGATCTAAAGAGCCTCCCATGCTTAGTATCTTTGCAAACCGAACTTATCGCCATTTATTCGCCGCGCAAGTGATTGCCCTGATTGGTACTGGTCTGGCTACCGTGGCGCTTGGGCTTTTGGCTTTTGATTTGGCAGGTAATAATGCTGGGGTCGTTATGGGAACCGCATTGGCCATCAAAATGGTTGCCTATGTTGGTATAGCACCAATTGCAGCTGCCTTCGCCGAACGGCTGCCCAAACGCACGATGCTGGTAACGCTAGACGTGATACGAGCGGGTGTAGCCCTGCTTTTGCCATTTGTTTCCCAAATCTGGGAAGTTTATGTGCTGATCTTTGTTTTGCAATCTGCCTCAGCAGCCTTCACGCCGACCTTTCAAGCCACTATTCCTGATGTTTTGCCTGACGAGCAGGATTACACCAAAGCCTTATCGCTCTCACGCCTTGCGTACGATATGGAAAGTTTAGTTAGTCCCATGTTAGCTGCGGCATTGCTGACAGTAATGAGCTTTCACAACCTGTTTACGGGGACGGTGTTGGGATTTTTAGCGTCTGCCTTATTGGTCGTATCGGTCACGCTACCAGCGCATGCTATGCCAGAGCGTCGTAGCATTTATGATAGAACCACACGTGGCATTCGGATCTATTTAGCCACACCACGACTGCGCGGATTACTCGCGGTCAACGTTGCTGTCTCTGCCGCTGCGTCTATGGTCTTTGTAAATACAGTGGTAATCATTCAGGGTGGCATGGGACTAACTCAGAGTGCAGTGGCATTAGCATTAGCGAGCTTTGGTGCAGGCTCTATGATTGCTGCATTGGCTTTGCCAAGCCTACTAAGTAAGCTGACAGACCGTAGGGTCATGTTAAGCGGTGTAGGGTTGTTAGTGGTGGGTATGTTCGCTGGTACATTGATGATAGGACAATACTCGCTCATGCTCTTATGGTTCGTGCTAGGTTTGGGTTATTCTGCTGCTCAAACTCCCTCTGGCCGCTTGCTATGGCGATCCTCACATCAAGAAGATCGCCCAGCACTGTTTGCCGCTCAGTTTGCTTTATCTCATGTCAGTTGGTTGGTATTTTACCCCTTGGCAGGTTGGTTAGGTGCTCATTACAGTATGACTGTTGCTTTTGCAGTATTAGGCGGTGCTGCTGCACTAGCGGTATGGGCGGCTTTTAGAGTCTGGCCGTCTATTGATTTAACAGAGATTGAACACGAGCATTTCAATCTACCAGAGGGTCATATCCATGCTACTGGATCTCCTACACCCAACGGGATACGCCATACCCATCCTTTCGTAGTCGATGACTATCATCCGCGTTGGCCGAGCTCAGGTCATTGATTTTGAATCTGTATCTGAAGGAACAGCATTTCATACTGAAAGGCACACTACTATGTACACTGGAATGATTTCAGTAATTCAAACTCTTGTTATCATTAGCCCACAACCAAAGGTTCAAGTCCTCACTAGGGAACCGAACCAGTGCGAGCGTCTGATTGGTTCGCCATAGGTATATCTATCTGTTAACTCAAGCTTGTTCCCTAATTTCCTCGGGAACGAACTCATTATGAATTTCATGAAGGTAAGACATACTAGATTCTGTATCGGCTTCATAGTTTAGTTGTTCTTGATAAAACTTTAGCCGTGCTTTAGCGTTCGTTATAACCTCTGACCACTTCATAACATAGATTTCTATTGAGTTTTCTTGATGAACACAACCTTTGGGAAGCCCAATATTGTTTGCTCTCATTTCTGCTATATCATCAAATTGGTTGGAAACTGCTATGAACTTCCACTTACAGTTGGATTTATGAAACCTTTCATCATTATTGACTGCTTGCGCATAACCCATAATCTGTCCTATGACGTCATTGTCAATTTTCTTATTAGGTCTTTTTAATTCAACAACTAGAAAATCTTTGTGACCAGGTCTAACCTCTACTGATTTAGATAGCATTAAGTCAACTCTACCTTGTCGTTCGTTATTGATTAGGACATTACTATCATCTTCACAACGTTTACCAAGTATTTTTAGATGTATGTTTAATACTTCCTCAAGACGCTTTTCACTACCTGCTAATGCGAAATGCTCATCAAAAATCCAACTCTCGCTCTCGAGAATCTTATGCAGCTGGTCTCTTTCTAACAGTGATTTTTTATGATCAAATACAAGTGTATTTAGTGATTCAAGGAAATCTAAACGGTCAGCTACGATTTTGGCTGATCTGATAATATGCGATAAGCTAGTTTTTTCTAGTAATTTAGCAAATTCATTTTGTTCCTCGGTATTTAAATTTAAAACCTCTGTCATGATAGCTTGCATTGACTGCGGGTTATTCTCTAATGATTGTGAAAGCAACCTAAAAGTGAACTTTTTCGTTTTATGATTTGAGTTTGCGAATTTAGGTAAGTTATCTTCGACTTTCGAAGCAATGATATCAAAAATCTCACGCTTAGCTGTTTCGATTACCCCAGGATCATTATTCTCCTCAAATGGGTAAATACCAGACTCTTTCCACCCTTGGAGTCTAAGTAAACGCTCATTGCTTCTCTTCGTTTTGAAGTGTTCATTTATTTGCTGGTAGGCTGCATCGAGAAGTTTTTTACTATCAGCATCCATATCTATCAAGTCTAAGCTGGAATCACTATTCAATTCAGTAATGTAATCACTAATTATATAGGCAGAAAAGGAATAGCCTAAATTTCTAATACGGTTTGGTTGAAATTTATGTTCTTTCAGAACAGTGCCATTATTTTTACAAAGTAAGAGCTGTTTTGAACTGATTTCCAGCCATTCTATAATCTTAATTTGATGAGTTCCTGCTACATCCTCTAACTCTAATGTGTACTCATTAACATCCTCTATAGCCTCATTAGGGTCAATCAGATAGCCGTCTACAGTTATTTCTATATTAGGATAAGCATATAAGTAAGATGAAAAGGTTTGAGTCAATTTGTTTTTCAATTCATCAAAGTTATGCACCGCGACTTTTTTATTTAGCTCGCTAACTCTGATGATTGACTTTGTTTTATTCACTTTAGACCGTGTAGCGGTGGATACGCTAAACTCGTTAGCTCTATCAGAATTTAAAGAGATAGTTAACCTATAAAAGCTACCATCTTGCTGATAAACGCTTTCCCAATCGACAACCCTGCCTAATGAAAATGCCTTAAAACGTCCTTCACCCTTTTGTCCGTGTATAGGTCTACCACTTTCGGTTTCTGATTTAGTAGCTTTCCATGAGTTACCGATAAAACCTAGATATTTACTTGCTTGTTTTTCGGAAATACCACTGCCGTTATCTTCAATAACAATAGTTTGATTACCTATCTCGTTAGATTCCACACGTAGAAATATCTTTGTAGCATCAGCGTCTAAGCTGTTCCAAAGTAGCTCTTCAATTGCCTGTATAGGATTTGCTCTTGAAACTCGCTTGAGGTGATCGTCAGATAAGTTGACTTTTAGAGTGCTTGAGTTGGACATGCCACGACCTCTTTAGTAAAACTATGTTTACCAATTATGTTGAAAAAGCTAATTTTTAAGTTAGTAACGAGCTATTCAGACTATATGCTATCGAATACTTATTCTAAATACTGTATAACCTCAAATCTAGTCGTAGTATCAAATAAAGAACTATTTTCCATAATTACCCAAATAGAAGGAGTTTTTAATGCAAACAAGTATTTCAAATGAAGAAGCGCAAATTATCGAGCTTTTCAAGGAAAATGTTTACGGTAGATCGCCCAAGACTGACGACTTCAATCAGCGCCATGACGGAAAGGCAGGTCACTGGCTGGAAAGACAAATGGGCATAGCTGCTAATGCTAACAATGAGCCTGACTTATACGGCTATGAGATGAAAAACTCTACTGGTAGCAAGACCACTTTTGGTGATTGGAGTGCTAACTACTATATCTTCAAAGATAAAGAAATCTATCTAAATCGCACGCAGTTTATGGAAGTGTTTGGCAAGCCTAATGTAGAAAAGGGTGGACGTTACTCATGGTCAGGTAGCCCAATTCCTAACTTTAACTCTCCATCAACCTACAATGGCTCAGAAATGGTTTTTGATGATGCAAAGAATATAATCATCGTTTATAACTACTCAAAAGATCCTCGTCCTGATAAAGGGAATATAGTTCCACTAAGTTTACAGCAAGAAGGCCTTATTTTGACCCGTTGGGACAGAGATAATCTAAACAATAAGCTGACTAAGAAATTCGGCCATCATGGCTGGTTTAAGTGTAATAAAGATAAAGAAGGCTGCTATAACCAAATCGCTTTTGGGGAGCCAATGATCTTTGATAATTGGATTAAACTTGTTGAACAGGGTGTAGTATTTTTTGATAGTGGTATGTACGTAGGAAACGCTCGAAACTATTCCCAGTGGCGTGCTAATAACAACCACTGGGATTCCCTAATTACTCGTACGTATCCACCATTCCCAGGATCTTTAGACAGCAGCCAATAGATCAGCTTGTTTTTGCATGGCTTCAGCTTTGTGGAATGTAGAAACCATTTGCTCAGCTACCGCCTCTATGACTTTGACGCAAACAGAGTTACCAAACTGTTTATACGCTTGTGTCTTAGATACTGCGTCAGTTAAAAACTCCTCAGGGAAGCCTTGCAGTCTAGCGCATTCTCGGGGAGTTAGCATTCTTGGGTTTTTCCCATATTGGGATTGATCTATCAAGGCCTCAGAACCATCTTTATAGTACCGTGCGCTAATAGTATTGGTGTACTCGCTGTCATGATTGAATAGGCTGTAACCGAAGCCATTGCCTTTTGTTATATGCTGACCTTTACGCTTTTGATGACCTGCCCACAAATTATCTGATATGGTATATACCGTATCATCAGCTGGTACAGCTTCCAATATATCTCCAACACGCGTCTTACTATGAGTAGGCTTAGGAAAGCTGAACAGCTCATCAAAATTTTCGATCTTATCAAAATAATCTTTATTAAAACCTACGATAAAAATACGCTCTCTATTTTGCGGTGCGCCAAAGTCCGCAGCCCTTAACACAGCATATCCTACCCAATAATTTAGCTTATGAGATAAAGCCTCTCGCGACTCTTCACTCATAGGAACATCATCAGGTATGCTGTCCTTATGCTGCCCAGTCAAAATATCATAGATGGTTTGAAAGGTTTCCCCTTTCTTATCGGTTCTCAATCGCTTAACGTTTTCCAGCAAAAACATTTTTGGACGCTTTTCAGCCAAAATTCGCTGAATCTCAAAAAACATAGTGCCGCGGGTGTCTTTAAAGCCTTGTTTTAGACCTGCTTGTGAGAATGCTTGGCACGGAAAACCCGCTAAAAGCAAGTCGTGATCGGGAATGTCCTTGGCTTGAATTTGGGTAATATCTCCACTGGGGTACTCTCCATAATTAGCAAAGTAGGTCTTTTGAGCATGCTTATCAATCTCACTGGTGAAAACACACTTACCGCCCTGTTTTTGGAACGGCAGACGTATACCGCCAATACCTGCAAATAAATCAATAAAAGTGAAATCACTATCCTTATTACTATGCTCAAAAGGATGGCTGTTGTTAAGTGCTTCTAGCTTCGCTAACCTTGTAGCAGAGGGTTTGTGCTCACCGTTCTCCCAGCCACGAACCGTCCTTTCACCTGCTTCTTTCATCCCTAATAACAATGCTAATTCTTTTTGAGAAACGCCTAATGACTTACGTTTCTCAATAACATATTGCTGAGTATCTTTCATAGTAACCTACTTTTAAAATATCCTGTTTTATTCCCGGATTTTAGCATAGATTTTCTACTTTGTGTTAGATAAAAGCTTGGTTCTCGCCTTAAAATATTGTTAAAGCAAATAACCGTTTTCTATATTTTTTGGGAAAGGTTTGGATCTTCTTTTAAATACAGCCCTCACCATGGCATCATAGCTACGACACGCTGGCCATTTATGTAATAGCACATCAGTAGTAATATAATTTCAGGTGGCAGCGTGAGCTCCTTAGTCGTACCATTTAGATGAGCCGTTCGGGTGATACGGTCAGCATAAACCTTCCTCTCAGTATCATAAAACCCAAAAATCTCACCAACTACGCGAATATCACTTAACAGTTTGCCGTGTTTTTTATTCACAGCCTTACTGATAGCAAGTGTTCCTAGTGGCTCATCAGTGATCAGAATCATCGTAACAAACTGCATCACCCGATCATAAAGTTTAGGGGACGCTATAATATCATTATAAAAATCGTACGCCTGATCGCTTGAGCAAAACCTTTCAAACATAGTGAAGGCATGAGCGACCATTGTTGCCACATCAGGATCATCTTCTGCAAATTTAATCGCAATCGTATTTCTTACAAGTGGCAGCATCACCGATAAAGCGCCTTCACTATCTGCCACCACACCATCGACCATATAGGGCTCTATATCTGCTTCAAGACTTAATAGCGCAGCTTTATGCTCCTTAATAAACATCCACTATCACCCACGGTAGCTTGGATCACTGACATCAGTAGCATATTTATTGTCATCTAGTAGCGAATTCTGTTCCCCATAATTAGCCATAGAGTCAGATTGCGTTTGGTGACTACTCCTAGTCTTACTGCCTTCAACACCTATATTTTGATCAACAACCTCTTGATTATTTTCTTTTGTGTTGGCTACAAACGGATCTTCTTCCTCATCTAAACCCATATCACCGCCCAAACTCTCCACCATACTTTTAAATAAATGCTTATCAGATGCCCTTGTAAGAAAGTCCGGAAAGTGAATCGCAAAGTACTCGCGAATCATCTGCTCACTCTCACCCTCAGTTGCTAATACCTGACCTAAGAATGCCCCCATCAGAATCTTCTGCTTGTTCAAGCGCTTATCGAGTTTTACCTGTTGCACCTTAGCTTGACGTTTTAATTCTTCTAACCGTTGACGTTCTTTTAAATCGTTCACATCCTGATTATCAAAGATGGATACAGACGCTTTATTATTTATAGCTGACATAAAATTTCTCTTCATAAACAGTATTTTATCTACCATAGCAAGCACCTAACAAACATTCAATTACTTATGATATGCTTTAACAAAACAGATCAGATACCTTATATATAGTATTTTATTATTTGATAGTTGTGTCTCCCTGACTAAGGGCGAAGCAACGACTCTAAAATCACTATTTCCCACTTCGTGGTCATAGCAATTTTAGAATCGTTCTTCGTTGGGGAAACCCCAAACCCCATGCCCCACGAAATGATATGGGACAAAAAAACCAAAAGATGAGGCGGTCATTATGACTATGGTGCATTTCGATACTAAGGCAATTTCTCGAAAAGCAGGACAGTCAGCGGTGGCTTGTGCCGCTTATCGTGCTGGGGATATTTTGGGTGATGTCAAATATGGCAAAACGCATGACTATGCAAAAAAGCGTGGGGTGATGAGTAGCGACATCGTTCTGCCCTCTTCGTTGAAAGCGCTTGGGGTGGGTGTGAACAGAGAGCTGCTGTGGAATCTGGCGGAAGCCGCAGAAAATCGATCAGACAGTCGGGTAGCGCGTGAGTGGCTGATTAATCTGCCTTATGAGTTGTCTGAGGAAGAGCGCCATACGCTAGCAATAGCGTTCGCTCAAAAGCTTGCTAATGATATGGATGTGATTGCCGATGTGTGTATTCATCGTCCGGTGATGAAGCTGCCGTTTGATCCTGAGGCGAAGCCAAGCTCGAAGCGCTTGCGTGAGGGAGAGCAAAATCCTGATCCGCGCAATTTTCATGCGCATATTCTAGTGACCACTCGAGCGCCTATTGCTGGCCCTAATAAAACCTTGGCATTTGATCCCAAGCTCAAAATCCCTTTTGAGTGGTCCAATAAAAAACGCTTGGCACATGATCTGCCCTCATCAATGAAAGAGATTAAACGTGTTCGCCAAATG
>NZ_CM009109.1 GCF_002836735.1 Psychrobacter sp. 4Bb | reverse complement strand
TCAGGCAGCATTCAAAGTGGTGTACTTAGCAACCCAGCAGGCATCCAAAAAGTGGTCGATGCCTATTCGTAACTGGACGTCTGCTCTGAATCGTTTTATGATTATGTTTGATGACCGTATCAGCAAGCATTTAATCTAAACGGCAGTTACACAGAATTCGGGATGGTCTCAAAAGCAGCGACAACTTCTACTATTAAAAAAGTAGTCGTTAAACCTAAGGCAACCATTAACTTCTTACTATTTTCTTCAGTAACAACCGCATGGCTATGATCATGATGTTCTGACATAAAATATTTTCCTTATTCTATTTATGATGAGCAGAGATATTGGATAACAGCCAATATCTCTGCTGTAAATCGACTAATCTATTGGATTAAGAAACTTTTTTTTCATTTATCCAACGATAAAGCACGGGTAACAGCACCAAAGTTAGTAATGTTGAAGAGATAATCCCGCCAATCACTACGGTTGCCAGTGGCCGTTGAACCTCAGCCCCTGTTCCGGTTGACAGCGCCATTGGTACAAAACCCAGTGAAGCCACACAAGCTGTCATCAACACTGGTCTTAAGCGCAAAATAGCCCCTTGCCACACGGCTTTATGCACTGGATATTTGTCCCTTAATTCCTTAATAAAGGTCAGCATTACCAGTCCATTGAGGACTGCAACACCAGATAAGGCAATAAAGCCAATTCCAGCTGACATCGATAATGGAATATCCCTTAGCCAAAGGAACAGCACACCACCGGTCAAGGCAAAGGGTATCCCGGTAAAGACCAATAGACTTTCTTTGACATTGTGAAAGACCGCCATCAGTAAAATAAAGATAGTGATTAAAGCCAGTGGAATCACGATTTGCATCCGTGCTTTGGCTGAAGCCAAATTTTCAAACTGACCGCCATATTCTATCCAATAACCACTTGGCAAAGTGTATGCTTTGAGCTGTGTCTGTACATCAGAAACAAAAGACCCTAAATCACGCCCTTCAACATTCGTTGTAACCACAACTCGGCGTTTACCATTTTCTCGACTGACTTGGTTGATTCCTTCAATGGTCGAGACTTGCGCGACATCCGACAATAAAATACTGCCACCATTTGGAAGCTGAATAGGTAACTGGGAAACAGATGCGACACTACGGTCTTGCTCTCCAAGACGGATAACAAAATCAAAACGACGATCGCCTTCTAAAATCTCTCCCACGCTTTGTCCACCAATATTGGTTGCCACAAGGTCTTGAATTGAACGCACACTCAAACCATATTGTGCAGCCAAAGTTTTATTTACCTCGACATTCAGTAATGGCAAACCTGAGGTCTGCTCAACTTTCACGGCACTGCTACCCGATATTTGCTGAATGATTTTGGAGATTTTAGTCGCCTCAGTATTGAGGACATTCATATCATCACCGAAGATTTTCACACCAACATCACTACGCACACCTGAGATCAATTCATTAAATCGGAGTTCAATCGGTTGTGAAAATTCACTATTATTGCCTGGAATCGTGGCTAAATACGTCACCATACGGCCACGTAATTCATCTAAACTTTCTTTAGGATTTGGCCATTCTGAACGAGGCTTTAACATGATATAGCCATCTGAAATATTGGGTGGCATGACATCTGTTGCAACCTCGGCTGTACCCGTTCTGGCAAATACTGCCTTAATTTCAGGGAAACTCTTTAAAAGAAGTTTTTCAGTATTCTCCTGAATACGTAAAGACTCTTCTAAGCCTGTACTTGGTGAACGTAACTGTTGTATCGCAAAGTCTCCTTCACTGAGCTGTGGTGCAAATTCACTGCCGAGTTTGGTACTGATAAATCCCGTAATCACTAATAAACACAGTGCAAAAGTCAGCACAACTGCTTTGTATTGATACGAAATATCAAGAGTTTGCTGATATTTAGCTTTTAGCCATAACATCCAACGACTTTCTTTTTCTTGAATATCGCCTTTGACCCACAATGCCACAGCAGCAGGCACAAAGGTGATCGATAAAATAATGGCTGCAACAAGGGCGAGTACCACTGCCAATGCCATCGGATGGAACATTTTTGCTTCCACACCACTTAAAGCAAAAATCGGCAAATACACCACCAAAATAATAAGCTGACCAAAAATAAGAGGACGACGTGCTTGGCGGGCAGCCAGAAAAACTTCCTTAAAGCGTTCACTTTGTGTGAGAGGTCGTTTTAACAGTTGCTGTGTATGGGCTAAACGCCGGATACAGTTTTCGACAATCACCACAGCACCATCGACAATGATGCCGAAATCGAGTGCACCTAAACTCATCAGATTGGCACTGATATTTTGCTGTGCCATCCCGGTTAAGGTAAACAGCATAGAGAGTGGAATGACACAGGCAGTAATCAAGGCAGCACGGATATTCCCTAAAAACAGGAACAGAATGATGATGACCAGGATTGCTCCCTCTACCAAGTTTTTCTGAACGGTTTTAATCGCCTTCTCAACCAAGATAGTACGGTCGTACACCGTTTCAATCACTACCCCTTTAGGCAAACTATTCTGAATATCTTGAAGCTTGGCATCCACAGCTTTAGAAACAGTCTGGCTATTTCCACCCATCGCCATCATGACAACCCCTAAAACGGTTTCTTTGCCGTTATAGGTTGCCCCACCGGTTCTTAAATCATGCCCAATAGAGACTTGCGCAATATCACCAACCCGAATTGGGCTGCCATTTGGGCTACCCAGCATGGTGTTCTCAATATCAGAAAGCCCATTGAATGCACCCGGTACACGTACCGTCAGTTGCTGACCATTGTCTTCAATATAACCTGCACCTCGGTTCTCATTATTTTGCGCTAAAGCCTGTTGCAGTTGTTCTAATGAGATATTCAGTTGCTGCATCCGGTTTAAATCGGGAGAGACCACATAGGTTTTTTCAAAACCACCAATACTGTTGACCTCTGCAACTCCCTTAACACGTTGCAGTTGAGGACGCACAATCCAGTCCTGAATCTCACGCAAATCCATCGGCGTGTATGCAGTTCCATCCGGCTTTTTCGCATTCGGATCTGCCTTCAGTACCCATTGATAAATCTCACCGAGACCCGTAGAAACGGGGGACATCGTCGGTGCGATTTGTGCAGGCAACTCAGATTGCGCCTCCTGTGTCCGTTGGTTAATCTGCTGACGGGCCCAATAAATATCAGTCCCATCTTTAAAGACAATGGTGACTTGAGAGAGTCCATAACGGGATATGGAACGGGTAAGCTCCAGATCCGGAATGCCAGCCATGGCATTTTCAATGGGATAGGTAATCAGCTGTTCGACTTCAAGCGCAGTAAAACCCTTGGCTTGAGTATTAATCTGGACTTGGGTATTGGTAATATCGGGTACAGCATCAATCGGGAGTTTCTGATAGCTATACACCCCGACCGCAATCCAGGTACAGGCAAAGAGCAACACCCAAATCGCATTTTGTATGGAAAACTGAATGATTCGTTCGAATAAACCTTCTGGTTTTGGTAGATCAGAATTAATGTCCATGGCCTGCCTCGTCTTTTTCTAATTCAGATTTCAACAAGAAACTGCCTTGAGCGATATACTTCTGCCCTTCAGTCAGCCCAGAAATCACTTCAAGCCATTGTCCATCACTTGAAGCCTGCCCCAATTGCACTTTCTGTGCTTTTAAGTGGACTTGACCTTTTTGTTCTGAATCTACGATGAAAATACTGTCTTCACCTTCAATACTTTGCAGCGCAGACTTTTGAATCCGAAGGGCTGATTTTGCTGTAGCTTCCGGAATCAACACTCTCACTAACACATTAGAACGCAACTCAGTAGCTTGCGCATCGAGTTTTGCGCGCACCACCAGACGCCCTGTTTGTACATCTGCCTGAGAGGTTAAGCTTTGTACAGTAGCTTTATAGCTTTGATCTGAATCATTCACTTTAAAGTCAATTTTTTGCCCGGCTTGCAGTTGACCTGAGAATTGATTCGGCAAATTAAACTCAAGCCATAAATCTTTCAGCTGTTCAATGACAAAGAGCTGATTAGCCAGTTGCACATTTTCACCGACCACAATATCTTTTTGACTGATCACCCCAGAGATCGGTGCTTTAATCAGAAAACGCCCATTGTTATTGCCACTTGCACCTAATGCATTTAAACGTGCTTGTGAGGACTGGACAGTAATCTGCGCTTGACGGTAGGCATTTTCGGCACGCTGGTAATCCTGTTTGGCAGAAACCCCCTGTGACCAGAGTTGCTGTTCGCGCTGGTAATCTTTACGGGCCAAATCCAGATTCACCTGTGCCATACGCAGATTTGCCTGTTGGTCGATCAGTTCAGGCACGGTTAGTACAGCCAGCGTTTGTCCTTTTTGCACGCTCTGTCCTAAAGCCACATTGATCTGCTCGACATAACCACTAAAATTAGGCGATATATGCGCTTGTTGATCGGTATTCACCACCAATTTACCTGGCAGGGTTGTCAGCTTTTCAACCAATCCTGTGGATGCAACAGCAACTTTTAAACCTTGTTCAACCATTTGTTGGCTGGTCAGTTGTATTTCGCCTTCTTCAGCATGTCCTTCTTCAGAACTATCTTCATCAGAATATTCGGCATTTCCCTCATCATAACCCTGCCCCTCAGATTCAGTTTTTTTTGAACTTAACCAAATAGCCAGACTGACCAAGACCGTAATCAGAATCAAAACTACAATCATGAGAGACTGGGATATTTTTCCGTTTTGCTTGGCGTTCATTTTATCGTGCTCCCCCATTGATTAAATTTTGCGATGCTTCGACTGCCTTTTTATTCAGTTGTGTATAGGCATCCGAACGGCTAATTTCTTCATAACTTGTGCCAATACTGAGTGCCTCAGCTGCTAGGGCAGTTTGCCAAGCTTGACGTAGAGTTTGTAATTGACCCAATCGAAGATTCTGCAGTTGGGTGGTTGCTTGCTGAACGTCGGTAATGGACAGTTTCCCTGCCTGAAACCCTAGTAAAGTACGGCTCTGAACTTTGGTCGCCAAAGTAACTTGTGCTGTTGTGGCATCGAACTGGCTACGTAAACCTTTGAGCTGATGCATGCTGTTGGCAATATCGAGTATTTGTTGCTTCAGCTCACGCTGCTGCTGTTGGTTCAGCAATATTTGCTGTTGCTGGACCATCGGGATCGCATATTGCTGGCGATTGAAAATATTCAGTGGAATAGCCACGCCGATTGCTAAAGTCGTATCGTTGCTTTCATTAGGGGTTTTGCTACGTTTCATGCCTACATTTAAAGTCGGATTGGGACGTGCCTGAATTCTTAAATTTTCAATTTGATGATCCGATTGCTGAATGTTCAAGGCATAGAATTTTTCTAGCCACCCTTCAGCAATATACCGTTGCACAGTTTGGAGACTTTGCTCTGGCCAAGGGATAGCGGTTTTATTCAATTGAAGATGTGAAGATGTTTCTCCCCCCCACAAATTAGACAGCTGACGACCGGCAGCTTGTTTATTCAGCATCGCTTGCTCATAAAGTCGTTGGATTTCTAGCGCTTCAATTTGGGCACGCTCAAAATCAACCAGGGCAATACTGCCTGCCTGATAGCGTTTCTGGGCACTGTCCAGATTGACTTTACTTGTTTTTAACTGTACTGAATAAGCAGACTGCTCAACCTCAGCAAGTGCAAATTGCGACCATGCAAATTTAACAATCAGTTGGCTTTGTGCCTTCCATAATTGCTGTTGCAATTGGATTTGTTGATTCGAGGTATTGGCAATCACCCGGTTCAGCTTACGCTGACCAAATAGATCTAGAGGTTGACTAACGCCAACATTGAATTCCTGTTCTTGACCTGAGCCAAAGCCAGACTGTTCTAAACTTATACTTGGATTCTGCCATAACCGACTTTGCTGAATATTCAATTCAGATATTTGCTGAACTTGTTGCCACGGCTTGTCTTGAGTCTGGTAACTTTGTACTTTTGCTAAAGCGGATTCAAAGCTGGTAACGTTTTCAGCATAGCTATATTGCATAGCCGCTGCACATATACAAGCAACCAAGCTATGACGCAAGAGTATAATTGATTGTGAAGACATGATTTTTCCCACTTATTTAAATAATAAAAGTGGTGGGAATGTTTTAGGCTACCCCACCATGAGCGGGGAAAATTCGGGAGGTAGGCTTTGTTGAAACAGGTCAGGAGCCTGATAGCTGTTTTTCCAATGAAATTGTGGATTCACTTTAACTTCAGAGCTTGGATGAAACACATCTACTTTTTCATTTTGTACAATCAAATGCATCATCGATGGTAGATGATCTTGATGATCTTCACCGATTTCTAAATCGCTACTGAATGTTTTTATGTTTTCTGACTGTCCATTATGATCGTGTTGACGACTATCGCTGGCACACAAGGTATTTTGGTGATGACCAAAATGATAACTCTGCTGTGATTGAGGCTGTTGTTCATGGACACAAAAGGCCGCCGCCACATTCCAAAAGCTTTGGAACATGAACAATCCAACCAAGACTGTAATCCATGTAGTAGAACGCATCATCTGAACCGTACCGGGTTTGTCGGAGACTTTTTATTTAAGTTAGGCCACCTGACCTAACGGGTTAATCTTATCATTGTACATTGCTTCAAACTCAAAAGGCAATTTCCATGAGAGTTTCCCAAACTTTGTGTAACTGCTTATAATCCACTAACAGGAGAATAAGCAATGACTAACCAATCTGACATCAAGAAACTGGCTGAGCAAATGGCCAGCAGCATGAAAAGCTTCGATGACATCAAAGACTTTCAAAAGCAGCTCATGCAGTCCTTCATCGACACTGCATTTACACTCTCCTAAAACCATTTAACAAAATCTATGACTATTTTACTTTCCCTTACATAATCGTCCTAGTGTATATCTTTTTTTTGATTAGCCTATTCCTAAATCAATTGACTTTAGGGAAGTATGATGAACGATATCCAATTTTCAGATTGCGCAAAGGCATGTATGAACTGTTACCTTACCTGTGCCAGTTGTGCAAATGCCTGTCTAAAAGAAGAAAATCTGGAGATGATGCGAGAATGTATTCAGCGTTGTCTAGATTGTGCAGATATTTGTCAGCTCTGTGCTCGTATGCAGCAAACAGAATCTCCTTTTATGAAAGAAATTTGTGAGCTTTGTGCCAAGGTTTGTGAATACTGTGCAGATGAATGTAGCCAACATGAGCATCAATACTGCCAGCAATGTGCTGATGCTTGCCGTGAATGTGCCGTCGAATGTCGAAAAATGGTTGCCTGATAAATAAAAGAATTAGTTGAGTTTAGGATTTACTCAATGAATAGCCAACGTGTTAGTTGTTAGTGGGTCAAACCACTAACAACTCGCAAAAAATGGCTGAATTTGTGGACGTTGTTTTTGCGATTCGATCCAAAGAGAGTACTTTGATTGAACGCGCATGAGTAAATCAGCACTAATACCTAAAGCATCGTGCAAACGTAAGGCTACATCGGCTGTTACTGGGAGGGTGTAAATAATTCTGTGTAAATACAGTTTTATTTACACAGAATTATTTACACCCTCCCCCTGGGGTATAGAATATCGAACTTTCTTACTTTTTAGAGTAACTCAGCTGCTTGTAATGCTATTTCTTTAACATCTAAGCTAAGGGCTAAATCTGCATTGATCAAATCTTCAATATCGAAAAATCTAGCTTCTAGGGCGTCATCACCTGCTAGAGGATCACCAGAAACCCAAATACAAAGTACGGCTACAAGAACAAAATGGTGACGAAGCTTACTGAGCTATGCTGAAGAAACCGTACAACTAAACTTGGTAAACTAAGCGTATTGACAGGAGTTTACCATGACCAAGAAAATCAGAACTTACAGCACAGAATTTAAAGCAGAAGCCGTTAAGAAGATAGCAAACAATAATGGCAATATCTCAGCGACTGCAAAGCAGCTTGGCATTGCCATGCAAACGCTATCAAATTGGCATAACAAAGCCAATCAAGGCAAGCTTATTGGCACAGAGCAATATGATCCTGACCTTATGAGTGCTCTTAAAGAAATAAAGCAGCTCAAACGACAGCTTAAAATAGCCGAAGAGGAACGAGAGATATTAAAAAAGGCGACGGCGTACTTCGCGAAAAACAGTTAGTAAAGTACGCCTTTATCAAAGACAATCAGCAGATATTTAGCATCACTACTATGTGCCATGTATTGAAGATTAAGCCGTCAAGTTATTACGACTGGCTGAGTCGTGATATCAGTGACCAACAGATACATCGTAATCAGTCTGAGCTACTGGTTAGGGCTGCTCACAGTGAAACTCGTGAGCGCTATGGTGTTGAGCGACTGCATGCAAAGCTCATAGATCAAGGCCATGATATTAGCTTGTACATGGTCAGACGTATTAAAGAAGAACATGGCATAAAATGCCGTCGCCACAAGCGCTTTAAAGTCACCACTGACTCCGATCATAGCAAGCTGGTTTATCCAAACGTGCTGGATCAGAAGTTTGATGCAAACCGTCCTAATGAAGTATGGGTAAGCGATATTACTTATATCTGGACTGCTGAGGGCTGGCTGTACTTGGCAGGCGTTAAAGATTTATACACCAAAGAGCTTGTTGGTTATGCCATCAACAAACGCATGACTGCTGACTTAGTATGCCGTGCACTCAATATGGCAATTAAAAATAAACGACCCAGCAAAGGGCTAATCGTTCACTCTGATAGAGGTAGTCAATACTGTAGCCACGCGTATCATAAGATCATTAAACAGCACCATTTTATAGGCTCGATGAGCGGCAAAGGGAATTGTTACGACAATGCTCCGATAGAAAGCTTCTGGGGCACATTAAAGAATGAGCTGGTATATCATCAGGATTATAAGACTAGATTTACAGCTATCAACGATATCATTAGATACATCGAGCTGTACTACAACCAAACAAGGATTCAAAAGGGCTTGGGCTATAAATCGCCAAGACAGGTGTGGTTTGATTATTATCGTCAGGCTGCGTAACTAAAATCTCCCAAGTTTAGTTCTACGGGATTGACAGCAGGGGTCATACCACTACTATCAAAGTCAAACGCGTCTACAGCGTTAAATGTCTTAAAGGCTTTTGATACAATGCTTGTCTCTTCATAAAGTTCACGAACGGCAGCATCTTTAACAGTTTCCCCACGTTCAATTTTACCACCGGGAAAACCCCATCGACCTGCATCGGGTGGGTTAGCACGGCGTACTAAAAGCACCTTTCCATCTTTAAAAAGTACTCCAATAGTAGCTACTATTGGACGTAGGCTCTGTGGTTCGTATTGTATTATAGGTTCATTACTTAGTATATTAGACATAAAAACTCAATTGAGAATAGGACATAGAGGATAGCTTAATATTCAAGTCCTCACTAGGGTACCGAACCAGTGAAAGCGCCTGACAATCTACCATTAGACTATACCCAAAACATAAAACCTCTAAATGATAAATAAACTATCATTAGACTTGTTTCTATTATTAAATGATAGTAATATCTTGATATTATCAATGAACATTAATTATTAAGTCTAAGTGATAGAGGTGGTGTTATGACCGTACGTATTTATGTGAGAGCCAGTACTAAGGATCAAGACGCTACCAGAGCATTAGCTGATTTGGTGACTTTCAGTACACGCTATGATGACAACCATGTTGAGTACGTTGAGCATTTCAGTGGTACGAAGCTCGATAGACCAGCATTAGCTCAGCTGCTAAAGGACGCTGAGCAAGGCGATATCCTACTAGTTGAAAGCGTGGATAGATTAAGCAGGCTATCTCAAGATGATTTTGCGATTCTAAAGCAGCGTATCAAAGATAAGGGCTTACGATTGGTGGTGGCTGATCTGCCAACCACGCATACGGTGAGTGACGGTATGACTGGAGACATCCTAAGAGTGATTAACGATATGCTGATCGACTTATTGGCGACGATGGCAAAGCTTGATAACGATAAGCGTAGAGAGCGCATCAAGCAGGGATTGGCTAATAGCGGATATAAACCTACCGGTAAGAAAGCCAATACCGCAAAGCACAATCGTATTAAAGAATTAGCTCGTCAAAACAATATGACAAAAGAGGAAGTCGCTAAGGCAGTTGGTGTTGGGGTAGCTACCGTTTATCGGGTCTTAAAGCAGAGTTAATAGCTGAGGTATTTTAAATATTAGGCCATCATTTTTATGATGAGTATTATATTTTGGAAAATACTGCCCTTCGTGACTACCCATTCTCATTCAAAATGGACCCTTGGATATTTAGGCGAGTAGCACCAATGATTTGAGTGAATAAGGTAGTCTTAGTGTACTTAGCGAAGGTTCAAGTCCCGGAGCCGGAACGGTAATTGGTATATAAGCAATTGATATTTATATTTAATTTATTATTTTGATTTCATAGTGTACATAAGGGTGTACATAAATTGAAATTTTCAACATACTATCGACCAAAAGCTATCCTTAAACGATTAACCCTATCTGCCTAAGTTATCTAGCCCTTATTGAAAATTTTTTTGTACTCATCTTCAATAATTTGGCTTATAACTTTGTTGGCAGTCGTTCCTTTAGCTTTGATGATAGAATCTAATTGATCTTGATTTTTCTTATATATCTTGACTTCACTTAAATCTTCATTTTTGTTGCTCGTTGAGAATTTAGCCCATGCGTCTTTCATGTTCTCTATAATTTTGGCTCTATATGATATTTCTGCTATTGATTCAAGATCAACTGTAGGGTCGCTGATATCTATATTTTTAGTAACAGCCTCATATGTGTATTTTGCATTTGATAGGACATCAAGACTCGCTAAGATTAAATTATACTTGTCCTCTATAGAGGAGGGTATGAAGATATCCTGAAGTATAAGGTGATCTCTCTTGTCTGAGCTTAGATAATTATAAGCCCATTCAATTTGATCACTATCATCACCCTTGAGCCACTTAATTTCTCTATCAGTACGATTTCTAAAATATACAGATTTAATAGTTTCTATACGCCATATTAACGGAAGATTGTTTTCGACTACATAATTTGCATAATACGGAAGGGTGAGTGGAGTGTAGTTGAAATGCATAATCTCATATTTTAAATAATTCGAAATATGAGAAATTAACTCAGTACCTCCAACCATAGTTTTATTGTAAAAAAACCCTTGAACTAAATAAGCGATGTGCAGGGCGCTACGAAGATCACCTTTTATCCAGTTCAATGAGCTATCTGGCAGCTGGTTGTTAATTTTAAATCGCATTAGCTCGTGAAAGTATGGAATTGGATATGGCTGAGACTTGAATATGCTGATCAAAGTGGATTTGAACGCTCCCTTATCAAATTCGATATTAGCTGATAAATTTCCCAAATATACATTGTGCGCAAATACCAAGCTCTTGCAATCCTCCTCATTAAAACTTCCAATCGTTTTATAAAAATCCTCATGGTTTTTCCAGTTTTGCTTTGCATGGTAAAAATACAAGTCAGTACTAAATTTATATTGCTGAGCCTGATGATATGCATTAGCTTGATTTAGCACTTCTTGATTTAAACTAGTAGATGGCTGATTATCGCCTTCTACTACAGCCCCATTATTATCAGATGTAGCTGTTAAAGCCATAGAAGCACATCCACTTTTTTCAACCGGGATTTCGTAATTGTCGTTCAATCGATCATAATTATGAGCCGAGTTTCCATCATTATAATTCGAATTATTAGCGTATATCATAGCCAGATTTCCTTCAAAAAAACTCTTAAAAAGTGGGTTAATAGTCTATTTTAGTAGGAAAAAAGTATGTATTTACTACATAAGAACTCCCTAATATAGAGGCGTGAGCAGTCTTACACCGTTTTTTAGCTTAAAATAGACTGAATTTATTCTTTCATCTTTCTGCTTTGACTATACCTTGTATATAAGTTTCGTTCTAGCAATAAGTGTGAGTGATTTCGGCCTAATATAAATGCTTCGTTTAGGTACTATCTGCGTGCCCTTGAATGGATGATTTCATCACTAAGCGGGATGGGCTCCACTAAGCAAGAACAATATATGATACGTTTTGACAACCCCAGTCAGCTAACTCCATCCTAATCGGAACTCTAACGCAGACAGCAATACTGCATCTGCTCCGATAAAAAAACATCAAGCACACAAGCAAAAAGCTGCTCTTTGGCAGCTCATCCTTAGTGGGTTATTTATATTATTAATAATGCCATTATCATTTATTCTAGTGCTGAGCGCGCAACTCTCAGCAGTTAATATTATAAAAATACAGACTGACCTTACCCTATGAAACCAACTTCATAGGAGCACTACCATGCCGTATTCACATCTTAATCAACCTCTAGTTGTCGCTAATGTTCACAGTCTGGTTACGGACATACTGGCGAACACCATCAGCTTTAATGAGACTATGGATAAACTGAACGGGTTGTATTACCCGTTCATGAATCATCTCAATACTGAGTTATTTTATACACAGCCAGTCTTAGCATTTTTTAGTAGCACTCAAGCGATCGTTGGTGATACCTATCCAGAAAATGTGATTTGGGATCATGATAAAACAAAGCGTTTTATCAACATACTGTCATGCTATAAAAATGATATTGAGAATGAACGTCAAGCGTTCATTTATCAGGAATCTCAAAATAAGAGAGAGTTAGAATGTTATGTAAACAACCTGTCTAATCATTACTCACGACTGCTCTTTATACGTATCGATCTAAAGTACGCAAAAGAAACCAGACATCATGTGTCCATTGAGGATTTTGACTGTCATATGAGAAAATTTAGAGAGCTGGTCAGTAATAAGAAAACGTGCTTTGAGTATCTTCAAGGCAATGCTTGGGCTCTTGAACAAGGTGGTGTTGAGGGCGGATTGCACTGTCATTTATTGCTGATGTACGACGGTTCCAAAATACAAAATGATTGGTACTTGGCTCGTGAGGTAGGTGAGAAATGGAAAATGGTGACTGGGGGTTTAGGTGAGTACTATAACTACCACGATAAAAAAACTAAGCAGGATTATGAACGAAACGGTAAATTAGGTATTGGCATGATTCATCAAAACAACCCTATTGAAGTTGAAAATGCTTTACGTACTGCACTGTATTTAACTAAACCTGAGAAGGTGGACCAATATTTAAAGGTAAAGGTGTCAGGCATGCGTACCTTTGGACACGGCACGTTTCGCACAGCTAAACGCCGTGGACTACCACCCATATCAAAATAATTTTAGATATATAGTATCGCCATGAGATGAGCACCGATGTCATCGTTGCCTCATCAATCTACCCCAAAACGTGTCATCAAGGCCTGCTTTATAGCAGGCCTTTTTATGCGCAATCGAAAAGGAGTCCTTTATGAGACCAATCTGCCCCCACTGTCATTCAGCCAACGTCACAAGCAATATGCCTAATGACAGTCCCTTTAATCTCTTCGAGCAACTGTGCTCACAATCTGCCTTATCAGGGCTTGGTGTGAGTATCTGTAGGTATTACAAAATCAATTCCGCTATTGGTGTGGTAGTAGGTACGGCACTGGCTTCTGCGATCAGCTTGGCTAAAGACAAGCTACAGCAGCCACCTTTGATCACTCTAGCAGCAAGGCCCAGTTATACCTGCAATACCTGCTCAAGAACCTTCACCATCTAAAGCACCCCTATAGCCAATACTCATAATCAAATCTAAAAGGAAAAATCATAATGGCACATTTATTAGAGACAATGGCCTACGTCGGCGACACCCCTTGGCATGGCTTAGGTCAAGAATTATCACCCAAGCAGCCTATCGAGGTCTGGGCAAAGCAAGCGGGTATGGATTGGCGTATTGAATCATCAGACGTCAGCTACATGGCAAACAATGACAAAGGGCATAACCTGATTCTACCCTTTGCAGAGCAGAAGGTGTTGTACCGTAGCGATAACTTCGAGCCGCTATCGGTGGTCAGTCAGCGCTATCAAGAAGTACAGCCGCGTGAGATCCTAGAATTCTATCGTGATCTTACGGAACAGTCTGACTTTGAATTGGAGACTGCTGGTGTGTTGAAGGGCGGGCGTAAGCTATGGGCATTGGCTCGTACAGGCCAGTCAGCAACACTCAAAGGCAAAGATGTCAGTAATGGCTACTTACTTCTTGCAACCGCTTGTGACGGCACGCTGGCGACCACCGCCCAGTTCACGTCCATTCGTGTGGTGTGTAATAACACCTTGGCAATCAGTTTAGCTAACGGAAGCGGCGGCGTAGTAAAAGTACCGCACTCTACGTCCTTTGATGCGGATAAGGCCAAGCAGCAATTGGGTGTGTCGGTCAAGCAATGGGATGAGCACAGCTATGAGATGAAGCAGCTATCTGAGCGCCGGGTGACCCAAGCAGAAGCAGCCAATTATCTAAGCCGTGTATTCAACGATCAGGACAATGACATCATTCTGTTTAACAGTGCTAAGAAAGAAAAAGACGCCGTACCCAATGCTCGTGCCATGAATCAGGTCATGAACATGTTTAACGGTCAAGGTCGCGGAGCCGATCTTGATGCTGCCAAAGATACTGCTTACGGCTTGCTATGTAGTATCACTGAATACGTCGATCATGAACGCAGGGCGATGTCGAGAGACCATAGATTAGACGGTGCTTGGTTTGGCTCTGGCGCTAAGCTCAAACAAAAGGGTCTAGAAGAATCCTTACTGATGCTGGCTTAACCAGCCACATTTAAAATCTGACAATACAATCAACCACGCCTTCGAGCGTGGTTTTTTATGCCGCTTATTTCATTTAATACTCATAATCCATTTATCGAAGGAGTTCGCTATGAACATGATCGCACTAAACAATACGACTCAGCCAAGACAAGCCAAACGTGCCACCGTGAAGTTTAAACCATCAGTAGTGAAAACCAAGCAAAGCGTTACCGCTGATAAACCTAACCAATCTAATACTTCAACCACAGCTAAGCGTTTGATTAACACCAAATCGTTAAGTCGTGAAGACTGGCTACAATTTCGCAAGCAAGGTATTGGCAGCTCTGATGCTGCCGCCGCTTGTGGTATCCATCCGTACCTATCTATGCTTGAGCTATGGATGATTAAGACGGGACGCATGAGTTCAAATATCAATGAGAGCTTAGATGGCTACTCACCTCTTTACTGGGGCAATACGCTAGAGCCGATGGTGGCGAAATACTATCAAGAACACACTGGCAATAAGGTCAGGCGTGTCAATGCCATCTTGCAGCATCCTGATCCTGACAAGCACTTTATGCTGGCTAATTTAGATTACTCGGTGGTGGGGTCAGATAAGATACAGATTTTAGAGTGTAAAACCGCAGGGGAACATGGTGCCAAGCTTTGGAAGCATGGCGTACCGTTATATGTCACTTGCCAAGTACAGCACCAATTAGCGGTCACTGGCAAAACTGCAGCGCATATCTGTGTGCTGCTTTGCGGTCATGAGGCGAAAATTTATAAGGTTGAGCGTGATGAGCGATTGATTGAATCCATCATCGAGCAGGAGCGCCTGTTCTGGCAATACGTAGCAACCGACACACCACCAACCCCTGACCATTCTGAATCGGCAGCTCGGGCATTAAAACAGCTGTATCCAAACCCTAAACCATCAAGCAAGGTTGATCTGCGAGATGACGATGGCGCCAACAAATTATTTGAGCAACTGCTGAGTTATCGTGACTATATGCAAGAGTTAGAGCAGCGTCATGATCAGGTAAAGCACCAGCTGCAAACGCTAATTGCCGACAATGAGGTCGCTGTATTTGAGAAAGGTGCTATTTCATGGAAGCGCTCGAAAGACAGTGTCGGTCTGGATAGTAAAGCTGTCATTAAAGCCTATCCTGAACTATTAGCTAAATTCAGTAAAACCCGTCAAGGTAGCAGACGCTTTGTCATTCTTAATGAATAAGTCACAAACTACTTCATCATCAACCCATTACTCAACTGAACGAAATAAGTTCATAACCGCCCACCTAGCACAGGTGGGCTTTTTTATGGCTTAAACAAATTCATTCAACACATAAGGAATATCACCATGATTAAAGGTCTCACCATAACGCCACCAGTTTTAGGTCGTATCAGCATTGGACGTGTCATTCAAAAGGATGGCAAGCGTTTACCTGCTAAAGACGATCAATTCACCATTACCAGCCAAGTGCAGAATAAAGACGGTTGGATCAATCATCCACTTGATGCAAAGCTACGCGAAAAGAATGACGGTAAGCTCAGACAAATACCTGTACGCATGCTATTTAATGATCCTGAGCTTAATTTACGTGCTGAATACACGCTGTTCGATAGGCAAACTGGTCGTCCACTATGTGTCGGCGACGGTGAGCAATGTCAACGTCGTACAAGTAATGGCGTGGAAACACTGCCTTGCCCGTCACCTGATCGTTGTCCACTGTCGCAAGGCGGTGCTTGTAAACCGTATGGCAGATTGTACGTGAATCTCAGTGAAGACGATGAGCTAGGTACGTTCATCTTTCGTACGACTGGCTTTAATAGTATTAGAACGTTAGCAGCAAGGCTGAGCTACTTTGCTGCAGTATCAGGCAATAAGCTATCTTGTCTGCCACTACAACTCACGCTAAGGGGTAAAAGCACCACGCAAAGTTATCGTACGCCAATTTACTTTGTGGATCTGACATTGCGTGATGGGGTGACGCTTAAAGATGCGGTACAACATGCTGGAGCGATTGATCGTGAGCTGAGCGAACATGGCTTTGATCAAGCGGCGTTAGAAGAAGCGGCTAAACAAGGTTATGTGAACTCCTGCTTTGAGGTTGATAGTGATGGCCTGCTTGATGTGGCTGAAGATTTTTATCCAGCAGAGACAGATTATATTAGCAGTACTCAGCAAGGGAATTATCAGAATGGGTTAGCCACTCAGAACATGAGAAGCATTGAGCAAGGACTACGAAAAAGCGTGACAGCAGTGAGTTAAGGTTTATATGCGACATAATAGAGAGCTGATTTATTCAGCTCTTTTTTTTGTGTTTTCGAGGTCCGATATTGGATTTAGATGGAATGATGTAGCATCTTACTTAACCAACCTTTAATAAAAATTTTGGACGAACTAAGTGACTTTTGTTATTCCTGAGTATTGATTAGCTGCCATATATTCGATTTGCCTTAATAGGCAAGTTAATGCGATAGTTGTTCACTGAACGTTCTGGACAGTTGTACTGTACAGGTTGTAAAAACGTACTTGAACACTAGGTGAACAATGAACATATCGGTGACAAAAGCGGCAAAAGAATGGGGTGTATCAAGAACAACGATCTATCAGAAAGTCAATGATGGTGAGCTTTCCAGAACAGCAGATAAGAAAATAGACGTTTCAGAAATGTTGCGCGTGTTTGGTGAGCCAATTTCTAAAAAACGTACTGAACGTTCAGTGGACACTTCTCAAAGTACACCTCTGAACAGTCAAAGTGTTCAGTACAATACGGATATTGAACACCTATTAGCGCTTGAAAAGCTCAAGAATGAACACCTCAGCCAACAGGTAAATGATCAAAAGAAGTTAATTGAAAATTATCAGCAGCAGATAGCACAGCTGAACAAAACGCTGGATAAAGCCAACGCCAGTATCCAGGATTTTGCACAAGTGAGACTGCTAGAATTTAAGCAAGCTGAAATGAGCGATGAGCCGCTACTTGAACCAGAGCAAGAAAAAAAAGACGATTCAATCGTCGCGACGGCTAAGAAGAAAAAACGGTGGTTCTTTTGACTTTAACGGATATTTGAAAAAACATTAGTGTTTAATCTTTGGTAAATAGCTCTCTAAAGCCTTATTAGGCTTGTTAAAGCTTTCAGGCTCTCGTTGTATGATATTAATCATTTCGCGCTTAAATGCGTCAGTCTGCATTTTGCCGTCATAACTTAGGCTTGGATGGTTGTTATAGTCATTCATAAACTGCACGTTATCAACGATAGACTGTATGGTAGCTTGCGACAGGGTGCCGTCTGCACTGGTTAGCTTGTCTAATGTTTTCCGATGGAATTTGAGCGTTAGGCCCTCGTAACCTTTGCCTCTACTTTTTTTATGGTACTCAACAGTAATTTTATAGTTTGTACTCTCATTTACCTCATCTATAGCAGTCTCAATCACACGCTCTCTAAGCTGTCCAAATTGCTTATACTTACCTTTAATGCCCATAACATAGCGAAAATCGTCTAAATCCATAGATTGAGTATATTGGTACTGACCTACCCAACAAACAATTAATTCATATAAGCGCATAGAGTGAATACTTGAGAGCTCAGACACCTCCATCAGCCTATATTTTGTGAAGTTAGCTTTTAGCTGTGTCAAATAAGGCAGTACATCCTCTGCAAATGTTATTGTTATCTGTTCTCCATTGGGGTCGTAAAGAACACCGCTAACAAAGCGAGTACGAAGCGTTTTATTATCCTCTAGTGCTATCAGTACCTCCCTATCAAAAAGCCGATTACTAGCTTGCTCCAAATCTCTAAAAGCATTCTTCTTGGTGCTATCGGTATAGAATATTTTTGCTACTTCATCAACTGTCACCGTAAACTTGGTTTGCTTAGTAATATTTGGCGCATCAGGTCTACTATCAATACGACTAATACAAGTCAGTAATAACTGCTTCTCTTTAGTAGTCATGGTATAAGCTGCTAGAACAAGCTCATTGGATTGTACAACTAGATTGTTTTCCATATTTTTTTTGCGAATCCTTGCTCAATGCACTGTTATCTTCAATAATAATTAAGATTCACTTTAGCATATAAATTCATAAATAGTATCAGTAATTTTTACTTGTGTTTATTCTACTCATTTTGTGTTTATTCTACTCATTTTGTGTTTATTCTACTCATTTTGTGTTTATTCTACTCATTTTGTGTTTATTCTCATCGCAAGTCATTGATTATAAAGAAGAAAAAACACTCTTAAACAGGAGTAAACAGGAATAAACAGGAGTAAATAAAAACCCTTAAAGAAACGGGTGATAAATTTTTTTGTGGATAAGTGAAAAATCATCACTTTAACAACGTATCTTGCCTAAGTAACTTATCCCTCAGTAATGGTTTTTTAAGGATTAGATTAAGGACTAAATCCTCGGCTAGGTGAATGCGCTTTATTAACTTGATATTGGTAAGACTCTAAACCACTCTGTAACGCTTTGTGTTGGCTTTCAGACAGATCTTTGCCATATTGCTCAGTAAACGTCTCTAAAGTTGCTTTAAGGGCCTCTGAGTAGGTCTTACGCTGGGTTGTTGGTAAGGAGTTAACATCACGCAACGCAAACTTAAACTGCTGACAGGTTTTATCCAAGGTATCTGCTAAATGTTCTTTAGCAACCTTCCTCGCCTCAGCTGGGTAGTTATCCTGATTGATGTAATGCGTTAACCCTTTGGTATAGCTAAATGATGAGATGATATCCCGAGTCATTCTGCCAACATCTCCTGCACTACCGCCCAGTTTGTCGATGATGCTGGTATTAAATGCCGCTCGTTTTTGATCGATATTGTCTCTGAAGTCTATAAAATGCTTAGTAAGCGCTAGATACTGCTCACGTTCAGTTTTAGGATCACGCAACAGCTTGATGATGAATTTGTTGTTCTCAACCAGCGTGTAATCAAAACGTTTGGCCACTTGGCGTAAGTGCGCGGTAAATTCCACCGCTTTATCGTGGTCCCCAATACCATGGCGCTGTGCAAACTCGCTGAGTAGTGCTACTTGCCGCTGATCAAATTTATCAGGGGCGTCATCCGCGGTTTATCCTTGGGGAGTTTCCTAAAAACTGTGTAACTGCTTATAATCCATTAACCGGAGAATAAGCAATGACTACTCAATCTGACCTTAAAAAACTGGCCGAGCAAATGGCTGGTAGCATGAACAGCTTCGATGACATCAAAGACTTTCAAAAGCAGCTCATGCAATCTTTTATCGACACTGCCTTAGAAGCTGAGATGGAAGAGCATCTTGGATACCCCAAGCATGAAAAAGCAGACAAGCCTAATAAGCGCAACGGTCATACTAAAAAGACCGTCCGTAGCGACACAGGCGACCTTGAGATCTCCACCCCAAGAGACCGCGACAGTAGCTTTGAGCCTGTACTTGTCAGTAAGCACCAAACCCGTATTACTGGGCTCGATGATAAAATCATATTTCACTACAGGCATAGCCTTACGTCTTGCGCTTCGGGCAAGTGTCTCCCAGACACTTGCTGATCCTCGCTCATACGCCAAAGGTCAAACCACCACTGAGATTGTAGAGAGTATCAAAGAGCTTTACGACGTCGATATCTCAAGCTCTCTTGTCTCAAGAGTCACTGACAACATCATAGACGACATCACCGCATGGCAGAACCGGCCGTTAAGCAGTGTTTATCCTATTGTCTATTTAGACTGTATTGTCGTCAAAGTACGTCAAGACAAGCAGATCATCAACAAGGCAATCTATCTGGCGCTAGGCGTGGGACTTGATGGTAGAAAAGAGCTGCTTGGCATGTGGCTATCAGAGAATGAAGGCGCTAAGTTCTGGCTAGGCGTTCTCACTGAATTACAAAACCGCGGCGTTCAGGACATTCTTATTGCTTGTGTCGATGGTTTAAAGGGCTTCCCCGATGCCATTAACACCGTCTATCCTCACGCTCAGGTCCAGCTTTGCATTGTTCATATGGTGCGCTATTCGATGAAGTTTGTACCTTGGACAGATAAGAAGGCAATAGCGGCTGATTTAAAGGCCATCTACGGCGCTGATACGCTTGAGATAGCAGAGGCCAACCTTGAGCACTTTGATGAAGTATGGGGCAAAGAGTACCCGCATGTCATCAAGTCTTGGCGGAGTAATTGGGAGGGCTTAACGGTGTTCTTTGGTTATCCTAAAGACATCAGAAGAGTGATCTATACCACCAATGCGATAGAGTCGCTAAACAGCGTGATTCGGACAGCGGTGAATAAGCGTAAGGTGTTCCCATCTGA